>NZ_JBLVOC010000025.1:150945-156246 GCF_053543575.1 Glutamicibacter sp. AGC84
GCGCCGGACTTGTCGGGATTCTTGCCCAGAATCCACTGCGAGGTCAGTTTCTGCGCCCGGCGCGCGGTCAGGTCATTGAAGGCCGAATAGCCGAGGACCGCTTCCAGTGCTTCGTCGGCTGTGGCGTCGACCAGGGTGCCACCGACCCAGGCAACGATTTCCCCTTCCCAGTCCAGCCCATCCTCGCCGGAGGGAACCGGGACCTCGGCACCGTCCACGCTCAGGGACTGGGTCCAGCGGGCGAACAGCGTGGGGTATTCAGGCAGCTGCGCATCCCGGTAGGTTCCTTCGGCCACGTGCTTGAGGTAGTTCAGGCCGATGCAGATGACCCGCGCCCCGGGCAGCACCGGCGGGACGAATTGCAGATCCGCTGCCGGAACCGGCTTTCCGCGACCCACTCCGTCCAAATAGCCGGAGGGCGATGACCAGAACTCCTCCAGGCTTGCCAGAATCTGCGCCGTGTGCCCGTCGTCGGACAAGGATGCCACGTTGACCTGTCCGTCTTGTTCCAGGATGCCAACAATTCTCATGGGTTTTCCTCCGTCAATTCCCGTGCTCGGCTAAAAGGTCTAAAAGATTCGCACCTTTTATGTTTGAATTGGAGCATGACATAGATCCGGGCCCATGTACAGCCCGGGATCCCTCCACGCACCACCGCTAATCTGGGCCCCAGGCGCCTTTCCCGCCCCGGGCACGAAGGAGTGAACCCATGACCGCCGAATTCCGCCGCTACCTCTTTCCCGAAAACCATCCCCGCATTGCGCAGGTGAAGGGGCTGGACGCCTATGAATACCGGCAAGCGGCCAAGGCCCCGGGCAGCTTCACCGGCGAACTCATCAAGGGATGGACCCCGCTGTACCTGCAGCCATTTTGCGGCGTCACCGAAACCGGCGCATTGCGCCCGGATCTGCACCCGCTGGCCCCGGCCCGCCCCGGCGAGCAGGCCCCGGTGGCACAAATGATCGAGGCGGCCGAGGCGCTGCTGGGCTGCCTCGATACCGAAGGCCGGGAGCGGCTGATGCATCCGGTCGACGCGGTGCAGTGGCAGACCTGGGCCAATCCGGAATTCATGCAATTCGACACCGGGCTCCGGCTGGAATTCCAGCCGGCAGCCGTGCGCGAAAAGGCGCTGGCACTGGTCAAGGCCTCGCTGAGCCCCGAGGGCTACGAACTGGCCCACGGCATGATGCTGATCAACGGGTTCCTCGGCGAAACCGTGGGGCTGGAATCGATTCTGAACGAATTCAGCTACAACTTCGCGCTCTACGGCACGCCGCACCCGGAACACCCCTGGGGCTGGCAGCTGTTCGGGCACCACTGCGCCGTCAATTGCCTGGTGGTTGAGGGACGCATGGCCCTGGGCCCGGTCTTCTTCGGAGCGGAACCCAATGAAATCGATGAGGGGCCACAGCGCGGCCTGCGCGCCTTCGACAGGCGCGTCGACCTCGCCACCGAGCTGATGGCGGCCCTGCCACCCGGACAGCGCAAGGAAGCCACGCTCTACCAGCAGATGGTGGACCCCGCCATGCCCGAAGGCCGGGTGCATCCGGGCGACGAACGGCACCTGGCCGGAGCCTTCCAGGACAACCGCGTCATCCCCTTCGAAGGCCTGAAGGTGGCGAGCATGGAAGCCGATGCCCAGGAGCTGGTCTTCAAGATCCTCGGCGAATTCATCGCACCGCTGCCCAGCGGTCCCCGGGCTGCCCGCCTGCGCGAGCTCGGAGAGCATCTGGAGGAAACCTGGTTCTGCTGGATTGGCGGCAACGAGCCGAGTGACGTCTTCTACTACCGCATCCAGTCGCCGGCGATCATCGTGGAACTCGATCACCACTGCGGCGTCTTCCTCGACTATTCGACGCCCCAGCGGTTCCACGTGCATACGGTCATGCGCACTCCCCACGGGAACGACTATGGCCGCGCTTGGGTCCGCCAGTGGCAGCAAGCCAACCAGCAACCAGCCGCTCAGGATCTGAGTTCCGCCACATATCCAGGGGCTGAGGCGGGCTTGTAGCCCAGGCTCCGGGAAATTGTCCTGGCGGCGGTGCCCACTGCTGGCCAAAGCGCCTGCGGCGCCGCAGCCCCCTCGGGCGTGATAACCGACAGCGCTGCCACCACCTTGCCGCTCCCGTCCCTGATGCCGGCCGCCACCGAGACCGTCTGGCTGGGCAGAGTTCTGCGCACCACGCTGAATCCGGTCTGCTTCACGTGCGCCAGCACCTGGCGCATTTCAGCTTCGCCCAGAAGCATTCCGCCAGGCTCCTGCACCGGCCCCTGCGCCAGGATTTCGTTGGCCTCGGCCAGCGGGCAATGCGCCAGCAGCACCCGGCCCACCGCAGTGCCGCGCAGAGGCATGCGACCGCCCACACGATAGGCCACCTCGGGCGCCTGCGGAGAGGACAGGCGATCCACCATGACCGCCTCGCCTCCGTCGCGGATGGCCAGAATGACATGGTGTCCGGTTGCCGCATAGAGATCCTCGAGGTGGGGCAGGGCGATATCGCGGATTCCCTGCCCCCGTGGGGCCAATGAAGCCAACTCCCACATGCGCACGCCGACGACATAGTGCCCATCCTCGGCTTTTTCCAATGCGCCCCGTCGTGTCAATTGCCCGATGATCCGCCACGTCGTGGCCTTGGGAATCGACGTGATCCGGGAAATCTCTGAAATCGACAGGACGCGTCGAGTGCCGTCAAAGGCCCCGAGGATCGCGAAAGCCCGATCAATCACCGGTTCGCCCTGCGCCGGGCGTCCACCTGCAGCACTCACGCACACCCACCCATCGTGATCTATCGCACAAATTTTGTTTCACTGATTGAAACACATGCTCACGTGAAGGGTCAAAAACCGCAAGATTCTTTCAGGGCCCGCATTCGCGGCACCACAGCCCAACATCTTTTCAAGGGAGAGAACGATGACAGCGCTATCGGCCACCCATCGGTCACGAACCATTGTGTACTTCATTTGCTGGCTGAGCCTCATCGCCGATGGATACGATCTCTACGTCTACGGCACCACGCTGCCGGCGATCATCGGCCAAGAGCCTTTTAACGCCACCGCGGCCCAAGCCGGAGCCGTAGGAAGCCTGGCCCTGGTTGGCATGCTGATTGGCTCGCTGGTCGTGGGAATATTGACCGATAAGCTGGGCCGGCGGCGAATCCTCATCGGCTCGGTCCTGCTCTTCTCGACGTTCATGCTGGCCTGCGCCTTCGCTCCCACCTGGGAGCTCTTCGCGGCAGCCAGGTTCATCGCCTGCTTCGGCGTGGGCGGGCTGCTCCCCACAGCGGTGGCCTTGGCCAACGAATTCGCCTTGCCCGAACGCAAGTCGCTCACCTTGGGAATCGTGCTGACCGGCCCCGCGCTGGGAACTGTCGCGGCGTCGCTGAGCTCGATGCTGCTCATCGAGAACTACTCCTTCCGCCCCGTCTATGCGCTGGGCTGCTTCGGATTCCTTGCTGCGGCCTTGGCCTCGAAATTCCTCCCCGAGTCCCCCGCCTACCTCATGGCCGCAGGACGCCCGGAGACGGCCCGGGAAATTTCACGGGACTACGGCCTGGTCCTCCCACCGGCAGCCCCGCAGGCTCTTGGCGAAGCCGCACGTCACTCCCCGACGCGCCAATTGCTGGGCACCGGGCTCAGGGCACGCACCCTGCGCATCTGGCTGGTCACGCTGCTGTCCATGCTGACCATGTTCGGCGTCAGCACCTGGCTGCCGCAGATCATGCGCAATGCAGGCTACGGCATGGGCTCCTCGGTGTCCTTCCTGCTGGCCTATTCCCTCGGAGCCATGCTCGGCACGGTCATCGCTTCGCTGGTCGGCCAGCGAATCGGGGTCAAGCCGTTGGTGGTCTTCGGATTCTCCACCGCCGCCGCGGCCCTGCTGCTGATGACTTCCAATCCCGGGACCGCGCTCATGATGCTGCTGGTGGCGCTGACCGGCTTTGGCGGCATGGGAACGCAAAACCAGATCAACGACTACATTGCGCAGTTCTACCCGGGCGGCATCCGGGCTACGGGACTGGGCTGGGCCCTGGCCGTCGGGCGTCTGGGCGCAATTGCCGGGCCGACCTACGGCGCCATGATCATCGCCACTGGTACCGGAGTGCCCGGAGCAGCCATCGCCTTCGCCATTCCCGCGGTCTTCGGGGCAGCCCTCATGCTGACCCTGCCCCGTGTCGCGCCCGGCGCGCCTGCCACGCCCAATCCCCCTACCCGGCCGGAGCAATCGGCGACGCTGCCGAGCTCGAAGTGACGACAGGAAAACCATGAACAACACACAGCAAGCCCCCACCTCCGCGCACGCTCCCGTGGCCATCTGCGGCGGCGGCCCCAGCGGCCTGTTCCTCGCCCTGGACCTCGCCCAACACGGCATTCCCAGCGTGCTGGTGGAACCGCGCACGGATATAGACCGGCTGCGCCCGAGAGCCAAGACCACCAATGCCCGCACGATGACCCACCTGCGGCGCCTGGGGCTGGCCGATGCGCTGCGCCAGGCCGCGGCGCTGCCCACCAGCTATTCGCAGGATGTCATCTTCTGCTCTACCCTCAGCGGCTACGAGATCACCAGATTCCACGAAGCGTTCCAGCTCTCGCTCGGGCCGTATCGCTGGCAACCCGAATGCGGGCAGCAGATTCCTCAGCCGGTAGTCGAAGAAGTGCTCCGCGCGCAGGTGGCCAGCAACCCGCTGATCACCTGCTGGTACGGTTACAAGGCCATCAGCGTTGCCGAGCTGGATGAGCCTACCGGCTACGGATTCGGGCTGCATCAGGTCAGCTGCGAAGATGCCCACGGCAATCTCCGCACCGTGCGGGCCGATTTTGTCGTCGGCGCTGACGGTGCAAGTTCCGTGGTGCGCAAGTCGCTGGGCATCCGCCTCGAAGGCGGGTCTGCAGCATTGTCCAACGTCAGCGTAGTATTCACCTCGGCGCAGCTGGGGCAGAAGGCCAGTCTGGACCCCGCGGTGCAGTATTGGGCGCTGTCCGAAGGGGTCTGCGGCATGATCGGCCGCATGGATCTGGACAACACCTGGTGGGCCATCATCCAGGGCGTGGCTGCCGATGACCCGGACTTCGATGCCGCCGCGGCCATCAGGACCATGGCGGGAAAGGACATCGACCTGGAAATCCTGGCCACCGATCCGTGGACCGCACGGATGCTGCTGGCTTCCTCCTACGGCCGGCCGGGGATCTACCTGGTCGGGGATGCGGCCCACCTCAACCCGCCCTGGGGCGGGCACGGATTCAACACCTGCATTGGCGACGCCAGCAATCTGGCCTGGAAACTGGCGGCAGTCGTGCAGGGCT
>NZ_JBLVOC010000025.1:156266-156794 GCF_053543575.1 Glutamicibacter sp. AGC84
AGCCCTGCTGGCCAGCTACGAGGCCGAACGCCGCCAGGTCGCCCAGCGCACGATCGCGGAAGCCGCGGACAACGGCAAGGCGCTGGCCTATGACTTCGCCAGCCCGCTGCTTGATGCCCCGGGCGATGAAGGCGAGAAGGCCCGTGCTGCCGCCCGGATCCAGCTTGAAGTCAAGGCCAGCGAGTTCCATTCGCTGGGCCTGGTGCTCGGCTACCACTACGCCCAGTCGCCGGTCATCGCACCCGACGGCAGCGAGCCGCCTGCGGCGCATCCCATCGATTATGTGCCCAGCACCACCCCAGGATGCCTGCTCCCCCACGCCTGGCTGCCCTCCGGCCGCGCGCTCTACGACGAGCTCGGACCCGGGTTCACGCTGTTGCTGAGCCACACTGCGGCGGCCAGCTGGCCTCAGTCCCCGGCCATGGAGAGGATCCTGGCGCTGGCCGGACGGACGCGCATTCCGCTGGCGGTGCGCGTCATCGACACGGCGCTATTGCCTTCTGAGGCCCGCTGGGCCGCAGACGCGGG
>NZ_JBLVOC010000025.1:156847-158282 GCF_053543575.1 Glutamicibacter sp. AGC84
GACCAGCACGTGGGCTGGCAAGGCAATGACCTGGACGAGGTCGTTGACGCCTTGCAGCGGTGCGCCGGGCACCTCAGTTCCGCACGGGTGTAGGCCGCTCAGGACGCCACCGGGCGGGACGCGGATTCCTCTAGAGCTGATGTCCGCGCGTCCGAGGCGCGGAAGACCGCCAGCGAGCTGATGACTGCCACGTCCAGGATCGCCATGGCCATGCCTAACATGGTGGCGAAGCCGCTGCTGGCCTGGATCAGGCTCCCGGTCAGCATCGGGCCAATGGCCAATCCGCCGACAATGGCCAGATTGGCCGCATTCATCATCTGGGCTCCGCCCACCCGGGAGACCTCGGCGAGCAGGAACGGCAGCAGTCAGCTCTAGGCGATCTTGAAGAGCACCGCGGCGGCCACGAAGCGCAGCAGCCCCGGGGTGCCGAAGAGGCAGCTGATGGACACTGCCATGACGCCGAATCCGGCCAGGACAAAGTACTTGCCCAACCAGTGCTCACCCACCAGCGTGCTGGCCAGGGAGGAGAGCACCCCGAAGATCGTGGCGATGCCGATCAGGCTCGACACGGCATCCAGCGTAATTCCGGAGCCGATGGCAATCTGCGCCATGAAGGTCCACACCCCACCCAGGGCCACGTAGAAGCAGAGCACCTCCAGCAGCGCGCAGCCCAGGGGCAGCAACCCAGATAGGCTGCGTATTCCTCCGAGGGGTTGCACAGCAACGCATTGTTCAGCGCTTGGGACAGGTCTCCGCGGGGTACGGGCAGATGCATGATGCTCCTTCGTTCACACTGATCGCACGGTCAGCAATAGTGGCAGTAGGATGATCGTGCCAGCATCCCCGGGATATAACCACCATTGGGAGGAAAAGCCAAGGTAGCCCCTGATCGTGCTCCCCAGCTATGTTCTCGACAGCACCTTATCCCTGAGGAACATAGGGCTGTCGGCCGGCCAATCTCGACGTCTTGTCCCAGCTTTTCCATAGCCGGTGGGAGCTGCGACCGGGATTGGGTTGGGATCATGATGGCAACCGATTAGAGGCAGAACTTACCGGAGTCGTCAGGGAGCACCTGTCGCCGCCCACTCTTATTGGCACATTCAATCTGGCAAGTAAGCAGGTCATGCCGTGTAAAACTGCCGACAATACTGGCGCCCAGAAGTTGCTCGCACCTCTGACAACAAACCCGGTCCAGAATCTTTTGCTCCATGTCCACACCCAACTGCTAGGTGTCGACTCGTTCATTTCCCCAAGATGAAAAACAGGTTCCCTAGGGCTGTCGCGTTGCCACTTTAGTATCGAGTAGGCCCGTCTGCTACTCCAGCAAGGGACCAATTACTTGGCATCAATCACTCGCTCGCACTTTCTAATAACGAACTTTCAGGGCCGCACTGGTCGTCAGGTCCGTGCTCGCTAATCAAGGAGAGTCATGCCC
>NZ_JBLVOC010000026.1:0-13931 GCF_053543575.1 Glutamicibacter sp. AGC84
TGCTCAACCGTAGGCTCCACCGTCAGTTCCGGAGTCGGCTCAACCGTCGGTTCAGGAGTCGGTTCAACCGTCGGTTCAGGAGTCGGTTCCGGAGTCGAATCAAAAGTAGATTCAGAGATCTCTTCAGGCGACGGCATAGCCGCGGGCACATGTGTCAGCGGGACAAATAGATTACTGAATGGCGACTCCACTTGGTTTGTGATTGCTGGATCGTCCTTCGCATCAGGAACAATTTGCCCAATCATGTCTCGTAAGAACATGGCACGGCTCATTACGACGGGTGGCTGGGCCCCAGCTATCGGGGCTTCAACACCTTGCACCTGCGGCTGGGTCTGGTCCGCGCTGGACGGTGCGGCCCGTTCCCTTTCCTCCTGAACAATCAGTTTCGGTATCAGGCCGATAGCGGACGCGGTTACGGCGACGCTCACCAACCCAATGCCCAAAGTGACGGCCAGGCTGCTTCCTCCCGTTATGCTCAATCCGGCGCCCGATGCATCAGCGGATGCTGTACCAGCAGTAGCTCCCGCAGACACCGTTGCTGAGGCAGCTGAAAATCCCATTCCAGCAATACCTCCCGAGGCAGGAATCCCCAGCGCAGTTATCCCGCCAACAAACAGAGGAAGGACATAAGCGCGCAACGTGGCACCGATTTCGTTCAATTCCCCGAACACTACTGCGCAGTTCGGGCACGATTTCAAATGCTCTTTGACATCACGCTCGTTCCGGATCCCCAACGTACCTCGGATAAAGGCACGCAAATGCTCTCGAATGTCGGCGCAATTTGCAGGAACCCCAGACCGACCATTCATGTGCGCGGCCAAGTAGGCTTCACGCAATCCCTCGCGCGCCCGTACCGCCAATGCTGAAACCGCGTTGGGTGTCATTCCTAGAATTGGCGCGACGTCTCTCGGCGGCAGCTCCTCTACTTCGGTGAGCCATAGCACCGTCTTCCAGCGTTCGGTCAAGGCATTGAACGCAGCGATGGCAAAGTTGGATTCATGGCGTTCCATCGCTTCGTCCGCGTGTGCATCGCCTGGAAGGAATTCCTGGACATCCTCGACAGCAATTTGCTTCGTGGCCGACTTATTCCTGGAAAAAGCTTCACGGGATACCGCAGTCATTAAATAGGCGCGGAAGAACTCATCCGGTCCTGCCCCACGCTCGATGATGCGGAAGACCCGCAAGAAAGCTTCAGAGACAACATCCTCGGCGTCGGAAGGAGAGTTCGTATGCCTGAACGCTACATTCAGCGCCACTTGCTTGTGCCGTCGATACAGGTGCTCCTGGGCTTCGCGGCTTCCTGTCCTAACACCACGAATTAAATCTGCATCGCCGACTTCAGTAAAGCGTGCCCCAGAATCAATTGTCACTACGTCCCCATAACGTTTCGTGCGACAAGGCAGGTGCTCGCAGCCGCCCCCCAAAGATTCCCCAACCCCTGGGGCCGACTAACGGCAACCTGCGCCCCGTCGACGATGCCGCCCGAGTTTGGGCGCCACTTTCATCCTCTAGAACATATCAGGATTTTTCCAATATATCTGTGAAATGGACCTGAAAATCCCGAAAGGTGGGCGAGTTCCATCCCCCAAACTTGCAACTCGCCCACCCGTCAGCACCTTCCCCATAAGACAACTGGACGTCTCGAAACCTCATAATTCCTTGTTGCCCAGTTCAGCGCCTACACCACTTAGATACGCGGAAAAGGGAATCATGACGCAAGAATCCGTATTAATTTTGGAATTTTTTCTTCGAGCCGGAGTTCGTATAGATTCCACGGCTGGTCCGCATCCTGGCGAGTAGCAGGAAATTGGCTCGAAGCCCCCTCCAATGCGGACCCTACGCTGTCGTCCATCAACGAAGTGGGGTAGCGGAGACATGCAGCAACGAATGGCCCTCGGCATTTCGCAGTTCCTTGCTCACGGATCTGCTGTGCATGGAGCCTGCGCCTTCCCAACGCCCGATTTCCAAGGAATAATTTTCAGGTTCCTGCTTCATGTACCGCTACACCAATTCGTCTGTCGAAACGCGATTGGACGATGCGATGCCCCGAAAATTCCAGATGTTCAGGCGGTCAACAACGTTCAGAAGCTGCCCGTAATCTTGGCCGGGATCAGGACGTCCCCCTCGGATCTTCGTTGGCAGGTGATCGCACATCCATGGTGAGCACCGGACCGGCTTCGTCCAGAGTTCCAGCCACTTTCTTCATGATGGAGGTGACCGGGTTTGACCGCTATAGGTAGATTTAATCTGACATAGAATCGATCGTTCCGTCAGCCGACCTCGGCCAATCAGGGCACTCGCTGAACTTCGCGAAATTCTCCAAGTCGTCATCGCCGAACGCGCAACTGGGAAACATCAGCTCGGTGACGTTGATGCCATCGCGCACATAGCGCCGAACGACTTCACTAACCAGCTCGACAAGCCTGGTATCAAGCCCACCCTCTTTCCACACCGAAATGCTTGCCAGTTTTCGGAAGGATACCCCTCTCAGGAAGTAGAAATAGCTGCGAGAACGTCCATCCACCAGTTAATCCGACGTGGGTGGAGGCTATGCCAAATTGGACACCGGACAACTCATCGACGCCCTTGGTCGGGCCTAGGATAGCGGCCCCGAATGCGGCCATCGAAATGCATGAGAGCAAACTTTATTACGAAATGTTACTATGACCAAAGATGACTATTCATCAACTCCTTGGTAGGTTGATCCCGAATCATACATTCAGGTGTGGGGGCCTGGATTTATTACCTTGGGGATTTTTCGTTAAACGCTTAATGCGAGTTCTCTCTGGTTTTGTTTCCTTTTCCTAGTGACATTCTTCCCCACGCCTTTCATCAGTTGGGGAACGATAAATGCTGGGCAAGCACTACGAGAATCGTCGCACTCGCAAAAGTAACGGCAGAACCAAGTTGCCTAGCGGCCTGCCAGCGCCAAGAAACTCCCAAGGCCGGGATGTTCTTCAGCACCGAAGAGCTCGGAACTGGCTCATTTTCTGCGCAGCTTTCGTTGCAATCGGAAGCCTAAGTTTTCAGCACTCCGGGGCCGCATTTGCCACGCCATTGTCCAGCACCACTTCCGACACTGGCGAACTTTCAGTAGAGGCATCCCAGAGTCCAGTGTCCACTGCCGGCCCTGAAGTTTCCGAATCTGCGCAGCCATCGGGCTCCTCCTTGGAAGAGTCGTCCGGTATAACCGACGAATCGCTCCCCTCGGCTCTCCTGAACAATCCTTCGGAAACACCAGCGCCGTCCCCCTCCAGCTCGAAGTCGGTCGAGTCAACCACTGACCCTGAGCCAGAGCCAAGTTCTTCGGAACCAACAGCCAAAGAGTCGGGTGCTTCCGTAGTGGAGTCCAGAGCTCTTAGAGCTGCGGCAACCTATTCCCCAATCTGTGGTCCCGGATATGTCTACGGGCTGACCTCTGCTGGACAAATCCGTGCCGTCGCACCAGGTGGAGCTGTTTCAAACCTGGGCAGTGCTGTCAACCAGGCAAACATGCAGATGAACGGCCTAGGAATTGGTGCCGGCGGATCCACAGTATTCGCTTACCACCGCAGCACGGACACGCTAGGTGCCACGGTTTACCGTTTCGACGTCAACACAGGTTCCTGGTCTACCACCGGCGCTGCGGTAAACTCCAGCACACTGAATCGTTCGGCAGTATTCGTTGCAGGAGCAGTCGATCTGGGCACCGGTCGCTATTACATCGGCGGCTACACCCCTACCGGCAATAGCACACGGTCATTCCAGCTATGGGAATACAATCCTGCGACAAATGCGATCTCTTACAAAGGGCGGATCGCTACAGATACTGGATCCACCGCTGCGGCGAACGGCGACATGGGTTTCGATGCGAACGGAAACCTCTTCGTTGTCCGTGGCTCCGGAAGCACTGCGACCATATACTCTGTGACGGCAGCTAATCTGGCGTCTGCGAATGGCGGAATTATAACTTCGTCAGTCAGTAACACGGTTAATAACACCACGACCAACGTCAACGGTGTGGCCTTCGACGCCGACGGCAAGGGTTATCTGAGCTCGGGCGATATTGTGCAATCTTATGACATGCCTGGGTGGAGCAATCCGAAAACCGTCGTGAGCTCGAATTTCGGCGGAAGTACGGACCTCGCATCATGCGGATCACCGCCGACCATCACCATTGAGAAGTTTGTTGAAGGTGGACGTGTAGCATCAGGTGATCAATTCGGTTTGTCCCTACGCCAGGGAAGCGCTAGCGGCACTGTCATCGGCACGGCAACAACTACTGGCAACGCTAATGGGCAGCAGCCCGAGCGTGTTGGTCCCCTGCCGACTGTACGCAATGTCGAACTGCATTTCGCGGAAACCGCCGCAGGAACCACAACCCTAAGCAACTACGCCTCTAGCTACCGTTGTCTGGTCGATGGCGTTCAAACCGTTCAAGGCACAGGTACTGCAGGAAAAATCACGATTCCTTCCAGCGGCCAAGCAGTGGAATGCCGGTTCTACAATTCACCGCTCATCGCGCAAGTGAACGTCCACAAGCAAGTCACCGACTCAAAAGGTGAGAACCCTCAGCCAGGAAGGAACTGGACTGTAGGCGCTGCTGCGCAATCTGTAACCGGCTCCGTATCTTCTAGCCCATCAGCAACTACGCAGCAGACGAATGCGGAAGGATCGTCCTCATGGCGTTTCCAATTCGGTGCAAGCACCCACAAAGCTGACCTGAAAGTACGCGAAGTCATGCAGGACGGTTACAAATTCGCTAGCGGAAAATGCGACGTGACCAAGCTTGACGGAACCAAAACGACTATCGCTTTGACCGGTCCGGACAACAATCCTGCAGCTGGAATCGTTCCTGGGGACGTAGTTGACTGCACGTTCGTCAACAGCTTGAAACCGGCAAGCGTATCAATCGGAAAGCACCTTCAGGATTTCAAGGGACAGAACCCTAAACCAGCCAACAACTGGACCGTAGGCGCCACCCTGGCAGCCGGAAGCAGTTCTGGAACCAGCATCAGCACCCCGGCAACCGCGCTGACTGGTGCCGATGGCGAGGTCGCGACACCATGGGCTATTAATTTTCCGAACAATCCTACGGCCACTGCCAACGTGACTATCAGCGAGACCATGCAGACCGGGTACGACTTCGTCAGCGGTGTGTGCTCGGTGACTAGTGCCGGCGGAGCCAAAGCAGAAAAAAGCCTCTCTTCAGCGGCTTCAGTCCTGACAGGTCTTAAACCAGGTGACGTTGCTGAATGCACCTTCACCAATAAGCCCAAGAGCGGAGCAGTTCTCTGGGAAAAGATCGACGAGGCTGGCAAGGCCCTCTCCGGATCGCAGTGGACGCTCACCGGGCCATCGAATTTCAATGGCGGGCAGGGGCTAGCAATCCAGGACTGCACCGCGCAGGAAGCTTCTTCGTGCACCGGTGCAGACCGTGATCCGCGGGCAGGCGGCTTCAAGATACCTGAATTGCCGTGGGGAGAATACCAGTTGGAAGAAACCAAAGCACCAGCTGGCTATTACCCACTCGAAAACCCACTCGTGTTTGAAGTATCTGCCGATACCCTGACTCTCGACCTCGGCCCAATTGAGAACACCCGGCGCGAGGGCCCGGCAATACCACTGACTGGCGGGCTAGGCAGTGATTTCTACAGCATGCTCGGTGGCGGGATCCTGGCCGCGGGTCTTGTTGGTGCAGGGCTTATCCGTCTGCGCAAACGCCGTCAGGGGGTTTCATAACATCAATACCTCCTTGTAAAACCCGCATCATGCGCACACTAATCCCTCATCTCGAATCCACTCGAAGAACAATTCATCAGTCCACCCGAACCCGATGCGCGGTGAGGGAACGAAAGGAAAACTGAAAAACAATGACCGTTAAGAATCCGCTCCTAAGGCGCGCAACCGCCGCCATTGGAGCCATCTCGATCGCAGCTAGCGGGCTGCTGCTTCTTGGTTCACCTGCCTTTGCAGCTGTGGGCCCCGACCAGCCGGGCGCTCCGTCTAGCGGCACCCTGACGGTGAACAAGTATTCGGGTTCACCCGTTGGTACTGGGGAAACTCCTGACCCCGAAAACTTGCTTGATGGGGTTGAATTCACCGTGCAGCAGGTCGGTAAGCTCAACGCAGGGAATTCATGTGATCCAATCGATCTGTCTGCGGCTACCGACTGGAACGGCTTGAACGGATTGTTCAACTCAGCACCAACTGCTCCTTCCGCGCCGTACTGCTTGATTTCAGGTACCGATGTTGCCCAGTCGACAGTGGATGGCTCTACTGTTTTCAACTTGGACTTAGGTGTCTACTTCGTTCGCGAAACTGACCCAGGCCAAAACAACATCGTCTCCAAGGTCCCGGACTTCTATGTTTCGATCCCTACCTCTGAAGGTGCCGAAGGCAGCGGCTGGAACTACAACGTAGTAGCCGACCCGAAGAACCAGATCCTGGATGAACCAACCAAGACCATCGATCCTGCACAGTCCGAACTGACCGTAGGCAGCGATGTGACCTGGACGCTGAACGTTCCAGTACCTACCCTTAACAATGGCGAGAAGTTCACTGAAGCCGTCGTTCGCGACGCCCTCGATTCCCGCCTGCGCTACGTAGCTGACTCGACAGTTGCCACGGTCGGCGGTACGCCACTTGTTCAAGGAACCCACTACAACGTCACTGGAAACGCCGTGTGGACCTTCACCGCAGCTGGCCGCGCAGTGCTCGATGCGAATATGGGCGAAAGCATCGCTCTTAGCTTCGACACCACCGTGATTTCTGTCGGCAACGGGGCTATCCCGAACGACGATTACAAGAGCACCTTCAACGGCACCACGGTTCCAGGCGAACAAGTTCCTTACACCTATTGGGGACAACTCTCGATTCTGAAGACCGATGATTCCAAGCCCAACGCGCTAAAGCTGGCAGGCGCTGAGTTCCAGGTCTTCAACCTCACCGGTGAGACCTGCCCGGCAGAAGCTCCAGCTAATGGCACCGTGGCCACCGGCACCTCCGATGCCAACGGTCTTGTGCAGTGGAGCCACACCACCCCAGCCAGCAGCCCTCTGGGCCTTTGGATCACCAACGTTGACAACGGTCCAGCGGCGCCTGCCCCATCCAAGGACTACTGCGTTTATGAAACTGTGGTTCCAGCTGGCCACACCGCAACGCCAATCGACAATCCTGTCACCATCACCCCGGGTGAGAACAATGTCAATTCGATGACCGTGGTGAACGCCAAGACTGAAGGTCCAGATCTTCCGATGACCGGTGCTCAGGGCACGATCCTGCTGACCGTAGGCGGACTGGTAATCGTTGCGGCAGGCGGAGGACTCCTCCTCGCAGCCCGTCGCCGTAACAACAAGCAGGATGCCTAAGCTCCAGCTGGCCTGAACGTATAAAGGCCCAGAATTTGGCGGCGGTGCATTCATGTGCCGCCGCCAAATCTATTTCACCACCTATGAGGAAAACTAGTGAGTACATCGAGACTTAGGCGTCACGCACCGCACAGCGGGCGCCATCGGAGTTGGAAGCTGCCCTGGCTGGAGAGCCTCGCGGCCATCCTGATCCTCGCAGGAGTCATGACTTTCATGTATCCTCGCACGGCGTCATGGTTCTCGCAGCGCGAGCAGTCCCGCGTGACTGAGATGGCGCTCAACGAGATGCGAGAAGCTCCGACCAATGACGCAGCATATCGGGCAGAACAGATTAGCCGCGCCCATGAGTACAATGACGCCTTAGCTAGTGGCGCGGTATACCGGGCCAACGAGAACATCGCCAGCAGTGACATCAACGTCGCTGAAGAAAAGTTGGACTACGATTCAATGCTGGTCACCACCGGCAACGGGTTCATGGGGCGCCTTCGATATGAATCTCTCGACATTGACCTTCCTATTTACCACGGCACAAGTGACGAAACACTGCAACGCGGCATTGGTCATCTGGAGGGAACTTCGCTGCCGGTCGGTGGAAATGAAACCCGTTCTGTATTGACAGCGCACCGCGGACTACCGGAATCTACGCTATTCACCCATCTGGATCGGGCACAGATCGGAGACCGCCTAACTGTTTCGGTGCTCGATCAGACTTTAACCTACGAAGTTGTAAAAACGGTGGTCATTGACCCAGACGAAACCGAAGCTATACTCCCTGTCGCCAATACCGACATGCTGACACTTGTTACCTGCACTCCTCTCGGGCTGAACAGCCACAGGATTCTCGTCAATGCAGTGCGAGTAACACCGACTCCACCAGCAGATGAACTCGCCGCAGCAGAAAAATCCGAACTACCTGGCTTTCCGTGGTGGGCCGTAGTCCTGAGCGCTGTGCTTCTAGCGGCAGTTGCATTCGTCTGGCGCGCTGGCTACGCGCAGGCCAACAGACATACCCGCGCCTCGAAGCGCATGGCTGAAGAAAACACATGAGTACCATTTGCTGTTTACGGCTTCCAACAGCATGCAGAGTTAGAAGTATTCCGATAACAGCCAAACCTCTCACGAGAGATACGTCTTCGGTATCTCGGCTGAGCGCCCATCCAATCAAATACGCCGCGGATAGTTCTCCGACACGACAATCAAGCAGGAATCATGGATTCTGACAAACAGTTCGTTCCATACTCGCTCACTATCCGGATGGAAGATGATGATTCCAGCTACGCCTTGTATGAAGCGCTGAAAAGATACAGAGATGGTTTGTTATCGGGCCCATCGGAATCACCGGAAATCCTTAGTTCCGTCACTCATTTGATCCAGGTGGTCGAAGAAGCATGGGAAGAATCGCCGAATGGTGATGCCACACTGGTATTGGGAGACTGAATGCCAGCAAATGGTCAGCTTGGGAATCTACGGCCTGTAATGCTGAAGAAGAACACTTCTTGGGTGTGTGGCTGCATAACCAGCATCAGTCCCTTGATGAGAAGACCCCCGCTGTCAATGCACGCGGGGTCTTCTCATCGGCAAGGAAAGCAACCCGCAAGTTTTTGGGGAAAACCAGCGGGCCCACTGGGAATCGTTATTCTTGGGGTAAAAAACGATTCGCCGCCCAGTGGTTGGATCTTAAAATCTAGCAAACGAAACTAGCCTAGCTGTAAATCCGTATCTCCGGTTTGCCGACATGCTGGACCGCACGATAAGCGGAGGATTCCGTACCATTTTTGCTGCCAGCGGTGCATCTCGTAACGCATAGAACCTCGAGAATGCGGGCCCGCAGGATCTTTCTGTAGTTCTCATGTCGCTTTGGCTTTTCCAAGAGGCAGATCGGCAGCGCCGTCCAGGCTGCTTATTTGCTCAATGAAACGTAGTCGCGAACCTTGTACGGTGCGGTGTCGGTGAAAGTGGAGAAGAACGTCTGATTCCCTCCCCAGCCCAGGATACTCCGTTCTTGGTAACCCATTGCCAGGTGGCGGTGACCGCAACGGTCTGGCTCGTGGCGCTCTGCCATCAGCTTCACCGAGGGCTTGCTGGTCGCCTTCTTTTCTGCGGCTGTCAACCATTCAACACCGGTCGCGGGCCGTTCCGAGCCGATGACCTCTTTGTCCCGTTCGCTGGTCATGAGCTTGCGGGCGCGCAGTTCAGCTGCGGTGCGGTTGAAGTCCTTGTTCGGTTTACAGGTGGTCATGAACATTGCTGCTTTGCTTGGCCAATTCGATTTTGGCGGGATCATCCACAGCATCCCCGTGCTTGGGGCCGCTGCTTAGGGAGGGGCTACTGGCAGTTGGTGTCCGCATAGCCGTCATGGACGGGAAACTGATAGGTTCGGCGTCTGTTCCCGCACTGGTGCATCCGGCCAGCTCTGTAACGCGTGCCGCCACCAGGGCGAGGCTCATGAGTTTGGGGGGGTCTTTGGATGTTCACTTTTTGCTGTCGAAGGATCGATACCGGGTCATAGGTATTGCCGTTGTTGATTGCTGGGCGGTCGAAACCTGAGGTTTTCGGGTTGTTGGTCTGGAGGTGGACGTGGATGCCGCTGGAATTGCCGGTAGCACCCGGTTTGCCCAGCGGTTTTCCCTTCTCACCACATTCCCGGTTTTGACCAGCAGGGAGTGACCTTGAGCTTCGTGGAACTCGAATTCCGAATACAATGCTTCGGTCAACTGGGCGACGATGTAGTTGCCATTGGAGTCGTGGAGCTTGTCGATCTTGCCGACTCTGGCATACGTGATTTTCATCTCCGTGGGATCGTGGAAGTAGGGGTCTGATCCTGCCAGGTAAACGCCTTCCTGCATCATCAGGAAAGGCATGCTACAGCAGCTGACCAGCGGGCACGCACGCGGCCCGAATGGAGAGGTCATCCTCGAATTGGGCATGAGGTGTGCCCATTCATCCGCTTCCAGGTCACCAAAGTTGAAACCACCAGGGGCTTCGCAGGTTGAGGAATAGCCCTGCTGCGGGGTCTGCCGAGGGTTTGGTTGACCCGAAGGTTTATTCTGCCAGAGCGACAGACTCGAACATTGTAGCCTCGAAATTGATCGCGGTCATTTTCCCCAAAACCTCGTCGCCTGCTCTTGCGGTTATACCTCCCCCAGGCACCCAACAATGGCCAGACGAAGTTCCTGGCGGGAGGACCACCAGCGATGGTCCAACACGTTCTTCTGCAGCATGCTGAAGAACGACTCCGTAGCCGCATTGTCACCAGCTGCCCCAACCCTGCCCATCGAACCAACCAGCCCCTGACACTCGAGAGCCTGGGTGAATTTCCTGGATCGGAATTGGCTGCCACGGTCGCTGTGAACTGTGACCCCACACGGATGGCCTCGGTGCGCCACTGCCATTTCCACGGCGTTGACAGCCAGTTGGGTGTTAATCCGCGAATCCATTGAATAGCCAACGATTCGGTTGATGAAGACGTCTTTGATCGCGCATAGGTATAGTTTTTCCTCACTCGTGTGGTGCTCGGTGATATAGGTCAACTACAACTGGTTGGGTCGCTCGGCGGTGAAGTTCAGCTGCACTAAGGTCATCATGCACCACAGGGCCTGCCGGAACGTACTTGCGATTGTGTTGACTGATTACTAAGCGGATTGCAGCCTCACGACACAGCCTCCACACCCGCCGCTCAGAGACGGGCTTCTTCAGCCACTTGTAATACGCCTGGGTGCTGAATCCCAAGACCCGGCGCGTCACCGCCACAGAAATGCGTTTACTGCCTGTTCTGGCGACTAATTCTTGGACGAACGGGCCCAATATATTGGGCAACGGATGTGCGGCTGGGATAAGTAGGCTGCATCCTTGCGCGGCACTTCGTTCTCCAATTCGAGCTCCCGGATCCGTTTGAGAGCCTGGATCATTTCTTTGCATTCGTCAGCATCGGAGGATGGGGCGAATCCGTGGGATTGGTAGCGGGCATCGCGAACCCAAGTTTGCAGTGCTGTCGTTGAGACTCACAGATCCGCAGCGACTTGCTTCTGCGACATCCCTGATTCGACAAGAGCGGCTGCGGCCTTCTTGAATTCTTCGGTGAAGATTCTTGGCATGGCTTTTGTTCCTTCGTTTGCGCATAACCAAAGCTTAGTCATGCGGTCGAAGTGTCAACCAAGCCCTCAGCACACCGCATGCCCGGGTGCAAGCACCACTGCGGCATGGAGCTGCGGGTCTTGGGCTAGCTGCAGGGAAATCTTCTCGACTTCTTCCAGCACCTCGAAGGGCCGCTCCGAGAAATCATGGACGACACCCCTCCGGTCCCCATCCAGGATTTCGCGAACCAGGTCCGTCCGGTTTCGGGCGCTGCGCGCACCAGCAAGAGACGTGATTCGGGATCTGCCCAGCGCAGGAAGCGAGGCAAGGCCGGGTGCACCCGGGTTGCTTCAACCACCGCTATACCTCCAGCCCGTTATCGCGTGGGCCAAGCCAAGTGCGGCCCTGCATGGGCTTGAGACTACCAATCTCGTCTTTGACTAACTATCCCGTTGCGTCCGGCCGAATCCCTGTCTTCATCTGCTGTCCTCTAAACCGCGCTTCAAGGCCCCGGTCCGGCGCAGGTCCCCGAGCGCCGAAAGCACTTCAATCCGCGGTGCTGGAAGTTTCCGGGTACCGCTTGCTGGACTCGGAGCCTCCTCACGCTCGGCCGGACGCTGATCAGCTGGAGTGCCGTTGGCATGACGGCGCCAATGGGCATAGGTCTTGAGCCCGAAGGCAAGGAGCACAGCCATGAGGATTGCGCCGAAGACCAGCGACGCCTGGACCACTTCGCCCAACGCCAGATCGTCGACTTCTTTGCTCATTATCGAAGCAGCAGTAATCGCGTTCATACCCATTTCCTGTGTTCAGAGTGACGGCTGCTCTATCCCCATAGTGCTGACAGTCTATGAGCTGGGCAGCCCAATCCTTTAACGCCACATCCAATCGATACCTGTTTGTTATGCGCCAGGGAAATAGCCTGCGTACCACCGGTGAATACGCTGCGAATCTGTGGTGGCCAAAGCACGCCGGGGCTATTATTGCCCACGGCGCAGCAGAGCCCCCGTCCTGCGGACAGGGGCTTTGCGAGGTACCGGTTCCTAGCTCTCGCGGCGGATCAGCTGCCCCGTTGGCTTCTGGAAGTCCACGTCAGCCCCGGCAATGATGGACCGGCGGACCACGCCGCTCAGCGTCTTGCCCTGGTACGGGGAGATCGGGTTCTTGTGGTGCAGCTTCTGAACGTCCACCTCGAAGGTGTCCTCCGGAGCGAAGACCGCGAAGTCGGCATCCTTGCCTTCCTCGATGCTGCCCTTGGCGCTCAGGCCGGCAAGCTTCGAGGGATTCACGCCCATCCACTGCACAACCTGTTCCAGCTTCAGTCCGCGCTTCTTCGCCTCGCTCCAGATCAGGGGCAGGCCCAGCTGCAGCGAAGCCACTCCGCCCCAGGCCACGCCGAAGTCGCCGTTCTCCACATCCTTCAGATCGATGGTCGATGGGGAATGATCCGAAACGATGCAGTCGATGACGCCTTCCTCCAGGCCCCGCCACAGCAGCTCGCGGTTGTCGTTCTCGCGGATCGGCGGGCAGCATTTGAAGGCGGTGGCGCCGTCGGGGATTTCCTCGGCCAGCAAGGTCAGGTAGTGCGGGCAGGTTTCCACGGTGAGCAGCACGCCCTCGGCCTTCGCTTCGCGGATCATCTGGAGCGCATCCGAGCTGGACAGGTGCAGCACGTGGGCGCGCACTCCGGTGGTGCGGGCGCGTTCGATCACCTGCGCGATGGCGGTGTTCTCGGCATCGCGCGGGCGCGAGTCCAGGAAGCCGGCGTACTTGCCGCCCACCGGCTGAGGGGAGTTGCCGATGATATCGGAGTCCTCGGCGTGCACGATCATCAGCGAGTCGAAGGAGGCCAATTCGGCCATGTCCTCTTCCATCTCGCCAACACTCAGGGACGGGAACTCGTCAACTCCAGAATGCAGCAGGAAGCATTTGAACCCGAAGACTCCGGCTTCGTGCAGCTCGCGCAGATCCTTCTTGTTGCCCGGGATGGCACCGCCCCAGAAGCCGACGTTGACATAGGCGTTCTTGGAAGCGGCCGCGCGCTTGATTTCCAGCGCTTCGAGGTTCACCGTGGGCGGGATGGAGTTCAGCGGCATGTCCACGATGGTGGTCACCCCGCCGGCAGCGGCGGCCTTGGTCGCCGACTCGAACCCTTCCCATTCGGTGCGTCCTGGCTCGTTCACGTGCACATGGGTATCAACGAGTCCGGGCAGCAGGACCTCGTCGGAGGCCACCTCGATGACGCGCTCTGCGGCCAGTCCGGCACCCAATTCCTGCACGGCGACGATCTTTCCGTCGCGCACGCCGATTTCGCGCGGGCCAATGCCCTGCGCGGTCAGCACTTGCTGGCCGCGCAGCACCAGGTCATAGGTGGTTCCGGTGGCGGTGGGGGACGATGTGCGGCCAACAGCTTCGTTGATGCTCATGAGGTGTTCCTACTCGTTAATTGCTAGGTGTTCTTGGGGCTCGGCAGCTCTATGCCAAGTCTAGGTTGTTGTGGCGCGGGGC
>NZ_JBLVOC010000026.1:13951-22628 GCF_053543575.1 Glutamicibacter sp. AGC84
GGTGAACCGGGGCCCCCGCGCCAAACTTTGCGGGTTGCAGGTCAGCGACGACTGCCCTTTCACGCACCCACGGTGGCCGAGGCTGCCATCGGCACCAACGCGGTTGGTGCATCGGCGGCGTCCAAAGCCAGGTCTTCGAATTCATTGACTGCATCCAGCTGCGCGCCCATGGCGATGTTGGTGACCTTTTCCAGAATCACTTCCACCACAACTGGCACCTGGTGCTCTTCGGCCAGCGCATTGGCCTGCGCGAATCCGGCAGCCAGCTGGCTTGGATCCTCGATGCGCACGGCCTTGCAGCCCAGGCCCTCGGCCACCTTCACATGGTCCACGCCGTAGCCCTTGGTTTCCGGGGAGTTGATGTTCTCGAAGCCCAGCGAGACGTGGTAATCCATCTCGAAGGCGCGCTGCGACTGGCGGATCAGGCCCAGGTAGGAGTTGTTGACCACGACGTGCACATAGGGCAGCTTGAATTGCGCGCCAACGGCCAGCTCCTCGATCATGAACTGGAAGTCGTAGTCCCCGGAGAGGGCCACGACCTTTTCGCCCGGCTTGCCGCGCACGACGCCCAGGGCAGCCGGTCCGGTCCACCCCAGCGGGCCGGCCTGCCCGGCGTTGATCCACTTGCGCGGGCCGTAGACGTGCAGCATCTGCGCGCCGGCGATCTGGCTCAGGCCGATGGTGGAGACATAGGTGGTGTCCGTCCCGAAGGCGGCGTTCATTTCCTGGTACACCCGCTGCGGCTTGATCGGGATGTTATCGAAGTTGGTCTTGCGGTGGCCGGTGGACTTGCGGGCGGTGGCCTCATCGGCCCAGGCCGAGTAGTCCGGCAGGGTGCCGGCGGCCTTGCGCTCGCGCACTACCTCCAGGATCGCGTCGATGGCAGCGCCGGCATCCGAGGTGATCCCCAGATCCGGGGAGAAGACGCGGCCGATCTGCGTGGGCTCGATGTCCACATGGATGAACTTGCGCCCGGCACGGTAGGTGTCCAGGTTGCCGGTGTGGCGGTTGGCCCAGCGGTTGCCCAGGCCCAGCACCACATCGGAGGCCAGGAAGGTTTCGTTGCCGTACTTGGTGTGGGTCTGGATGCCCACCATGCCTGACTGCAGGCGGTGGTCGTCGGGAATGACGCCCCAGCCCATGAGTGTCGGGGAAACCGGGATGTTCAGCTCTTCGGCCAGCTCGACCAGCTTGCCGCTGGCGTTGGCATTGATCACGCCGCCGCCGGCGATGATGATCGGCTTCTTGCCTCCCAGCAGCAGGTCGACGATCTTCTCGGCCTGGCCACGGGTGGCCTGCGGCTTGGTCGGTGCCAATGGCTCGTAGGCATCGATGTCGAAGTCGATCTCGGCCATCTGCACGTTGATCGGCAGGTCGATCAGCGCCGGTCCCGGACGGCCCGAGCGCATGATCTGGAAGGCCTTGGCGAAGGTGCCCGGAACCAGGCCCGGCTCCAGCACGGTGGAGGCGTACTTGGTCACCGGCTTGGCGATGGACTCGATGTCCACGGCCTGGAAGTCCTCCTTGTGCAGCACATTGGTGGGCGCCTGCCCGGTGATGCACAGCATCGGGATGGAGTCGGCGATCGCCGCGTACAGGCCGGTAATCATGTCGGTGCCGGCAGGGCCCGAAGTGCCCAGGCACAGCCCGATATTGCCGGTGGCCCTCGAGTAGCCGTCGGCGGCGTGGCTCGCGCCCTCGACGTGGCGGTGCAGGGTGTGGCGGATGCCGCCGTGGGCCCTCATGGCCGAGTACAGCGGGTTGATCGCGGCGCCGGGCAGGCCGAAAGCCTCGGTGGCGCCCTCCTTCTGCAGGATCTGTACGATGGCATCTACTGCGCGCATCTTTGGCATTTCAGTCACGTCCTTATGAACACCGGCAGGGTGTTCGTGGGTAGCTTGGGAGAAAGAAGGGAAACCTGCGGCGGGGCGGAAGGTGCATGAGTCACCACAACGCCGTTTCCTTGAGCATCGGATGCCGGCAATGAACTGGAACAAAGCCCATTGCGCAACGGGCGAGGCCTGTGCTGGCCGCTTGCCGTGTAATCAAGTCGCCGGCACCAGCCGGGCCCGCTATGGCGCGGCCGGCATCCGAGGAAGCGGAGATACCTTGGCCTCCCCGCCGCAGGAAGTCATATGCCTTGGGGGTTGTATTCCCCTAGGCGGGAACCGGGGCGTCGACCTTGCCGGCCAGTCGCTGCACCCCGCGGAAGAGGCCCGAATGGTCCAGCGCCCCGTCGCCGGAAGCCACGGTGGAGGTGACCAGCTGGGCGACCAGTGCGCCCAGGGGCAGCACGACACCGGCTTCGCGGGCCGCGGAGGTCACGATGCCCATGTCCTTGTTGTGCAGGGCCAGGCGGAAGCCCGGGGCGAATTCGCGGTCCAGGATCTTCTGGGCCTTCTGGTCAAGCACCTTGGAGCCGGCCAGGCCGCCGCCGAGGACCTTGATGGCCGCGTCGGTGTCCACGCCATAGGCTTCGAGGAAGAGCACCGCTTCGGACAGGGCCTGGATGTTGGCCGCGACGATCAGCTGGTTGGCCGCCTTGACGGTCTGCCCGGAGCCCGAAGGACCCACCAGCACGATGGTCTTGCCTACCGCTTCGAGCACCGGCCTGGCCGCCTCGAAGTCAGCTGGCTCGCCGCCGGCCATAATGGACAGCACGCCCTCGATGGCGCCGGCCTCGCCGCCGGAGACCGGGGCATCGAGCGGGCGCAGTCCGGCGTCGCGGGCCGCGGCCGCAAGCTCGACGGCCACGTCGGGACGGATCGAGGAGTTGTCGATCCACAGCGCTCCGGCCTTCGCGTTGGCGAAGACGCCCTCTGCGCCGAGGGTGACGGCCTGGACATCCGGGGAATCCGGGACCATGGTGATGACCACGTCCGCATTGGCCACGGCTTGCGCGATGGAGGCGGCCTTGGTTCCGCCAGCGGCGGCCAGCTCATTGCCGGCCTTGTCGCTGCGGTTGTAGCCGGTGACGTGATAGCCGGCGTTGACCAGGTTCTTGGCCATCGGCAGGCCCATGATGCCCAGTCCGATGAAGGCGATGTTCTGCGACATGTGATTCTCCAAAAATTCTTGTGCGAAAAGGTGTTCTCTAGACTGCGGCGCTGCTGCTGGCGTTCTGGAGCCAGTCGAAGGCGGTGGCCGCTTCCTGCTTGTACTCCAGGGCGACCTTGCCGGTGTAGCCCAACTCGCGCGAGCGCTTGATCCAGTCCTGCAGCGGCAGGTCCCCGGTGCCCGGAGCTCCGCGGCCCGGCGCATCGGCGATCTGGATATGGCCGAAGTCCTTGGCATGCGCTTCAATGACGGCGGCGACGTCATCGCCGTTGACTGACAGGTGGTAGAAGTCGGCCAGCAGCGCGATGTTCCCTTCGCCCTGGGCCTTGACAGCGTCGATGACCGCAAGCGCCTGGGCCGCAGTTTTCAGCGGGTAGGCTTCCGTGCCGGAGACCGGCTCGATCAGCACGGTGCCGCCGACCTTGGCCACGCCCTGGGCCGCGGCCACCAGGTTCTCCAAGGCCAGCGCATCCTGGGCCGCCGGGTCGGCGCCCTCGATGCGGTTGCCATACAGGGCGTTGAAGGCCTTGCAGCCGGTAGCTTCGGCGATCGCCACTACCGCGTCGACGTTGTCCTTGAATTCGGACTCGCGACCCAGCCATGAAACCAGTCCGCGGTCGCCTGCCGGCATGTCGCCGGCGAAGAAGTTCAGTCCGTCCAGCTGGACGCCGGCGTTGGCCAGCGAGGCGAGAAATTCGTCGACCTGCTTGCCGGAGGGGGCGGCTTCGCCAAATGGCCACCAGAATTCGACGCTGTCGAAACCCGCCTGCTTGGCGGCATCCGCACGCTGCAGCAGCGGCAACTCGGTGAGGAGGATCGAGCAGTTCAGAGTGTAGGACACTGGATTTCCCTTCAAGAACACCTTCCAAAGATTCCGCTTTATGGAAGTTAGCTTTTGCTTTATGAAAACTCTAGGACGAGACGCCAATCACTGTCAAGAAGGTTTCGGGACGAAGTGCCGATGCGCGCAGAGTCGTGCAGAAGAGCGCTGCAGTGGCATCAGGACAGGAATGGCGCCCGGTGCGATCCTGGTAAAAGCTGGCTCATCAGCGGATTCAGGGAATGGAATAAAAGGCTCCGGAATCCTGCCCAAAATACCATCTGGTGAAATTATCATTTTCTATTGCGGGAATGTGATCCAGTGCATACAGTGGTGGTTACTCACCTGGCACATATCTCGGAGTGACTTCCTAGCTCAGGAGCAGCCATGCTTTTTCCACCGTGCATCACGCACAGCGCACAGCGGCTTGCCGTTGCGCCGCGCCCGGCCATGCCGCTTCTCGGCTCGCCGGCCGAGTTCTACGTTAATTTCGGACAGCCGATCTATCCGTAAGCGGGCCCGCCTACCTGTCCTGCGTCCCCGCAGGCAGGCACGGGCCGTTCCCCTGAACGCTCCGCTTCCCCAGATCTGTCATCTTCCCCTGCCGCAGTGCGCCCGAATGCGCCTGCAAGGATGCATGACCCTTTGACAAGGATGTCCATCATGTCGCAAAAGACCCCTGAAATGGTGCCCGAGGCCGCACCGCAGGAAAACCGGCCCGCTATCGACCGGGCCAATCCCTTCGAGTTGAGCGCGTCGCTCTACAACCAGGATCTGGCACCAACCACCCGCTCCGGGCGCACCTGGAGCTCTTACAGCATCTTCACCCTGTGGGCCAACGACGTGCACTCGCTGGGCAACTACACCTTCGCCATCGGGCTCTTCGCGCTGGGCATGAGCGGCTGGCAGATCCTCGGCGCGCTGGGCATCGGAGCGGTCCTGCTCTTCGCGCTGCTGAACTTCTCGGGGTTCATGGGCGAGAAAACCGGTGTCCCTTTCCCGGTGATGAGCCGCATCGCCTTCGGCATCAACGGCGCCCAGATTCCCGCACTGCTGCGCGGGGCCGTGGCCATTGCCTGGTTCGGCATCCAGACCTACCTAGCCGCCCAGGTCCTCGCCGTCATGGTGATTGCCGTGGCCCCGGGGTCCGCAGCCCTGGAGCAGACCAGCTTCCTGGGACTGAACGCCCTGGGCTGGATCTGCTTCGTCGCCCTCTGGGCGGTGCAGCTGGTCATCGTCAGCTACGGCATGGAGATGATCCGCAAGTACGAGGCCTTCGCCGGCCCGGTCATCCTGGCCACCTTCCTGGGCCTGGCCATCTGGATGCTCTTCGAATCGGGTTTCAACGTCTCGATGAGCACCGGCGAATCGAAGACCGGCATCGAGATGTGGACCGCGATGTTCGGCGCAGCCGCCCTGTGGGTCTCGATCTACGGCACCTTCGTCCTGAACTTCTGCGACTTCACCCGTGGCGCATCCTCCAAGAAGGCGATCGTCAAGGGCAACTTCTTCGGCATCCCGCTGAACATGATGTTCTTCGGCGCCATCGTGGTGGTCCTGACCGGTACGCAGTTCTCCATCAACGGCCAGGTCATCACCTCGCCGTCGGATATTGTCGGCGCGATCCCGAACACCTTGCTGCTGCTGCTGGCCTCCGCCGCCTTGCTGGTGCTGACCATCGCGGTGAACCTGATGGCCAATTTCGTGGCACCGACCTACGCATTGACCAACCTGCTCCCGAAGAAGCTGAACTTCCGCACCGCCGCACTGATCTCCGGGGTCATCGGCCTGGTCATCCTGCCCTGGAACTTGTACAACTCCCCCGAGATCATCAACTACTTCCTGGGCGGCCTGGGCGCGCTGCTCGGCCCGCTGTTCGGCATCATCATGGCCGACTACTGGCTGATCCGCAAAGCCCGGATCAACGTCATGGACCTGTACCGCTCGGATGCCGAAGGCACCTACTACTTCACCCGCGGCGTGAACTACCGGGCCGTCGGGGCACTGGTGATCAGCTCGGTGATCGCACTGGTGCTGGCCTTCGTCCCCGCCTTGCACGTGGTCGGCCCGTTTGCCTGGTTCCTGGGTTCGGGCGCCGGCGCCCTGGCCTACCTGGCCTTGGCCAAGCGCCAGCACGATCTGGCGGACATCGATGGCGAGCCGATCGCCGTGGCACCAACCCACTAGGACAACTCATGCGCATTCTGATCCTGAACGTCAACACCACGCAGTCCATGACCCGCGCCATCGGGGATTCCGCCCGGCAGGTCGCCTCGCCCGGCACCGAAATCGTCGAGCTGACCCCGGATTTCGGGGCGGACTCCTGCGAAGGCAATTTCGAAAGCTACCTGGCGGCCATCGCCGTAATGGACAAGGTGGTCCGCTACACCGAGCCATTCGACGCGGTCATCCAGGCCGGCTACGGCGAGCACGGCCGCGAGGGCCTGCAGGAGCTGCTGGATGTCCCGGTCGTGGACATTACCGAAGCCGCCGCCTCCACCGCCCAATTCCTGGGCCACAAGTATTCGGTGGTGACCACGCTGGACCGCACGGTGCCGCTGATCGAGGACCGGCTGAAATTGGCCGGCCTGACCGACCGGCTCGCCTCGGTGCGCGCCAGCGGGCTGGGCGTGCTGGAACTGGAATCCGATCCGCAGCGCGCGGTGGCGGCCATCGTCGAGCAATCCCGCCAGGCGGTCGAGCAGGACAAGGCGGAAGTGATCTGCCTGGGCTGCGGCGGCATGGCCGAGCTGGAGGAACAGGTGCGGCTGGCTACCGGCGTGCCAATTGTCGATGGCGTGCGCGCAGCGGTGACCATCGCGGAGTCGCTGGTCCGGATGGGGCTGAGCACCTCCAAGGTGCGCACCTACGCCCCTCCGCGGCCCAAGACCGTGACCGGCTTTCCCATGACTCCGGCGGCCGTCGTTCCGGCGGGCCTCTGAATGCCAAGCCAAATAGCAGGCTCAGCCCAGCGCGCTCACAGTCAGCCGTCCTAGAGTTATAAGTACCTCATGAAGGTGCGAGTGATGACAAAAGGAAACCCCGGTGCTTCGGCACCGGGGTTTTCTTCTTGCCCTGCCTATTTCATAGGACCCCAGCTGTTTCGGGGTCCGGATTTACTCTCCTCAACCTGCAAGCTAGAGGTGCACCTGCTGGAACCTCGATAGCACCCCGCCGGCGGCCAGCGCGGCAGCGAGCAGGACCAGCACACCGAAGGAGAATGGGCCATACCCCTCCTCCCCTAACAAACTGGGCAAATTCACCAGGATGATCGCCAGGAAACCGAGCAATCCTGCTAGCCCCAGAGAGGGGGCGATGCGCCGTTGCCACACCGGCCCGCCTGGATGCTTCGTTGCAAAGAACGCCAGCACCGCGACCGATGTCAGTGCGAGCAGCAGAACTACCCCTACCGAGGAGATGCCGCCAAGCCAGGTATAGAACTGGTTGATCGGTTCCAGCCTGAGCAGCACGGCCAGCAAGATCAGCAGGCCAGTAGCCATCGAAGCGACCACCGAGGCCTTAGCAGGAGAACCGAGCTTCGGATGCGCCTGGCCCAACGCCGCTGGCAGCACCTGGCGTGCGCCGAGCTGGAAGAAATACCGCGAGGAAATATTGTGGAAGGACAGGATGCAGGCGAACAAGCTGGTCACGAACAGCAACTGGACGATATGCCCGCCGACCGTACCCAGATAGGTTACCGTGGTGCTCTGCAAGAGGGTTCCGGCATTCTGCTCCGCAGTGGACACGATGGCGCTTTGCCCGTTGGCGCTGATCAGCACCCAACTGGAAAGCGTGTAGAACAGTCCGATGGCGATCAGGGAAATATACGTTGCCCGCGGAATAGTGCGATCCGGGTCCTTCGCTTCATCGCGGAACACGGCAGTTGCCTCGAAGCCGACGAATGACAGGATCGCAAAGAGAATCCCGATCCCCGGTGCCCCGGAGGTGATCTCGGAAGGGCTCACGATGCCGGTGGAAAAGCCTTCCGGACCTCCGCCGGAAAGGATGACCACCGCATCCAGAATCACGACGATAGCGACCTCGGCAATTAGCAGCACAGCCAGCACCTTGCCTGACAGCTCGATATTCCGGTAGCCCAGCACGGCAACCAGCACGAAGCACGCAGCGGCCCACAGCCACCACGGCAGATCCGGGCCACCATAGGCCTTGACCAACTCGCCCATTCCCGGACCGAAGAGCCCGAAGACACCAGCTTCCAGTGCCAGGTAGGCCAGCAGGGCCACGAATGCCGCGCCCAGCCCGAGCCCGAGGCCCAGGCCGGAGCCGATGTAGGCATAGAACGCGCCGGCGTTGGGCACGAAGCGCGTCATCTGGGTGAAGCCCACCGCGAACAGCAATAGGACCACCGTG
Organism: Glutamicibacter sp. AGC84; assembly: GCF_053543575.1. Taxonomy (NCBI): domain Bacteria; kingdom Bacillati; phylum Actinomycetota; class Actinomycetes; order Micrococcales; family Micrococcaceae; genus Glutamicibacter; species Glutamicibacter sp. AGC84. The sequence continues at coordinate 22,200 of NZ_JBLVOC010000026.1, forward strand.
GCAATCACGAAGGTGAAGGGGAATCCGGCTCCGTTGCCGCCGGCGATGCCTAGGGGCACCGGGCCGCCGATCACGCCCAGGGGCGAGGCCGCGGCGACGACAATGAAGACGATGGAAGCCACCGAGAGGTTACCGCGCAGCGATTGGGGGGATGCCACTGCGGCGGCTGCCGGAGCTGTTTTGAGGGTTTGGGACATGGGAGCACTCCACTAGAACTATTGCGAGATTGTTCCCACCCTAGGCTCCCTTCAACGCGCGGCCGAGGCGACTGCAAAGAATAGTCATCGCGCGCAATTTCCAGCCTTAATGGAGTCATCTTCAGCCCTCCCCGGACTCCGCGCTGGCTGCTCCGAGGTCACGCTTCGTCATGCAGCGGCCACGCCGCCGAGCCGTCCTGACATATTCTGGACATCAGGTTGCCGCGGTGCG
>NZ_JBLVOC010000026.1:22681-26310 GCF_053543575.1 Glutamicibacter sp. AGC84
GGGGCAACCGCATGCCGGCAAGAGTCAGGAGAATTCAGGCACCTTCGGCAAAGCCATGTTCTTCGAGAAGAACTCGGCCAGTTCCGCGCGGGCAGTCAACGGCAAGACTTGGGCGACATACATGTCCGGGCGGACGACAACCAGGGCCCCGGCCCGGTCGATCTTGCGCTCGGTGAAGATATCCTGATGCGGGATCGCGGCATAGGCCTTCTCCCAGTCGGTGATCTGGACCCGGCCCACTTTCGGCAGGAAGCCGCACCCGGTGCGATAGCGCTGAGCACAAGGGCCGGATCCACGGCAGACCAGCCGATATCGTGCAACAGCATGGCCGGCAGCACGATATTCGCATCGGCTTGCGGGTGATGGCCCAGCAGCTGATGGGCCATGGACACCGAATACAGCAGGGTGTGCGCATCAATGCTCCGGACTGCGAGAAGCTCCTTGGCGTCCTCCCACAGGTTGGCCAGCAGCGGGTTCTAGTTTGGTCATGGGCACATGATCCCACCGCTTGCCCGCAGGCAGAAGGCTCCGCATCCACTCAGTGGAAGCCGCAGAACTTTCATCCGCAGACGCAGAACAGCCCTGCCCCCGTTGCGGAGGCAGGGCTGCGGCTGCGCATTCCTAGACGATCGCTTCCACGATCGGCATGTTCCCGTTGTAGAAGTTCACGGTGGAGCGGCGTGCTGCATTATTGGCCACCACATGGGTGATCACTTCGGCGACGTTCTCGCGCGAGGTCTGCGATGCCTCGCCTTCAACGTCTGCTCCGTTCACCTTGCCTGCCTTGTCAGCCAGCACCACGCGCTGGCTGGCCGGTTCCAGGGTCAGCGCCCCCGGGCCCAGGATCGTGTAGTCCAGCTCCGTGCCGCGCAAGTACGCGTCGGCGTCGTGCTTGGCCTTGGCATAGGTGTAGAACGAGTTGGCCGGATCCAGGCTGTCCACATCCACCAGGGCGCGGCTGTAGGAGACCATCACGAAGCGGTCCACGCCGGCCTGCTTGGCGGCCTGCATGGAACGCACCGCGGCATCATAGTCCACGGCGCGGGTGCGATGCTCGTTGCCGCCACCGGCACCTGCGGAGAAGACGATGGCGCTTGCACCGGAAAAGGCCTGGGCCAACTGATCCACGCCAGCGCTTTCGATGTCGATGACTACTGGGGTGGCGCCCGTGGCGCTGATGTCGGCTGCATGCTCCGGGTTGCGGATCAGCGAGTTGACCGCGTAGCCGCGCCCAACCAGCTTGGGCGCTGCCAGCAGGGCAACCTTCCCATGTCCGCCAATGAGAACTACTCGATTTTCTTCAGCCATGAACTGCTCCTTCTGATCGATGCTCGTATTCGGCACAACAAGGCCTGCCACGAGCCTATTCCCGGCGAGCTTTGGCGACGACTTTCTGAGTGCCAGCTTGATAGCGGTCATTTCGGCTGGCAATGGGCGTACGCTCGGGTTCATAGAATTCGCACTCGACCCAGGATGAAGCTCATGAAGCAGAGAACCTTGAACTTGGAACTGAGCAATGACCAATTCGCGGACCTGGCCAATGCGCTGGAGGACCACCGGGACTATTTCAAGAAACGCGCCGATGAAGCAACACTCGGCTTCGGGCTCGACACCGGCTACTGGCAGTCCCGTGCTGCCGAAGTCGAAGAGCTGCTCCAACTAGTCCTCAGCTCCGCCAAGCACGATCAGCATTAGCCCCGCCCCTTCCCCACCCAAGGAGCCAGCATTTTGCCCGCTGGAATTTTCACCATTGGACATTCGGCACGATCCATCGAGGATTTCCTCGCACTGCTAACGCAGTACGGAGTCACGAATGTTGTGGATGTCCGCAAACTGGCCGGCTCCCGCAAATTCCCGCAGTTCAATGCGGATGCCTTGGAAGCCTCCTTGAGCACGGCAGGAATCAGCCTGCACCACGAGGAAGCGCTGACCGGCAGGCGTCCTGTGAGCCGAAGCGTCGATTTCGCAGTCAACGCATGGTGGACGAACCGCAGCTTCCATAATTACGCCGACCATGCCCTCGGGTACGATTTCCTGCAGGCGCTCCAGCGGTTGCAGGCGCGGGCCGCCGGCCAGAAGACGGCGATCATGTGCGCCGAAGCTGTATGGTGGCGTTGCCATCGCAGGATCATTGCTGATCATCTGCTGGCCCGCGGTGCCGAGGTATTCCACATCATCGATGGGCATCCGGCCAAACCTGCCGAGCTGAGCCCGGGCGCGGTGATCGACCAGCAGTCGCGGATCACCTACCCGGCAGCCTGATACCGGCGCGCAAAACGGGCATCAATGGCAGCATCTGCGCCATGGCTCGGCTCATGCAATGAGCTGGAGGTGCAATTCATTACGCTGCCTGACGCAGCTTCCTCCATGCCTTCGGACACTAATTAAACAAGGCCGATGATCGTTATTTCTCCCTGAAATAGCCCAGTCAGCTGGGGCAAGCCTTATCAAGAGCCGCATTTGCGGACGGTTCCAGCCTTCAATTCGCGCATTTGGGTGACCTAGCTAACATAAGAGCCGTTTGGCTTAATTCGCTCAGATAAGGCTAAGCTAATTATCAGATCACTCAATAGCGCAACCAACGCCGGTTGCTGTCCGAAGAAGGAATACATGTCCTCCATGAAGCTTCGCGCTGCCGCACTGCTGAGCATCGCCGCACTGTCACTGACCGCTTGCGGTTCCGCTACCGATACGGCAGCTGAGGCCAAGGCTGGCGACACCAAGACCGTCACCATCACCGACAATGAAGGTGAGAAGAAGATCGAGGTTCCCGCGAAGTCTGTCGTTGCCACGGATAACCGCACCTTCGAGACCTTGGATTCCTGGGGCATCAAGCTCACCGCAGGCGCTGTCTCGCTGATGCCGGATACCATCTCCTACACCAAGGACGAGAACATCCTGGACTTGGGCAGCCACAAGGAACCGAACCTGGAATCAGTTGTCACCGTCGACCCTGACCTGATCATCAACGGCCAGCGCTACACCCAGCACGCGGCGAAGTTCAAGGAACTGGCTCCGGAAGCCGCCATCATTTCGCTGGACCCACGCGAAGGCGAGCCATTTGACGCTGAGCTGGAACGCCAGGTCACCACCCTGGGCGAGATCTTCGGCAAGCAGGCCGAGGCCAAAAAGCTCGTTGAGGACTTCGAAGCCGCCGAGAAGCGCGTCACCGATGCCTACGACAAGGACCAGACCGTCATGGGCCTGATCGCCTCGGGCGGCGAGCTGGGCTACTCGGCTCCTACCACCGGCCGCACCGTCGGCCCGATGTTCGACTTCCTGGGCCTGACCCCGGCGCTGAAGCTCGACGAATCCTCCACCGACCACGAGGGCGACGACGTTTCGGTCGAAGCCATCGCCAAGTCCAACCCGGACTGGATCATCGTCATGGACCGCGACGCAGCGGTTGAAGCCGACGGTGCGGACTACCAGCCGGCAAAGGACCTGCTGGAGAAGTCCGAGGCGCTGCAGAATGTCACCGCCTCGAAGGAATCCCAGGTTGTCGTCATGCCTGCTGACACCTACACCAACGAGAGCATCCAGACCTACACCGAGTTCCTGAATACTTTCGCGGACGCGCTGGAAGCTGCCAAGTAGCATTCCGGACACCCCAGCCAGCTAGTGGCGCA
>NZ_JBLVOC010000026.1:26377-48283 GCF_053543575.1 Glutamicibacter sp. AGC84
CCGGCTTCGCCACTAGAGCTGTTTTCCCACCACTTATTTCCACGGCGGCATAATGACAAGCACGATCCCACCGGCCCGGACCAAGGGCAAGGTCCTTTCCGGCAAACTCGCATTGGGCATCCTCGGGGTGCTGGTGCTGCTGGCGTTCTCCCTGTTCACCGGCGTCTACGACATCTTCGGCAAGGACGACGGCGCCATGATGTTCGCCGTCACCCGCATCCCGCGCACCATTGCGCTGGTGCTGGCCGGAGCGGCCATGGCCATGAGCGGATTGGTGATGCAGCTGCTGACCCAGAACCGCTTCGTGGAGCCGACCACCACCGGCACCACCGAATGGGCGGGCCTGGGCCTGCTGGCCATGCTGGTGCTCTTCCCCAGCGCGTCACTGCTGGCCAAGATGAGCGTAGCGATTGTCTTCGCCTTCATCGGCACCATGATCTTCTTCCTGTTCTTGCAGCGCATTTCGCTCAAGGCCTCGCTGACCGTGCCGATCGTGGGCATCATGCTCGGCTCGGTAGTCGGCGCCTTCTCCACTTTCTTCGCGCTGTCCACCGACAAGCTGCAGTCCATGGGCATCTGGCTGGCCGGTTCCTTCACCTCGGTGATCCGCGGGCAGTACGAGGTGCTGTGGATCGTGGCCATTGTCGCCGTCGCCATCTACATCGTTGCCGACCGCTTCACCGTGGCCGGCCTGGGCGAGGAAATCGCCACCAACGTCGGCCTGAACTACCGCCAGGTGATGCTGCTGGGCACCGCGCTGATCGCGGTCGCTACCGGCGTGGTCACCGTGGTCATCGGCAACCTGCCATTCCTCGGCCTGATCGTTCCGAATATCGTCTCCATGGTCCGCGGTGATGACCTGCGCAGCAACCTGCCTTGGGTCTGCCTGCTGGGCATTGCCATCACCACCGTGTGCGACCTGATCGGCCGCACCATCATCATGCCTTTCGAGATTCCGGTCTCGCTGATCCTGGGCGTGCTCGGCGCGGCCGTCTTCATCTTCCTGCTTCTGAGGCAGCGCAAAGTTGGCTAATCTCATGACTCACCCCGCATTGGGCATGCACCGCTCCGGCCGTTCTGCCGGCCCGCTGCCCACCCCAAAGGTCCGCAAGCGCTACTGGATCACCCTGTCCATCATGATCGGGCTGGCCCTGTTCTTCGGGATCGGCTTGCTCGCCTGGGATAACCCCATGCCATTGGGCTCCGACGGCTTCTGGATCATCGCCAAGCTGCGCGCCAGCAACATCCTGACCATGGTGATCGTGGCGGCCTGCCAGGCCATCGCCACCGTGGCTTTCCAAACGGTGACCAACAACCGCATCATCACCCCGTCGATCATGGGCTTCGAAGCCTTGTACCGGGTGGTGCAGACCGGTGCGATCTTCGTGCTGGGCGTTGCCGGCATCACCTTCTTCACCGGTGTCAGCCAGTTCGTCCTGCAAGTGGCGATCATGGTGGGCCTATCGGTGGCGCTGTACGGCTGGCTGCTTTCGGGCAAGCTGGGCAACATCCAGATCATGCTGCTGGTGGGCATCATCATCGGCACCGGGCTGGGCTCGATCGCGACCTTCATGCAGCGGCTGCTGACCCCGAGCGAATTCGATGTGCTCACCGCACGCCTGTTCGGCTCGATGGCCAACGCCGACATGAGCTACATGCCGGTGGCTATCCCGCTGGTGGCCATTGCCGGCGGCTACCTGGTGCTGTCCTCGAAGAAGATGAACATCCTGGCGTTGGGCAAGGAAACCACCATCAACCTGGGGATCAACCACCGCCGAGAAGTCATGAAGACCTTGTTCTTCGTATCGATTCTCATGGCGGTCACCACCGCACTGGTGGGCCCGCTGACCTTCCTCGGCTTCCTGGTGGCCACCTTGGCCTACCAGCTGGCGGACACCTACGACCACCGCTACATCTACCCGATGTCATTCCTCATCGGCTTCGTGGTCCTGGCCGGCGCCTACTTCGTCATGAAGAACATCTTCTACGCAGAAGGCGTGGTCGGCATCATCATCGAGGCCGTCGGCGGCATTACATTCCTGATCTTCATCCTGCGAAAGGGCCGGCTGTGATTACCCTCAATTCCGTCAGCAAGAAGTACAGCTCCACGGTCTCTATCGGCCCGGTCAGCTTGGAAATCCCCACCGGCGGCATCACCGCCCTGGTAGGCCCGAACGGCGCCGGCAAGTCCACCATGCTCACCATGGTCGGGCGCCTGCTGGGCATCGACCAGGGTTCCATCGAGGTCTCCGGCTACGACGTATCCAGGACCAACTCGAAGGATCTGGCCAAGATCGTCTCGATCCTGCGCCAGGAAAACCACTTCGTGACCCGCCTGACCGTGCGCCAGCTGGTGGGCTTCGGCCGCTACCCGCACTCCAAGGGCCGGTTGACCCAGGCCGATGAAGAGATCATCTCGCGCTCCATCGACTTCCTGGATCTGGGCGAATTGGAAAGCCGCTACCTCGATGAGCTCTCCGGAGGCCAGCGCCAGCGCGCCTACGTGGCCATGGTCCTGGCCCAGGACACCGACACGGTGCTGCTCGATGAGCCGTTGAACAACCTGGACATGAAGCACTCGGTAGTGATGATGCAGCACCTGCAGCGCGCTGCCCGCGAGCTGAACCGCACCATCGTGATCGTGCTGCACGACATCAACTTCGCAGGCCACTACGCCGACTACATCTGCGCGATGAAGCAGGGCAAGGTTGTCGAGTTCGGCACCCCTGATGAAATCATGTGCGATGAGGTGTTGACCAAGGTCTTCGAAACCCCGGTAAAGGTCATCCCGGGCCCCAATGGCCCGCTGGCGGTTTACTACTAGGCGCTCGCAACTCCTGCATGACAAGACCCCATGTCCGCCGCTGGTCATGGGGTCTTGATGTGCTCCGGTCGTTGCTCCCCGCGTGCGCCAGGTACGGATCGTGTGGAACCGATGGCCGGTTGCTGTAATAGTGCAGTTAGCCCTTCAGCGATGCGCCACCGCAGATGGTTAACACCTGGCCGGTGATCGACTTGCCATGCTCTCCTCCAAGGAACAGCACCAGCGCGGCAACATCGGCGGGATCAACCAAGGAACCCAGTGGCGGGGTGACCGGCGGGACGCCTGCGCGTCGCGGATCAACCATCATCGGGGTCCTGGTCGGCCCCGGAGCCACCACATTGCAGGTGATGCCACGCGGGGCAAGCTCCATGGCCCAACTGCGCGATAGACCGGCGAGCGCCGACTTGGTGGCCGCATACTGGCTCTTGCCAGCGACGCCGCTCATGGTGCGGCTGCCGATCAAGATAATCCTTGATCCATCGCCCATCGTCGGTGCCAGTGAGTTAAGCAGAACCATGGGTGCCTGCACATGAACTGCGTGCATTCCCGCCAAGTCCTCGGCTTTGAGCTCGCCCAACGCCCCGGTAGCCATGTAGCCTGCCGCATGGACAAAGATATCCGGTGCTTCCAGCTCCCTTGCCGCTTCTTGAACTTGGGCAAGATCGCCCAGGTCCGTGCTTCGCCAACTAAACCTGACATTGCTGATGGACGGTTCCCTGCGGCTCAGTCCAGCCACGTCATAACCTGCATCGAGCAAGGCTGTGGCGATGGCTTCGCCAATACCGGAGCTGACGCCGGTGACCAGCGCCCTAGGCATCATCGCCTGCTCCCTGCACGCTGACCCATGATGGGTCGATTCGCACGTACTTGATGGCCTGGCGGAAGTAGGTATAAGCCAGATGCAATGCCCCGTCCGGCCCTTCATAGATGGACGGGTAGGAGAATTCCCGGTTCAATCCTTCCCGGGAATTATTGGACAGGCAGTAGCCGTCACCCACTTCCAGATTTCGACGCGTTGGCCAGCTGTGGCCACGATCCGAGGAGATCGCCACCGTCAGCGGTGCTCGCGGGGTACCCCAGAAGGCTTTGCGCACACCAGAATCTTCATTTGCCACTGGTTCAAAGACCACCGGTCCATCCACGCTGGAGTCCAGCCCTTCATCATCAATCTCGTCGTAGAGCGATAAACGGCGTTCGGTTTGCTCGTCGGCCTGGGAGTGGTTGTAGATCAATGCCAATCGTCCATCATCCATGGAGACGAATTGGATGGAGGAATTATTATTCGGCAGTTCCGTTGCTTCGGGTACGCTCCAGGTCAGTCCAGCGTCCTCGGAACGCGACGCATAGATCCAGTCGGCCCAGCGGCTGCGATACAGCGCCAGCAAGCTCCCGTCGGCAAGTGCCGCGATATTCATGTGGACGCAGCCCGTGGAACCGGCAATGATCTGCTCAACCCATGTGGCACCACCGTCAGTAGAGACCATCAACGCAGAGTCATCGAAGTCCCCCAGCCATTTTTGTCCGGGCACGGTGGCGCATCGGAAGACCGGCACGAAGAGCCGCTCGCCCACCTGCACCGGAGGCTGACGGACGAAAACTCCGCCGTGTTCGGTGGCTTCAAACAGAGTTTCGGGTTCGGACCAGGTTAGTCCGTGATCGGTTGAGACTCGACGGCGCACCTCGGACGTATCCTGGTTGCCCGCGTGCTGGGCGGTGTAGAGCAACCACAATTCTTCACTGTGCCGGTAGAGAATTGGATTTTGCTCAGAGCGGGTCGAGTCAAAGGAGAGCTGTTGCGCGGGAGACCATTTGTCTGCCCATTGGCCATCAGGAAGGCGTTGCAGGGTGGAGAAGTAAATGCTGATATCTGCCACACCTTCTTGGGTCCCTCCGAACCATACGCAACCAAGATTTCCGTTGCCCAGGATCATCAGGTTCGCAGCGTGGGACTGCACGGTGGGTGAAGGCAGATAGGCGTAAGTCAGCGCCCCGTCCTCATGGATCTGCCCGTCGGGGACGATAGTGGAAAATTCGGTCGACGACATAGTTTGTTTCCTTGCTGTCTGCGGTGGGCTAGGAGCGAGCCTGCTGCAAGTGGGTTGCAGCGGTTGCTTCCAGATGAGTCAGGTCCGAGGCCACCGTGGCGAAGGTATAGCCCTCACCGAGGCGTTGCTGGGCCAACGCACCGTTGGCGTTGTGGATTCCGGCGGCGATGCCAGCCTTCTGTGCGGCCGAGCTGACTCGCTTGAGCGCGGCTTCGAATTCGTCCTTGATGGCCGGATCTCCGGGGAACGCAGCGCCGATAGCCAAAGCAAGGTCGCTTGGTCCGACGTAGACCCCGTCCAGGCCTTTAACTGCTGCGATTTCTTCGACGTTTTCCAGTCCGCCGGGGGTTTCAATCATTGCAAAGACCATGGTGGTGGCATCGGCTTCGGCTGGCACCGGTCCCACACGCAAGGACGAACGCATTGGACCGTAGGAGCGAATTCCGTGAGGCGGGTATTTTGCGTATTTGACCGCGTTGGCGGCATCTTGTGCGTCGTTCACAAGCGGCACGATGACGGCTACGGCACCAGCATCCAGCGCCTTGCCGATGGCAGTGGCGTTGTTGGCTTCCACGCGGACTACTCCGGCGGCCTGGCCCGAGGCGTCGATGGCCATCAGTCCGGTCAGCATGCCGTTGTAGCCAATCAGGCCGTGCTGAGCGTCGAGGGCGACATAGTCATATCCTAGGCGTGCGATGCGTTCCGTGGACACGGGCGAATCAAGCACCACCCAGTAGCCAACGGCAGGTTCACGGTCTCGGATTTTTCGGGCGAATTCAGTGGCAACTGCTGCAGTCATGGTATTGGTTCTCTTTTCTTCTTTAGCGGTTGTAGGCAGGCATTGGACCGTGTAGCGAGGCGGTGGCCTCAGTGGCCGCCGCATTCAGAGCTTGATCCAAAGGCCCCTTGGCAATGGCGGCAATGTTGGATTCCAGCTGGTTTGCCTTGGAGCCGCCAAGCAGGAGTGAATCGACGCTCTGGTGGTAGGCCAGCCAGCGCAGGGATAGCTCAATGAGGCTGATGCCGGCTTCCTTGGCCAGCGTGGCCAGTGTTTCGATGCCCTTGAAGAGATCCTCGTCCCAGTAGCGTTCGGTATACATGCTGGCCAGCCGCGAGCTGCCGAAGCGGCCCTCTTGTGGTTGCTGGGCAAAGCTGTGGCGGCCAGTGAGCAAACCACCGCCGAGCGGGTTGTACACCATGGTCTCCACCCCACTGGCTTGTGCGAAGGGCAGGTATTCGGTTTCGACGCGACGTGCCACTAAATTGTAGAGTTGCTGCGCCACCACCGGCCGCGGTGCACCGACGGATTCAGCCAGGTGGCTGGCCTGCGCGATCTGCCACGCGGAAAAGTTGGAGACGCCCAGGGAAAGGATCTTGCCTTCCTGGTACAGCTTGGCGACTTCGCCCAGGGTATCTTCCAATGGGATCGCGTAGTCCGGCTGGTGCAGGTAGAACAAGTCCAGGCGATCGGTGTTGAGCCGCCGCAAGGAGGCCTCGACACTTCGGCGCAGCGCCGATGGCGATAGCGGAGAATCATTGCCGGCATCCGCGTGAGGCATGCCCGCCTTGGAAGCTAGGAAGACCGAATCGCGTTTGCCTTCCAGCAAGGTGGCCAATAATTCTTCGGTAGCGCCGCCAACATAGGCGTTGGCGGTATCAATGTGGGTGATGCCCGCGTCCAGCGCCGTGTTGAGCATTTGCTGACTGGCTTGGGCATCTGCGGTGTCACCGAAGGTCATGGTTCCCAGAACCAGAGCAGCCGGGGCGTTCTTAACCATCGTCTTTGTATCCTTCATCGTTTCTTGCAGTTTTAGCTGGTCAGCCCGGCCAAGATGTGGCGCGGCTTCACGCCATGCATGTGGCTCGGGTCTAGGGCCGCTCGGCGCAACTTGCGTGTGTATTGTTCAGCTGGCGAGGTGAGCACTTCGTCGGTAGATCCAAGTTCAACTAGTTTTCCGCGTTGCATCACCATGACCTGCTGGCTAATTTCCTGCACAACGCCCAAATTGTGCGAGATAAACACGTAGGAGATGCCGGTATCTTCCTGGATTTCGGACAGTAGCCTGAGCACCTGCGCCTGTACCGATACGTCCAGCGCGCTGGTGGCCTCATCGCACACCAAAAGCTCTGGCTTGGAGGCCAAGGCCCGGGCGATACCAATGCGTTGGCGCTGGCCACCGGAAAACTCGTTCGCACGCTTGTTCAGCGCACCTTCTGGCAGACCCACGCGATCCAGCAGCCGAAGCGCTTCCTTCCGACGCTCGATGGGCGTTCCGGATTTCTGAATTTTCAATGGCTCGGTGATGATCTGCTCGGCGCTCTGGCTCGGATCAAGTGAACCGTAGGGGTCTTGGAAAACCATCTGGAATTTGCGGCGCAGAGGTCGCAGGTGCTTTTCGCTCAGGGGGACCAGATCGGTTCCATCCAACATGATCTGCCCCTTGACTGGCTTGATCAACCGCATGATGGACTTAGCGATGGTCGACTTTCCGCACCCTGATTCGCCGACCACGGCCAAGGTCTTTCCGCGTTCAAGGTCAAAGGAAACGTCATCCACTGCGCGGAAGATTCCGTTGTGCGTGTGGTACTCGACGCTCAGGTTTCTCACCGATAGGAACGGCGCTTGCTGCTTCATGATGCTCCCTCTATTGTCATCGGTGTTTCGTCCCAGCTTCCCAACCGCGGCACCGCGGCCAGCAGCTTACGCGTGTACTCTTGGGCAGGCGCGTCGACGATTTGGGCAGCGGGACCAGACTCAATGAACTTCCCCGAGTTCATCACATGAATTGTGTCGGAGACTAACCTTGCTACGCCGATATCGTGCGTGATCATCAAAATTGAAATTCCGCGACGTTGCTGCAATTCCATTAGCAGATCAAGGATGCCGGCCTGCACAGTAACATCCAAGGCGCTAGTTGGCTCATCGGCAACTAAAAGTTCAGGCTCGCTGGCAAGAGCGATGGCAATGAGGACGCGTTGCAGCATGCCGCCTGAGAGCTGGTGCGGGAACTTCTTCAATTGCTCCTCGACCAGCGGAATGCGTACTTGCTCGAGCAGTTCCACGGCTTTATTCTGCAGTTCCTGCTTGCCGGTGATTCGGCCGGCCACCTTGATCGCCTCACGCAACTGCGATCCGATCGTGGCTACCGGATTGAGCGCAGTCATGGGATCCTGCGGGATCAGCGCCAGGCCTCGTCCCCGGTATTTCGAGATTGCTTTCGGGTTGGCCAGCACGTCTTGGCCCTTGATCCGCACTTCTCCAGATAACGCGGCCAGTCCCCTGGGCAACAATTGGAGCAGTCCCATGGCTGTGGTGGATTTGCCCGAACCGGATTCGCCAATGATGGTGACGGTTTCGCCGTGGCCGATGCGGAAGGTTACGTTATTAACAGCTTTGAAGACGCCATTGTCGGTCATGAGTTCAACACTGAAGTTGGAGACCTCAAGAACGGCGGTGCTTTGCTCACTCATCACTTGCCTTCCTTCTTAGAAGAGCGGCGGAGGTTGCCATCACGCAGAGCATCACCCAAGAGGTTGACACCCACTACAAGGACAACGATGAACAGGCCCGGCAAGGTCACCATCCACCATGAAGTGGTGATGTAGTCCTGGCCATCAGAAATCAGGCGGCCCCAGGTGGAGAAAGGACGCTGCGGTCCAGCGCCCAGGAAGGACAACGCACTTTCCAACAACACTGCTTGTGCCAACAACAACAGAATGACCAAGCTGGCTTGCTTGAATACGTTAGGGATCACGTGCTTGGCGAGTATCCCCAGTTTGCGTAACCCCAAGGTTTTGGCCGCGTCCACGTATGGCTTTTCGCGTTCCACCAGCACCAAGGACCGGGTCAGGCGGGCGACTTCGGGCCACTGCGCTATGGCAATGACTCCCGTGATCACCGGTATTGATGGACCGAATAGTGCGACCACCAGGAGCAGCATCATCAGCAGCGGCAACGAAAGCTGTGCTTCGAGCACACGGGAGATGATCACGTCGGCCCACTTGCCATAAAAACCTGCAATGGATCCGAGGATCACGCCGATGGCACCCGATACGACGACAGCCAGCACCCCGATCATCAGAGAGGTCTGCCCTCCGAAAAGCACACGGGAGAGCAGGTCGCGCCCAAGCTGATCGGTCCCGAAGAGGTGCCCATCCACCATGGGAGCTAATCGCCGGGCACCCAAATCCTGCATATTCGGGTCCGCGATTGGCAGGAAATTAGCGAAGGCGATCGGCAGGACTACCAGCAAAGTCATGATGGCGCCTAGCCACAACTTGATGCGAGTTGATCGTGCGCGCCGGGCGGCTGTCGACTTCTTCAGCAGCTGCTTGGTGACTGCCGAATCGCGTACCGGGTCCGCAGCTTGAATAGGGTTTTGGATGGTTGCACTCATACCGAAGCTGCCTTTCCGAGGCGGACCCGTGGGTCCAGCAGAGGGTAGGCCAGGTCGATCAGCAACTGGACGGCTACAGCCAGCAGGGCGGTGATCAGCACGGTGGCCTGAATCAGGGGGTAGTCGCGGGTTTCCAAGGCCCGGACGATCAGCGAACCTACACCGGGCCAGCCGAAGACTACTTCAACAACCACCACACCGTTGAGCATGGCTGCGAAGCGGGTACCTAGGGCGGTGAAAACTGGAATTCCTGCATTGCCTAGTGCGTAGCGCCAGGTCAGTATTCGTTCGCTGACACCACGGGAGCGCGCAATGCTCAGGTAGGGTGCGTTGAAGTTGGCGACCATTTCCCGCTTGACCATGCGTGAGACCAGAGCGATCTGCAGGATCGCGACGGTGATGGTGGGCAGGACCAGCCCGCCCCAGGTGGTGAATCCGGACGCAGGGAACAGGGGAATGATCACTGAGAAACCAGTCAGGAGCATGATTCCGGTCCAGAAGTCGGGCATGGACTGTCCGGCGATAGTCAGAACGTTCACGCCAAGTTCGGCATCAGTGTCGGAGCGGCGAGCCATCCACATTCCCAGAGGGATTGCTACGAGGGCTGCCAGCAAAATCGAGCTGGTGGCCAAGGTCAGGGTGTAAGGCATCCGATCCATGACCACCTGCACAGCAGAGGCTTGGAAGGAGTAGGACTGCCCCAAATGGCCAGTGAACAGCTGCCCGATGAAGATCACGTACTGCTGCAGGAGAGGTTTATCAAGACCGAACTGTTCGCGCACGGCGGCCAGCTGCTCGTTGGTTGCCAATGGTCCGGCGAAGGAGGCAGCCGGGTCGCCCGGTGCCATGCGGATGAGCAGGAAGACTACTGAAACAGTCAGGAAAACCGTGAGCAGTCCCTGCCCAATGCGTTTGGGAAGATAGGTAAGCATGGCTCAGCTCTCCAATCCCACTCGGGCCAGCGGGTAGGCGTTGGCGGCGGATAGTTCCAGGTTCTGCACGCGGTTGCGGCGGGCAAGGATTGATTTGGGCGTGAAAGCCCAGGCACAAGGCCAGGTATCCCAAACTGCTTGCTGGGCTACCTCGAGGAGCACCGTGCGCTGAGCTTCGTCCACTTCCGCTGCTGCGCGGGCAATTTTCCGTTCGACCTCATGGTTGACGTAGCCCTGATAGGTATCGCGGGTCTTTTCCTTCTCCGCGGTACCTGCGTACATGCCTTGCAACATGGTTATCGCAAGACCGGTGGGGCTTGAGAAACCGTTGCCCAGCAGATCCCAGTCCCCTTCCTTGCCCTGGCGCCATTGCAGGATATTTCCGCCCGGTTCAAACTGCTGGAGTTCGGTTTTCACTCCGATATCCCCAAACATCTGTACCAGGGCTTCCATGATGGCGGTGTCCGAGGGAAACTCGCCCGTCTCCCAAATGATCTTGAGCTTCAGATCCTCGACTCCCAAGTCGGCCAGCAGAGATTTGGCCTTGCGCGGGTCGTAGACGTAGTCACCGGTCTTGGCGTGTCCGAACAAACTGGTCGGCGTGACGCCCTGCGCCTGTTCGACCGTATCGATCAGGACATCGTGCACGAGCGCCTTCCCGTCGATGGCGAAGGAGAGGGCTTGACGTACCTTCGGATCGGCTAGCGGATGCGACTTCGGTTTGCGGAAGTTATAGAAGATCTGGTTCAGACGCAGCGACGAAGCACTTTCTATCGTGACGCCGGGAAGGCCTTCCAACTGTTCCATGGAGTTAGGCGAGATGGAATCAATAACATCCACTTCACCGCTGCGCAGCGCGATCACCCGAGAAGATTCTTCGGGTAGGAAACGGACGTTGATCTGGCGAACCGGAGCAGGTTCTCCCCAATAGTTCTCGTTGCGAACCAAGGTGTAAGTTCCAGAGCCCCGGTCAAAGGATTGGACCGTGTATGGCCCGGTCCCCACACCGGTCTGCAGTTCTTCGGCCTTGTTGTCTTCAGCAGGAGAAATCAGGATCAGTGCCATGAGCGCATCCAAAATGGGAATCGGTCCTTGAGAGTCCAAATGGAACGTCCGCTCATCAACTTCGGAGACCGTCGGGAACTCCGGGAAGAAACTGGCGACAAAAGAGCCTTGTACCTTGGAATACATTTCCAGGGCGGTGGCCACATCCTGAGGCTTAAGTGGGCGTCCGTCCGAGTAAGTGATTCCTTCACGGAGCTTGACGGTCCAGCGCGTCGGGGATGCCATCACCATTGATTCGGCGAGCACCGGGATCGGAGCGATGTCTGGTCCGATGGCCGTCAACCCTTCTCGGACCGAACGCTGAACGGTGACTGCCGCATCAAACTGGTTCAACTTGTTATCCAGAGAAACTAAGGAACGGTTGAGAGCCAAGGTCAATGTGTCTTTGCCCGGCAAGCCGGTGGGTCCGGCGCATGCGGTGGCGCTCACCCCCACTGCCGCAAAGAGCCCAGCTGCTCCGGCCAGCTGCAGAAGCTGGCGTCGCGACATCTCTGGGCCTGAGAATCGTGCGGTCATCTTCGACCTCCCAATCGACTTTCTGGAGCGCTTCGCCCCTATGATTGCAGGGCCATTCACTCGTAGTGATGTGTATCTCAAAATCACTTTGTCACGATTGCGCGAAATGCGCAATAGGCATAGCGCATTTCGCGCAACTGTGTCATGATGGCACCAGAAGCACACGAATCTCCGGGGCCACCCGGAACTGAACCAAGGAGGTGGCAAGCGTCCAAATGACCAAGAATCAAAAGGAGATCCTGATTCTCGCAGATGATTTCTCTGGTGCCTGCGAAGTGTCGCTACCTTGGAGTGATCGCGATTTTTCTACTCAGATTTTGCTGGATAGCAACGCGGCTCCAGTAGATAAAACACACCGCGTCACCGTTCTAGACACCAATAGCCGTTATCTGAAACCCTCAGATGCTTATCGGCACATTCAGGAACTTTGCCAAGCGCAAACTTCAGGCACCCTGATCTTCAAAAAGATCGATTCGCTATGGCGCGGCAACCTCAACGCAGAACTTTCAGCCCTGGCTGATAGCGGTTACCGACTGATAGCTGCTGGCGCACTGCCGCATCTGGATCGGACCGTTAAGAATGGACGCCCGCTTGTTGCCGGCCAGCCATTGGCTGCTAGTGATGCTTGGCAACTAGAGGCCCAACAAGCGCCCGCAACCATTGCAGAGTTATTAGCCGACGTACACACCACCACGACGGCTCGCCCAGCTATTACCGAATCGAATGTTGCATTCGAGCAGCGTCTTACCGCCGCAATGACGACCGCTCAGGCGGTCATTATCGACTGCGAATCCGAGTCTGACCTGCAATCCATTGCTGAAGCATGGGTTCACCTGAACGCTGAGCATCCAGAGACATTTCAGCGCAGCATTCTCGTTGGCACTGGAGCGTTGAATGCCGCCTTGGCCAGCGCATTAGTTGCACGCTCAGCAGAACCCCGTCTCGCTGAAGATCAGATTCCGGCGAACCCCGAAGAGGTTTCTCGCCAAATCCTCGGCGTCGTCGGTTCAGCTTCCGGGCCTTCGGGGCAGCAACTCGAACTGGCCCAGTATGCCGGGATTCCTTGCGGCGAAACAATAGACGAATTGCTGTCGCCCAAGGCCGGGCATCCGGTCATCCTGCGCGCAACGCGCAAACGGACTGATCCTGGAATCGCCCTCCGGCAGCTGCGTAAACAGGCAGCGGCATTTCTCGCCGAGCATCCGGCAACCGACCTCTTCCTCACTGGCGGGGAAACGGCCCGCATTGTCCTTGACGATCTCGGCATCGTATCCCTGAATCCACGCTCGCAGTTGGAACCGGGAGTTGTCATTTGCCAAGCACCCGACGGACGCCTCATCGGGACCAAGCCTGGGTCCTTCGGCAGCTCCGACATACTCACCAAAGCACTGACCACCTTGCGCAATCTACGCGTTCCTCTTTCTCAGGAGTTTGAATCCATGAGCACTACCACCCTAGATTCCCGCCCATTCATCGCCGTCACCATGGGTGACGGATCAGGAGTCGGTCCAGAAGTCACCGTCGGTGCCCTGATGGATGTCAATGCCTACGAGATCAGCCGCCCCGTTGTAATTGGTGACTGTCACCGGTTGTCACTGGGCGCCAAGGCGTTAGGTTTCAAGGCCGACATCGTGGAAATCTCGGAGGTTTCCGAGGCCCAGTTCATCCCGGGTCGCATCAACGTTATCGACCCGCATCTGCTGCCTGAGGATCTGGAGTGGGGCAAGATTTCCGTGGCGGCCGGCAACGCTGCGTACCACTACATTCGCATTGCTTGCCAGCTGGCGATGCGCGGTGAGGTCCAGGGTATTTGCACCGCTCCACTCAACAAAGCGGCATTGCACGAAGCTGGCCACGTCTATCCGGGGCACACTGAATTGCTCGCCCACTTCATGGGCGTCGAGGAAGTATCGATGATGCTCTCCACTCCGAAGGTCAAGGTCATTCACGTGACCACGCATATCGGCTTGATCGATGCGATCAGGAAAATCGAACCCGGACTAGTTGAGCGCACCGTCCGCCGTGGGCATGAAGCATTGGTCCGTTCCGGCAATCCCAATCCAAAGATCGGCGTCTGTGCTATCAATCCACACGCCGGCGAAAACGGCCTGTTCGGATATAACGAAGAGGAGGAAAAGATCATTCCTGCACTCGATAAGTTGCAGGCCGATGGGATCAACGCTATCGGACCGCTGCCTGCCGATACGGCTTTCTTCCTGGCAGGTCGAGGCGATTACGACCTCATTGTCGCCATGTACCACGACCAGGGCCACGGTCCGGTCAAGGTTCTCGGCATCGAAGCTGGCGTCAACATCACCGTCGGCCTGCCAGTCATCCGCACCTCGGTGGACCACGGCACCGCATTTGATATTGCTGGTCAGGGCATTGTCGAGGTGGGCAGCATGATCGAGGCCCTGCAGCAGTCAGTGAATTTGGCTTCGATCCCGGTCAAATAAACGATCCGGTCCAATGCCGATACACTCGGCATAATAGATGCCATGGAGCAGAAGGGAAAAGGATCCCATGTCAACCAGCGCCAAGGTACGCCAAGGGCAAATTCTTGAACTGGCCAATACCAGCGGTTTGGCAAGCGTCGAGGAACTCTCCGAACGGTTTGGCGTCACCGCCTCCACGATTCGCCGCGATCTTTCTCGATTGACCGGAGAAGGCAAGATTGCACGCACTTATGGTGGCGCAATGCCGTTGACCGCCCCCGTCATCGAGTCCACGTTCCGTCAGCGGAACATGGAGAATGCCGCAGCCAAAAGCGCTATCGGGCAAAGGGCCCGTACTCTGGTGACCGAGGGGCAAACCATCCTGCTTGACTCGGGATCAACAGTCGCATCACTCGCTCATTTACTGCGTGACGCCAGCGATCTCACCGTCGCAACCACTTCCCTAGTGGTGGTGGAAGAATTAGCTGAGGCGGAGTCGGTACACGTTGAGTGCCTCGGCGGCACCCTGCGGCATCGCAGCGCAGCATTTGTCGGGCCTTTGGCCGAGTACTGCCTAGAACGGATGAGCTTTGATTCCGTGTTCCTGGGTGCTGACGCGGTCACACCTGATGCTATCTGCGAAGCAGATTTGGTGCAGACCCGCCTCAAGGAGAAAATGGCCTCGAGGGCGCAACGCGTTTTCGTGCTGGCAGATAGCTCAAAGCTCAACCAGCATCCCTTCCATGCTTGGGCGAAGTTGCCCGATGGGTGGACACTGATCACCGACGCAAAAGCCAGCACAAGCCAACTTGCTCCATTCAAAATGGCTGAAGTAGACATTATCGTCGCGGGCTAAAAACATTTTCGGTTCAGTCACATCGTCGCTTGAGTGTACTTGAGCGCCCGGAGACTTTACTGACTGGACATTTGGTGGCTCCTGCCCGCAACTCAAGTGCAGGAAAGTTCACGATCGCCGATCTGCGGGCGATGGCTCAGTTTGGGGTGTCTTGCTTCTGTTCGGCAAGGCGATCCAGCTCGCGTCGCGAGCACGCAACTTCGTGCATGCCAACCTTGCACGGACAGTTTTGGCTATCTCCTTGGTTTCCCCAGCGCATTGATCGCGTCAACCATCGTCGCGCCCGGATGCTGGCGGCGGTATTCCTTCACATCCCGGGGTGAGAGCCCCTGTGCATCGACGGTGATTTCCTGGGGCTTCGGACTGCCAGTCCAGCCCCAAAGCATCAAGGTCCAGCTGCCTACGAGCAACCCCCAGGTAGGTTCCTCCGACAGCGCCATGAGCAGAATTGCGCCGGTTGCCAGCGCCAAAAGAACAATGGTGCGCGTTGATTTGCCCATGGGACCGCCTAGCTCGCTGGGGTGGTGCTGTTCTCTTCCAGCCTTTCAAAGAACACACCGGCGATCAAGGATCTATCCCTCATCCGTTAGCAGGAGGCCTGGGCCGTCCATTCCTCAGCCAACAGCGCGTAGCCCATGGAATCCATCCATTCCCCGCTGCGGTGCAGGCTGTCCTTGCGGCCATGGAATTCCTTGCGCATCCCCAAGCGCTCCATCAGTCTCCATGATGGCTCATTGGCGGCAAAGCATTCGGCAGTAACCCTGCGCAGGCCAAGCGGGCCGAAGCACAGGCCCATGGCAGCGGCAACGGCTTCAGTGGCGTAGCCCTTGCCTCCGAAGGAGGGGTCGAAGCTCCACCCGAGGTTGCCCTCGACGCCCTTGGCGCGCTGCTCAATTTCGCTTTGCCCCCAGCCATCCACGATATCCAGCATGACCGTGCCAATAAGCATGGTTCCCTGCCCGGTGTCCAGTTCCACAGCCAGGTTCCTCAGCGGATAGTCCTTCGCGAAGAACAGCGAACGGAATTCTTCCAGAGTTGGCGGGCCAGCGGTAATCCACTGGGTGACATCGGCAAGCTGCCGGTAGCGCCAGAGGTCTTCCACATCAGCCGAATTCACGCGACGCAGGGACAGGCGTTCAGTGCGTACCGGCCAGCTGATCTTTTTCAGCGCATCTTCCATTCCCCAAGCCTAGCCCTACGGTTTACAGGCGGTCCTGGCCTCCACGTTCGCTCGACTGGGATCTGCCTGGTCTTGTCGATGATGGACTTAGTGGAGAGGGCACCTTGCATGCCAAGCTGGATGATTCGCGCAGCACCCGGCCCCGCGCTGTCCTGGGCACTACTGGTTCCCACCGGCATCATGCAGGCGTTGCGGCAGAGGAAAACGGGCGAATCCATAAGGATCCCGCCCGTTCCCATTAGCCAGCGCCGTCAGGCCGCATGCAGTTCACTGCATGCCCCTAGTCGCGCTTGCTGCTGACAAAACCCCAAATGACCAGGACCAGCAGCGAACCTCCGATGGCCAGCAGCCAGGTGGACAATGACCAGAACTCGCTCACTCCGACACCGAAAACTGCCGAGCCAATCCAGCCTCCCAGCACCGCCCCGACCACGCCGAGCAGCAGCGTGGCCAGCCAGCCGCCTCCCTGCTTTCCGGGCTTGATTGCCTTCGCGATCGCACCGGCAACGAGGCCAAGGATGATCCAACCGATTATTCCCATGTATTCCTACTTCCCCAAGAGATGCGGCACGATGCCCGTGCCGTTAATGGCTATTTCTTGTTTTCCTGGGCCGGCTCAGATGAGCACGGCCTTATTCGAATCCTGCTTTTCCGGCTTCTGGAAGCTGAACGAGATGTGCTTGCGGGAGAAAGGCACCCCCAGCACCATTTCAAGGTCAGGTACCACGCGGCCATTGACCAGCTCGATCCCTCGATTCGCCGGAGCGTCGGCGCGAAGGGTGAATCGCGCATAAAGCACGGGTTCAGCTGCATTGCCGCCAATTCGAACGTTCGCATCCACGATTTCCGGTTGCGTTCGAGCGGCCGTTTCCGCGGCTTTGGCTATTACCGAAGTCTCGATCTCGCTGACTCCTTCGCTGCTCGATTCGTATCTGAATTCATGCGCCGACGGGCGGCGCGGAATGGCAGTGATCAGCACCGCCAGCGAGAGCACGATGCCGGCAATTCCGAGCGCGAGTCCCAGTGGCAGCAGGTACTGCTGATCGATTGGCAGGCTGCTGGCAATCCGGGCTTGGCCGAGGCCAGCGCCTTGGCCAAACCCCCACCACACTGCAGCGAGGCCCGAGGCACCGGCCGCCAGCATGACCAAACCGAGGATCGCCAGAATGAGTCGTTGGCGCACCACATGCGTTCTGAACATTTCTAGTTTCCCCCTCGCCGTTGCACTGAGACCTTGACCTTGGGAACGCGTTGCAATGGCAACCCGTCGATCACGCGCTGCGCCCGCGCCTGCGCGTTTTGCCGCACGCGCTGAACCGAGTGGGCTGGAGTCTGCACGGTAACCTGGACCAGGGCCGGGCTGGTTTTCACGCTCGCGCGGGTCACCGAATCGGTTCGCTCAACCTCATGCCCCACCAAGGTTGATATTCCACGGCATGAGATTGCCTGTTCCGACCCCGCTGAAGGATCATCGGTAGTCAGCAGGATGCTCTGCCGGCGCCCTGGAATGAGCGCGCTGAGCAACAGCAGCAGACCGAGCACCGCAAGAACCACCATGGCGATCACTGCCAGGTTGTCATTGAAGCGCAAGTTGCCGACCGCGTTAATGCCCTGCTGGGCAACACCGGGCCATTGTCCGCTGGTCAAACGCAGCAGGCAGGATAGCGCCAGGAGAATGCTCATGGCCAACACGACGATGAAGCTGATCATCAAGGCCAGGGTGCGGGCACTGCGAACGTGCCAGAACCTGCTCATCGCAGCCTCCTGTTGCTAGTTCCTTCATCCGGCGTTGACATCCAGCTCACCCGTATATCGGTTTGCACCTGCTCAACGCCCAGATACTTGCGCAAATCAGCCGCAACCATGTTCCGCACGTCTTCGCAGGCTTGCTGGACATTGCTCGGATAGCTCAATCCAAGGTCCAAATCGACCACCACTGCACTTCCAAGCACCTCGGCCTTGGCCTTGGGCCGGCTGTCAAAATCCTTGTACTTTCCCAGCCCCAGGATCCCACCCGCGGCAGAGCCGACAACTGGCACCTTGTAGGCTGCTTGGGCAGCGATTTTTGAATAGACGGCCGTGTTCACCGTGGTGCTTCCACGGCTAGAGGACAGCTCTGCCATCTGCTTCACCGCCGACGTTTGCTGAACACTTGGCCGAGGTCAACCCTGTCCTGCAAAAGCCATCCGACTCCAGCGCCGATGATCGCGAAGAATGCCACCACCACGAACTGGGTGAATGATCCGAAGGCAATCAGCAATCCGGCTAGGCAGCCGATGGCCAAACCCCACTTGACGTGTAACATGTTCTGCTCCTTAGATGAGGACAGTTATTTCAGGCCATCGCGGGGCTCGGCGTCATCGTCATCGTCTTCTGGCAGGTGCACGTCGGTGACTTCAATGTTTACCTCGATGACTTCCAGACCGGTGGCGCGTTCAACCTGGGCGATGATATTCGAACGGATCTCGTTGGAGACCTCAACGATCGAGAACCCGTAGGAAACTACGATCGACACGTCGATGGCGGTCTGCTGCTCGCCCTTTTCGACGCTCACGCCTCCGGCCGCGTTGGCTTGGGCACCGGGGATGCGTTCGGCCAGCGAGTTGAAGGTCCGGCGGGCGGCGTTGCCCATGGCATATACGCCGGAGACTTCGCGGGTGGCGATGCTGGCAATCTTCTGGACAACACGGTCTTCGATGGTCGTTTTGCCCAGTTCGGTGTGCAGCGGACCGCGCAGCTCTTCGTGGACCGGCGTTTCATTTGCGGCCTTTGCCTTGGCCTGGCGTTCCAGCTCTTCGCCGGTTGGCTTGATGATTGGCCCTTGTGAATCGCGTTGCACCATGATGGTCTCCTCATTCATTGAACGGATATTTTTGTGCCTTACACTCATACAGACGAGAGCTACAGATAAATCCTCACACATTATGAGTGTGATATAGATCACTTAAGGAGGGGTGTTTGGAACCGACCCGGCTGACCGTGCTTGTTGGTCGTTCAATGGAGGGGGACCCCGAGGCCTTCGGCGAACTCGTCACCGCACTGACACCCGGCCTGCGTCAATACTGCAAGACTTTTTTCAGCAGCTGGCACGATGCGGAGGATGCCACCCAGGATGCCTGGATCCGCGCGTGGCAGTCATTGGGCTCACTGCGCGAACGTGCCGCGTTCAAGACTTGGCTCTACCGCATGGCACGAAATATTTGCCTTGATCGCATCCGCCAGCGTGCCAATGACCAGCAAACCGTGGATGATGAAGTGCTAGAGCAAACCCCAGTCCCTGACCGTGAATTGCCAGAAAACGTCGCCGTGCAACGCGGCGAAATTGCCGATGCCTGGCAGATCATCAACGGATTGCCTTCGGCGCTTCGCCAGGCGTTCGTACTGGTCGCGCTCCAAGGCATGAGCTATAAGGAAGCGGCCCTGGTGACCAACGTTTCAGAATCAACTGTGCGAGGGCGACTCGCACGGGCACGCAATGCAATCAGCGAGGCGGTGTCATGAAAACCCTTCCCTGCGGACGTACTACCGAAGACGTTTTGCTGAACCTGGATGAACCTGCAGATCTGCACGAATTGCAGTGCCGGTGGTGCCACGCCGAACGGCAACGGCTCAAGGACCAGAACGGATTCATCACCCAACTGCTGCACAGCTCGACTCCCGAGCACCAGCCTGAAGCGTTCTCGCAGCGAATATTGGGCAAAATAGCTGAGCACTCGCCATTCCAGCGGATGTGGGATGTGCAAGAAGCAGGCACGGGACTGGCCAAACGCGTATCGTCCCTGGAATTGATCAAGGCGATTCGAGCGGTATTTTCCGAGTCGACGACATCGCAATTGAACTACACGGAGATCAAGGCGACCGACACGCAGATTCCCCACCTTAACTGGAGGGTGCAATGCCATGTCAGCATGGCTGGGGATAGCTCGGTTCAGATTATCGAGCAGCAAGTCCTTGACTATGTCCGCTGCGCCATCAGCCCGTTGATCAGCTGGAGGGAACTGGTAGTTAATCTGGTCATTGAAGACCTGCACGGAGAAGCCATCGAGTCCATCACGCTTCGGGGCGAAAACTAGCTACGGCTTCCTTGCTCCCCTGTTCCATCGCTCCGCGGGCTTTTTCCACGCAGCACTGGCGAGCAAGCAAGCACCACAAGTCCCGCAATGGGGAACACCATCAGGGCCATGCGCAACCCGAAGTTCTCGGCAAGGAAACCCACTAGCGGTGGCGAGAACAAGAAGCCCAATCGCATGAGCCAGGAGACGATGCTCAGCCCAGTTCCCGGAGGCAGGCCGGGCAGCTTGTCGGCCTGGTCCATCACCGCCGGGACCAGGGTGGCCGAGCCGAATCCAGCCGCGGCAAATCCCAGCAGCGTGCCCGGAACCGTGGGGAAGAACAACGCCAGACCCATACCGATTGCTATCAGCGCTCCCCCGAACTGGGCCATGCCGCGCTGGCCAAAGCGGTTGACCATGCCATCGCCGAGAATTCGGCCAATGAACTGGGCCCCGACCAGAGCGATGAACCCGCTGGCCGCCAGCGCCGCTGGCGCCCCCAGCTGGCCAAGATACAGCGTGGACCACGAATTCCCGGCGTCTTCAACCATCACGCCGGCTACGGAGATCAAGACCAGGGCGCTCATCATCAGCAGCAGCCGTCCGCGGGATCCTGCTGGGGCCGCGGCCTGGGCGGTTCCGGGTGCAGGTGGCGCAACAGGTTCTATGACCGCCAGTTCGGCGGATCGAGGCAGGCAGAATTTCAGGGCAGTCAGTGCCACCGCGGCGAAGAGCACCATCGATATGCCCAAATGCACTGGCAATGCCAGGTTCATCTGGATCGCTCCGGCGGCCATCAAACCGCCGATCACCGCTCCGACAGACCACAACGCGTGGAATGAATTCAGTATCGAACGCCCATAGCGCCGTTGCACCACCAGCCCGTGCGCGTTCTGCCCGACATCCGTAATCGAATCCATGGCGCCGCCCAGGGCAAAAGCCAGCACGACCAAGACCACGCCCGGCGCGCTGCCGGCGGCCAGCAAGGCCGCACCGGTAACTATCGTGCCCACGACGGCAACCTGCGCGGAACCAAAACGGCGCACCAGCGCACCTGCAGCCAACCCTGCAAGGATTGCCCCAACAGGCCATGCGGTGACCAGCAAGCCGTAGCCGGCGGTGTCCAATTCCAGTTCCCGCTTCAGCTCGGGAAGGCGCGGCGCCATATTGGCAAAGAGTGCTCCGTTAGTGAGGAACAGGGCCGCGACTGCAGCGCGGGCGCGGGAGTTGACGCTGGATTCGCTGGCTGCCATGGGGCCTTTCACTGCACGTGCATGCGGATTCTTCACGGGGAATGCTTCACTAGCATCCAGCGTCGAGAGTACCAGTGCACCTGCTGGCAAATCCCGAAACCGTGCCGAAAGGCCCGGGAATGGGTGTTTTGCGTCTGACCAGCTGCGTCAGGATAGCGGCGAGCTGGCCATCCGCCGGTATTCGCGTTTCGGCTGCAACCTTGGAAGCCCAGCTGGTCCAGCAGCTGGATCGCCCCGTTCGCCAGATGCCCTGCTGCCGCGGAGCCTGCGCTCAGCGTGTCCATAGGCGTTGTCAATATCGTAGAAACAACCTCAGTGAGGGTGCGAGTGATGATCGCAGAAGTTCCCCCC
>NZ_JBLVOC010000026.1:48303-77743 GCF_053543575.1 Glutamicibacter sp. AGC84
GGTCCCACCGGCGGGCAACTTCTGGTTAATTCGCACCCGGAAAATCGGAGCTAGCCATCGAGCCAGCGCACTTCTCCGCTGTCCAGGTCGTAGACAGCTGCCACCACCCGGGTCCGCTTTTCTTGCACTGCCTCGCGAATGATGGCAGATCGCTCCAGTAGCTGCTCGGTGACGGCACGGGCATTGGCTTGCACCACCTGGTCCACCTCTTCGCTACCCGAACCTTCAACTTTTGCCTTGCGGGCAACAGGAGCAATCTGTTCAGCGAAGTCGGCCATCTCGCCGGGCAATTGCGGATTCTTGGCATCTTCTTCCATTGCCTTCAAGGTGCCCGCCACCGCACCACAGGCCGTATGGCCGAGGATCACCAGCAACGGGACCGAATAGGGACTGGAAACAGCGAATTCCATGCTGCCAACCAAGGTGTCATCGAGCACTCCGCCGGCGGTCCGGGTGACGAACAGGTCTCCGATCCCCTGGTCGAACAGGAGCTCGGGGGTCACGCGGGAATCCACGCAGCCGTGGATCAGGGCGAAGGGGTTCTGGTGCTCGGCCTGCTCGCTGCGCCGTTCGGTTGCTTGGTTGGGGCGTTCTGGCATGCCGTCGGCGTAGCGCTGGTTCCCGGCGCGCAGTACCTGCAGCACTTCATCGGGGGTCTGCGGGGGTCCGGCGAGGTTTGCCCTGTCCGCGTCCGGGGCCTGCGGTGATGCGCAGGCTGCCAGTCCGGCCAGGGCAATGAGCCCGGAGGCGCCGGCGAGCAGGCCACGGCGCGACGGTCCGGCTGGGGTTGGGTTTTGGCGGTTGAGGAAACGTGGTTCAGGTTGCGGCATCATGCCTTCCAGTGGCGTCTGATCAGCTGCCCAGCAGAATTAACTAGAGCTTGACAGTAAATAACATCAAGCAGTCTAGTGTTTTGCATTTGATTCATAAATAGCAAACGTCATATTTCGGCCCCTTTTAACATGAGCGTCGCATGAGGTGCGGATGGCAGCGCCACTCGGTGTCCCCGCCCGCGGAAGATAGTGATTGACACCACACTTTTTCTTAGGTTGGATGGAAACTGTCAATCGATTGATTGGCTCTTGAGTCACAGGGTGGTGTCCATGGAACTGGGAAAGGTCCAGCAAGCAGCCGTAGCCTGCTTTGCCCAGCGCGGTTTCGCCGCCACCGGCATCCGCGAACTAGGCAGTGCCGTAGGACTGAACTCGGCGACCCTCTACCATTACGTCGGCGGCAAGGAAGACCTGCTGGTGGGCATCATGAACGACTGCCTGGCCGCCATGATCTCCGGTGCCGAGCAGGCGCTGGCCGGCAGCAAGGACCCGGTACGCCAGCTCGCGTTGCTCGTGGCCTTCCACGTGGGGTTCACCGCCACCAATCCCAGCACCGCACGTGTCACCGAATACGAGATGCGCGCGCTATCGGCCAAGGCCCGCGAGCAGATGCAGGAACTGCGCGACGCCTACGAGCAGCTCTTCGCCGACGCGCTTCAGGCCGGCGAGCGCCAAGGCTGCTTCAGCACCGTGGACCTGGGCATCGCCCGCTTGGCACTGATGGAAATGGGGACCGGTGTCTCGCACTGGTACCGCAAGGACGGCCGGCTCACACTGGCCCAAGTGCAGTTGAACTTCATTTCCCTGGCCATGCGCATCCTGGCCGTGCCCGACGAATTCCCGCTGCCTGCGCAGCAGCTGCCCGTACCCCGGGTGATCGCCAGCGAACCGACCAGCAAGGACTGACTTCGTGAAGACCCTCTCCTCCCACTTGAACCCCGAGCAGTTCGAGCGCAACGCCGCCGACCAGGCACCGTTGCTGGCCGAACTGCACGAACGGCTCGAACGCGCTGCGCGCGGCGGCTCCGAGAAGTCCCGGCAGCGCCATGTGGATCGCGGCAAGCTGCTGCCCCGCGAACGCGTAGACGCGCTGCTGGACGACGGTTCCCCGTTCCTGGAGATCGCGCCGCTGGCCGCCGAGGACATGTATGACGGCGCCAGCCCAGGCGCCGGAATGATTGCCGGCATCGGCCTGGTGCACGGCCGCCACGTGCTGGTCATCGCCAACGACGCCACCGTCAAGGGCGGCACCTACTTCCCGATGACGGTCAAGAAGCACCTGCGCGCCCAGGAAATCGCGCTGGAGAACAGCCTGCCCTGCATCTACCTGGTGGATTCGGGCGGGGCGTTCCTGCCCATGCAGGACGAGGTCTTCCCGGACCGCGAGCACTTCGGGCGCATCTTCTACAACCAGGCGCAGCTCTCCGCGAAGAAGATCCCGCAGCTGGCCGCGGTGCTCGGTTCCTGCACCGCCGGCGGCGCCTACGTTCCGGCGATGAGCGACGAGACGGTCATCGTGCGCAACCAGGGCACCATTTTCCTGGGCGGACCGCCGCTGGTGAAGGCCGCCATCGGGGAGATCGTCACCGCCGAGGAGCTGGGCGGTGGCGACCTGCACGCCAAGACCTCGGGCGTGGTGGACCACCTGGCCGAGAACGACGAGCATGCGCTGATGATCATCCGCGACATCGTCTCCACCCTGCCGGCCAACCCGGCCCCCGCCTGGAGTATCGAAAGCCAAGTGGCCGAGCCGCTCTACCCGGGCAGCGAACTGGCCGGGGTGGTGCCGGTGGATGTCAACGCGCCCTACGACGTGCACGAGGTCATCGCCCGCATCGTCGATGCCAGCGAGTTCCACGAGTTCAAGGCCGACTACGGCACCACCCTGGTCACCGGCTTCGCGCAGATCCACGGGCACCGGGTAGGCATCATCGCCAACAACGGCGTGCTGTTCTCCGAATCCGCGATGAAGGGCGCGCACTTCATCGAGCTGTGCGACCAGCGCGGCATCCCGCTGCTCTTCTTGCAGAACCTCGCCGGATTCATGGTGGGCCGCGACTACGAGGCGGACGGCATCGCCAAGCACGGGGCCAAGATGGTCACCGCCGTGGCCACCGCCCGGGTGCCCAAGCTGACGGTGGTCATCGGCGGCTCCTTCGGCGCCGGGAACTACTCGATGTGCGGCCGGGCCTACTCCCCCCGCTTCTTGTGGATGTGGCCGGCCGCGCGCATCTCGGTGATGGGCGGGGCCCAGGCCGCCTCGGTGCTCTCCACGGTCAAGCGCGACGGGATCGAGGCGGGCGGCGGCAGCTGGAGCGCCGAGGAGGAGGAATCGTTCAAGACCCCGATCCGCGAGCAGTACGAAACCCAGGGAAACCCCTACTATTCCACCGCCAGATTATGGGACGACGGGGTCATCGACCCGGCAGATACCCGCCGGGTGCTCGGTCTGGCCCTGGATGTCTGCGCCCGCCAGCCGCTGCCGGAGACCAGCTTCGGCCTCTTCCGGATGTAGTACGAGGAAAACACCATGACTACCAAGCTCTTTGACACTGTCCTGATCGCCAACCGCGGAGAAATCGCGGTGCGCATCATCCGCACCCTGCGGGTCCTGGGCATCGAATCGGTCGCCGTCTACTCCGATGCCGATGCCGGGGCGCTGCATGTGTCCGAAGCCGATCGCGCGGTGCGCATCGGCGCGGCTGCGGCCAATGAAAGCTACCTGGATATCGACGCGGTGATCGCCGCTTGCCGGCACACCGGTGCCCAGGCGGTGCACCCGGGCTACGGGTTCCTCTCCGAGAACGTGGACTTCGCCCGTGCGCTGGAAGCTGCCGGCATCACCTTCATCGGCCCGCCGGTGAACTCCATCAATCTCATGGGCGACAAGATCCGCTCCAAGAACCATGTCCTCTCCCACCAGGTGCCGGTGGTTCCCGGCATCGCCGAACCCGGCCTGGGCGATCAGCAGCTGCTCGCCGCCGCCGCGGACGTCGGCTTCCCGCTGCTGATCAAGCCTTCGGCCGGCGGCGGCGGCAAGGGCATGTTCGCCGTGGAATCCGCCGCAGAACTGCCCGAAGCGCTGGCCAGCGCCCGGCGCACCGCACGCAATGCCTTCGGCGATGACACCCTGTTCCTCGAGCGGCTGGTACGCAATCCACGCCATATCGAGGTGCAGATCCTGGCCGATGCGCACGGGAACACCGTGCACCTGGGCGAACGCGAATGCTCCTTGCAGCGCCGCCACCAGAAGGTCATCGAGGAAGCCCCAGCTCCGCTGTTCGAGAACCTGGAGCACGGCGCGGCGATCCGCGAGCGCATTGGCGCCGCCGCGGTGGCCGCCGCGCAATCGGTGGGCTACGTCGGAGCCGGAACTGTCGAGTTCCTGGTGAGCGACCAGAACCCCGACGAATTCTTCTTCATGGAAATGAACACCCGCTTGCAGGTGGAGCACCCGGTCACCGAGGAAGTCGTGCGGGTGAACGGCGCAAAGCTGGATCTGGTGCAGTGGCAGGTGCGCATCGCGGCCGGACACGCACTGGGTTTCACCCAGGACCAGGTGGCATTGGAAGGCCATGCCATCGAGGCCCGGCTCTACGCCGAAGACCCGTCCTCCGGCTTCCTGCCCTCGGTGGGCACCGTGCTGCACGTGCGCGAGCCGGAGAATGTCCGGGTGGATTCCTCGCTGCGCGACGGCCTGGAGATCAGCGCCCACTACGATCCGATGCTTTCCAAGCTCATCGCCTGGGGCCCGGATCGCACCGAGGCGCTGGACCGCTTGGATAAGGCACTGGCCGGCACCGTGGTGCTGGGCGTGCTGACCAACAGCGAATACCTGCGGCTGCTGCTGGCCGACGAGGATGTGGCCGCCGGGGCCCTGGACACCAACCTGATCGAGCGGAAGATGGACCAGTTCGACTTCCGCCAGGTCGGGGCCCGCGAACTGGCACTGGCAGCGCATCTGGAGGATCGGCGCATTCCAGCCGCGAATACCCCGTGGGGCCTGCGCGACGGCTGGCGGGCCCAGCATCGCCGGGCCAGCATCGGGCACTTCGACGTCGAGGCCGCCGAGGGCAGGACCGCATTGCTCAGGGATCCCGATTCGAGCCGGGTGCGCGTGGGCGCCGAAGAATTCACCGTGCGCCGGGAACCGGATGGAACACTGTCCGTCAACGGGCAGCGCACAGCACTACAGCACGCCTTCGCCGCAGATGGCACGCTGTGGCTGTGCGAGGAAGGCTGGACCGCGGCGGTGCGCAAGCTGCCCCGCGAAGAAGTCCTCGAACGCCAGCTGGCCACCATCGCCAAGCAATCCGGGACCTTCTCCCCGCATGTCCTCTCGCCCATGCCCGGCACCGTGATCAACGTGCAGGCGGCCGATGGCGATGCGGTCGCCGAAGGCCAGCTGCTGCTGAGCATCGAAGCGATGAAGATGGAGCACCAGCTCTTCTCCCCCGTCGATGGCATCGTGCGCATGACCGGGTTGAAGACCGGGGATCTGGTCAAGGCCAAGCAGGTCGTAGCTACCGTGGAAGCAACTCCGTCAACCGAAGCACAGCATCAGGAGCAGGACGCATGAGCGAGCAAACCCCCAAACGTGTCGAGCAGCGCGGCCTCTACTTCGATGAGCTGCAGCTGGGGGCCACCTACGCGCACAAGCCCGGGCGCACCCTGACCGAAGCGGATAACGTCGCGTTCACGACGATGACCATGAACAACCAGGGCCTGCACCTTGACGCGGCGTGGGCTTCCACCCAGCCCTTCGGCAAGCCGCTGGTCAACTCCCTGCTGACCCTGAGCACCATGATTGGCCAGTCGGTGGGACAGCTGACCGAAGGCACCATCGTGGGGCAGCTGGGCATCAATGACGTGCGCTTCCCGCACCCGATGTTCCACGGCGATACTCTCTACACCGAAACCGAGATCACCGCACTGCGCGAATCCAAGTCCCGCCCCGGGCAGGGCCTGGCATCCATGACTCACACCGGCCGCAACCAGCACGGCGACATCGTGGCCACCGCCACCCGCACCTGCCTGATGTGGACCAGGCAGGCACACCAGGATTCGTTGCAGGCCAAGGGAGGAAAAGCTGATGGCTGAGTTCCTGATGGGTCCTTCCCTCTTGTTCTGCCCGGCCGACCGGCCCGAGCGCTACGCCAAGGCGGCACAGCGTGCCGATGCGGTCATCATCGATCTGGAAGACGCTGTGGCTGCCGGGAACAAGGAAGCGGCCCGCCGCGCCTTGCTGGATACGCCGCTGGATCCCGCGCGGGTCATCGTGCGCGTGAACCCGGTCGATAGCGAGCACTTCGCCAAGGACCTGGCAGCGCTGGGGCAAACGGCCTACCGCACCGTGATGCTGCCAAAGTGCGAATCGGCGGCGCAGCCAGCGGCGCTGGCAGGCTACGACGTGCTGGCGCTATGCGAAACCGCCAAGGGCATCACCAATGCCTCGGACATTGCCGGGGCGCAGAATGTCGTCGCGCTGATGTGGGGCGCCGAAGACCTGATCGCCTCGCTCGGCGGCACATCCTCGCGCGGCCACGATGGCAGCTACCGCGAGGTAGCACGGTTCGCGCGGTCGCAGGTGCTGCTGCATGCGGTGGCCAACGGCAAGGCCGCAATTGATTCCGTGTACCTCGATATCCCTGATCTCAAAGGCCTGGACGAGGAGTCCCGCGATGCCAAGGCCTCGGGATTCGCCGCGAAGGCCTCGATCCACCCGAACCAGATGCCGGTCATTCGCGAGGCGTTCGCACCGACCGAAGCAGAACGGGATCGGGCACGGCGGATCCTCGACGCCGCGGAGGCGAATCCCGGAGTTTTCGCTTTCGAAGGGCAGATGGTCGATGAGCCGCTGCTGCGCCAGGCCCGGGCCACCTTGGGCAGATAAGCTGTTTCCCGCCATGGGCT
Organism: Glutamicibacter sp. AGC84; assembly: GCF_053543575.1. Lineage (NCBI taxonomy): Bacteria > Bacillati > Actinomycetota > Actinomycetes > Micrococcales > Micrococcaceae > Glutamicibacter > Glutamicibacter sp. AGC84. The sequence goes on from NZ_JBLVOC010000026.1 coordinate 55,050, forward strand.
ACAGTGTGTAGCAATGACCGCCGACAGCTGGCCAACGGAGGTTCAAATGCCTGTCGTGAAGAAACCCGGAGCCGATACCCTGGTGTATTTCTGGTTTGCGGTGGGGTTGGCCGTGCTCGGCATGGTCATCCAGCAAATCGGCGCCGTCATGATGCTCAACGGCTCGCTGGAGCTGAACGTCCTTGAAGTGACCACGCTTCACCTGGTCGCCTGGGGCTGCTATGCCGGATCGGCCATCTTCACCATCGTGGTCATGCACAAGGCCCTGGCCATGCTGATTTATCTCGTGCACCATCGTCGTCCGCTGCCGCCACGCAGGATGCCGGCGATCCGCGATGCCCCGGTGACGGCCCAAACCGCCGAGGCAGCCGCAACAGGCCAAGCCTCCGCTGCCCCATCGGCCATGGCCGATCCGCTGGACCAGGACGAACCGCCTTCCGGGGCCAAACCGAAAACCTTTCCGCGGCAGGCACTGGGTGCCGTGCAGCCGCAGCCTCAGCAACAGGGCGCCAAGCACCAAGACACCCGAAGCGGCAAAGGGCTCGCGTAGCGGGCAAGCGCAGTCGACTAGGTCCAAGACCCATGTGCCCACGGTGGTGCCCACGGCGCTGCCCACATCCACAACGAAGAAGTACACGGCGCTGAGTACCGGAGATGATGAGCATGTCCAGGGATGCCGCGACGCGGGTCAGGGCGAGACCGGCCTCGCAGAACAGATCATTGCTGGTTGCTCCGCGAGGTTTCGCTTTTCGCGCTTAGACGAGCGCTACGTCCTTGGAAGGAACGTGGAGCTTCTGGTTGCCGTAGTGCACCGAGAAGAACCAGCCGATACCGGTCACGATATGGATCAGGCTCAGGCCCACGGCGGTTGCGGCATCTGCTGCGTTCATGATCGGGAAGGCGATCGATGCGACAGCGATAATCAGGCCGACCCACTGCGCGATCTTGCAAATGCCCTTGTTTGCCCGTCCAATCAGGAAGACCACCAGGCCGAAGAACAGGATCGGGACCAGCGTGAACTGCAACAGGTGGTCAAAGCCGACAACATCAGTTGGATCAGGACCCATCCGGCGGGATGCCCCAGCGGCGCCAGCCAGGAAGAAAATGATGACATTCAGGTAGCTGGTACCCAGCGCACCGATAATCACCTGGATGAAATTGAATGGGCTATTGGGTTGTCCCTGAGCCGTCATGGCACTCCTAGAATTGTTGAAAGTTCGCAACTATTCTATTCCCGAGTGCCTGTGCCGCGGCTCTCAAGGGACCGTGAGAACCGCGACACTTAGCAGGGCTATGTATTTTCCAGGGCCGCGATCTCGTTGAACTTCCTATTCGAGTAGTTCACCGAGATATACCAAGACGCCGCGACCACCAGGTGCATGATCGCCACGGTCAGCGCGGTCCCCCAGTCCTCGGCGAAGAACCACTGCACCACCGCCGAGGCCAGCACGGCGGCTACGCCGATCACCTGGGCGATGCGGCAGTAGCCCGGCTTGGCCCGACCGACCAGGAAGGTCAGGAACCCGAGAATGAGAATGGGCAGGGCAGTGAATCGCACGATGTGGATGAAATCCAGGTTCTGGAACAGGCCGCCGGAATATTCCATCGACGCGCCAATCACCCTGGCAACGAAGTAGGCCAAGACGCTCAGCGCCATGGCCCCGAAAGCCGCAATCACCACCTGGGCGAAATTGAACGGCATCTTGAATCTAGCCTCAGCCTGCATCGCGACTCATCCCCTTTTACGGCGAATTCGAGCTGGACGGATATTTCCACTGTACGCCTGCTGGCGGCAATTGGATCCGCCGATTTTCCCGTAGATCCAGCTTCGCTATCACCGGCGCGCGGCCGCACGTGGCCTAGTTCGGGCCGAGCACCAGGAACAGCGCGTATCCGCCCAGCGCGCAGAGCGCCAGCGTGGTCATCAGCACGGCGACCACGTCTGCTTGGACCCTCTCCTGCTTCACCCCGAGGGCCATGCGCCGATAGCGCGCACGCTGCGAGAACAGGATCCCCATAGCCATCGATGACGACACCGCGATCAGCAAGATCATGCCCATCCCGTAGTGCGGCAACCAGCGCAGGAAGACAGCGGAAACCACGAGAAATGAAACCATTGTCCGGTTCCACGCGAACACGGTGCGCTCGGGCTGCAGTCCCGGATCGCTGATCCCGACGGGTTCTTTCATCACGAGCCGAGGGACCAGAAAATCATGGCGATCGCAGCCAGTGAGGCCACCACCGCGCCGAAGGCCAGCAGCGGGACAATGGCGGGAATCGGCAACGGCCGGCCGGTGCGCATGCTGCGTTCCACGCGGACCCAGCGCACGGCTGCACCGGCGGCAATCAGGATGCCGACACCGATCACCAGCACCGCCAACCAGGTGCGCAAGGGCGAAGGGAAGGCCTCGGCTGCGAAGGCCTCCAGTGCGGTACCGCCTGCGAGGAAGGCTAGCGAAGTTCGGATCCAGGCCAAGAAGGTGCGCTCGTTGGCCAGCGTGAAGCGCGGGTCAGGCTCACTGCCCTGCGGCAATAGCCAGCGTGAAAGCCGGCTGCGATCTTGCTCGGACATGACCCTCCTTGGTTTGCGTCGATGCTATGAGCATACCCAACCCATTATCGGCTAAACCTATTTAGTTTGTTGATAAAAACAGTTTTACGAATGTGACCCAGCGCATAAGAATTGAATGCAGTACCTGAACGAACGAAAGGGCGCATTCCATGGCCTCCACCAATCTCAATCCCCGCGTCGTTACGCTGGGCACCGCCGGCGGACCACGCTGGTGGACCGGCGAGAACGCCGGCAAGCGCGCGGGAATTTCCACCGCCGTAGTCGTAGGCGAAAGCGTCTACCTGGTGGATGCCGGAACCGGCGTGGGCAACCAGCTGATGAAGGCCGGGTTCACCCCTGCGAACCTTCGCGGCATCTTCCTCACGCACTTGCACTCCGATCACACCATCGACCTGGCTTCGCTGGCCATCTTCGGAATGTTCACCCTGCCGGCCGGCAAGGCTCCGATTTCCATCATCGGCCCCGGCGACCGCGGCGCCCTGCCACCTGCCTCCCCGCGCGCAGTGACTGCCCCGCTGCCGGTCTTCGCGCAGAGTCCGACCCCGGGCACTGCCTCGATGTTCGAGCATCTGATGCAGGCCTACGCCACGGACCTGAATGACCGCGTGATCGACGCCCTGCGCCCCTCCCCGCTGGACCACTTCATCGCCTCGGACATCGAGATTCCGGCGGGCACTGGGTACCACCCCAACGAGAACCCGACGCCGAAGGGCTTCGCGCCGTTCGAGATCTACCGCGACGAACTGGTCACGGTGACTGCAACCCTGGTCAAGCACCCGCCGATCGCTCCGGCCTTCGCCTTCCGCTTCGATACCGCAGAAGGCTCGGTGACCATTTCCGGAGACACCGCGCCCTGCCAGAACCTGGTGGCCCTGGCGAAGGATACCGACCTGCTGCTTCATGAGGCCATCGATTTCGACTGGGTGCAACGCGCCTACGGTTCGGTTGGCACCTTGGAAGCCCAGGCTTCGATGGACCACCACCGCGCCTCGCACACCTCGCCGGAGCAGGCGATCGAGATCGCGCACCAGGCCGGGGCGAGCACCCTGGCCCTGCACCATCTGGTCCCCGGAACTACGCCTTTGCAGGTCTGGGAAGCCCACGCCGCGAAATTCTCCGGCAACTACCTAGTGCCCAACGATCTGGACACGATATCCTTTTCCCGCGTCAACAGTGAAATGGCGGCAGCACGATGAGCAACACCCTGAATAATGGCAACGGCGTGGAGGCACAGGCGTTGGTTCCCTCGCTGAAATCCCCGCAGATGCGCCGGATCCTGGCTTCCAGCTTCATCGGCAGCGCAATCGAATTCTACGATTTCATCCTCTACGCCACGGCGGCCTCGCTGGTCTTCAACAAGGTCTTCTTCGTGGGCCTGACCCCGGGCGTAGCCATCTTCGCTTCCTTTGCCACCTTGGCCGTGGGCTATCTGGCCCGCCCGCTGGGCGGCATCGTGTTCGGCCACTTCGGCGACAAGATCGGCCGCAAGGGCGTGCTGATCACCTCGATGGCGATGATGGGCGGCGCCTCGACACTGATCGGCCTGCTTCCTCCCACCGCGCAGATCGGCATGCTGGCCCCGATCGCGCTGATCATCTTGCGCATCGTCCAGGGCCTGGCCGTGGGCGGCGAATGGGGCGGGGCCATGCTGATGGCGCTGGAGCACGCGCCGAAGGAGCGCCGCGGCTTCGCGGCGAGCTTCGCGAACATGGGCGGCCCGGCCGGCGCCGTGATGGCCACGTTGGCAGTCTCGGCCGTCTCGCTCATGCCCAATGAGCAGTTCCTGGCCTGGGGCTGGCGCATTCCGTTCCTGATCAGCATCGCACTGGTGGGCATCGGGCTGGTTATCCGGCTGAAGGTCACCGAGTCCCCGCTGTTCCTCGCGCTGGAAAACAAGGTAGAAGAGCGCAAGACCCCCTTCATGGAGGTCATCACCAAGTACCCGAAGTCCGTCATCCGCGGAACCCTGGTGGGCATGAGCTCCTACACGGTGCAGGGCCTGATGACCGTCTGGGCCATCTCCTACGTGGTCGAGGAAGTCGGCATGGACCGCACCGCGGTGCTGAACATCAAGGCCATCGGCGCCGCATTGACCGTGGTGGGCATCTGGGTTTCATCGCGCTACTCCGACAAGCTGGGCCGCCGCCCGGTCATGATGGTCGGCATCCTCGCCGGCGCCGTGGCCGCCCTGCCGATCATGTGGATGCTGGAACTGGGCCAGCTGTGGCTGTTCGCCATCGCGCTGTTCGTGGCCAACGGCATCATCCAGGCCTTCATCTTCGGGCCGTTCGGCGCGTTCACCGCGGAGCTGTTCCCAACCCGCATCCGCTACACCGGCGCTTCGCTGGTCTACCAGCTCTCCTCCACCGTGGGCGCAGGCTTCACCCCGATGATCGTTGCAGGCCTGGTGCTGCTGGGCGGCGGATCACTGTGGATCGCCGGAGCCGTTTGGGCCGCCGCGTTCATCGTCGCCGCCCTGGCCATGCGCGGCATCAAGGAAGGCCGCGACGCCGACCTCGAGGCCGAGGAAATGAGCCACTAGCCTCCCGACTGGCGGGAGCGCGGGGCCGGTTGGAACCTGCGGGTTCTAACTGGCCTTGCGCTCTTTCTCGGCTCCGGCTTCCTCGCAGAAATCCAAGAACGCGCGCAGCCGCAAGCTAGGGCGGTCCGAGGCGGTGTAGGCCACGCAGATATCGCTCACGCCAACCTCGCCCTCGATCTCCAATACCGACAGCGGCAAGCCGTCGTAGCTGAGGTTGACCGGCGGGCGCTGCACCAGAACGGTATAGCCCAAACCCCGAGCCACCATCCCGCGCACCGCCTCGAAGCTCTGCGAACTCCACCGCACCTTGGGGTCCAAGCCCGACATGCGAAGATTCACCAGCTGGTTATCGCGCACCGTGGGGATGTCCAGGGAGACGAAGTCGTCGTCGGCCAGTTCGCTTAAGGCGACGGAGGTGCGATCGGCCAGCCGGTGATTGCCTCCCACCAGCACATAGGGCCGGCCCGACATCACCGTGCGCGAAGAGACCTGCGGCAGCAGGTGGCGGGTATGGGTGAGCACCGCATCCAGGTGGCCCTTGAGCATGCGCTCCTGCAGGTCGGCCCCGTCCCCCTCCACGAGGGTGACCTGCAAGTCCGGGTGCACATTGGTGAAGCGTTCGCAGATCACCGGGATCCAGAAAGCGGCCAGCGAGGAATAGCAGCCGATCACCAAAGGGCCGGAGAGCTTGGTCTGGCGTTCGACAATCTGGTCCTGCACTTCTTCGGCATGGCGCACCAGGGCCCGCGAGTCCAGCAGGAAGTCCGTGCCGACAGCCGTGAGCACCACCCCGCGGGCACGTCTGCGCACCAGCAGCTGCGAGCCGACGGCGCGTTCCAGCTCGTCCATGGACTGGGACATGGCTGCCTGGGAAATATGGCACTGCTTCGCCGCGGCGGAGATGGAGCCGAGTTCAGCGACGGCGACGAAGTACTGCAGCTGGCGCAGGGTGTAGTTGATCACCCGCCCAGTCTAGCCAGCGGGCAGCGGACCATTACCGTTCGTAAAGTCGTCCGGTTTTTCTGACCCTCGCCAGATCCCGCTGGCTGACCCTAGTTCTTTCGGCCAACTGACCCAGGCTGGCGCCGTGTTCCAAGGCCAGCACGATAAGCCGCTCAAGCTCAGCAACACAGCTTTGCAGTTCCTCGGTCACCTCGCCGGTTCCTCTGGCTTGCACCTGCAGCAGTGCCAACCGCTGAACAACGGAGTCGATCGGCGTCCAGTCAAAGTCGAGGACGGGAGGCTTGTGCCCGTCCTCGAAAGAAAATTGCCAACCACTCATGCGGGACATCTTCGCATTCAAGACGTTCTGCGGGCAACACTGCACGGTTAAAACCTGCGGGCCCAGCATCGGCAAAGAATGCTGGACCCGCAAAATCAAGGAATCTACTTTGATGCACCAATCGCCCACACGCGCGGAAGCTCGGTGCCATTAACCGCCAGGTCGCCAATCAACCGCGCCTTGAACACCCAGGGGTTGTGGTTGCCGGCGGTACGGGCATTGCGCCAGTGCCGGTCCAGGTTCTTGGTAACGCTCGTGGCGCTGGCGGCCAGCGCATCAAAAGCGTGGGTGATTGCGTTGAGGACCAGCGGGGTCAGCACCACCTGCGCCTGGGCGCTGGCCAGCTCTGCCGCATCGTTGGCTGCTTCGTCCTCTTCCCCGGTCACCTCGCCGGTGTGCAGCGCCTGCGCAGTTTCATAGGCTCCCTGCAATGCCGTCGACACTCGTTCCACCGTTGCCGCGGCAGCGAAGGCCGCCGCGGAGACCTCGCCGATCACCTGCAGCAGCTGCGGGTCTTCGGCCGCCACATTGGCCGCGGCATGGCTGAAGGTCCGCTTGCGCGCCTTCAGCTCAGCGGCGAAGTCCCGCTCGGCTGCTTTGGCGGAGCCGGCCAGGACAGCGAGCAGCACCTGCTGGTAGAAAGCTGTCTGGTACTTGAAACGCGTATCGAAGTCGATGAGGTCTTCTTCGGCGACAATCGCGTCGGTGAAGGTGGAGGTGCCGGTGCCCGTGGTGCGCTGGCCGAAGCCATCCCAGTCATCGGCCAGCTCGACGCCGGGCTGGTGGCGGTTGACTGCGGCAATCACCCGCTTGCCGGTGTCGGTGCGCTCCGCGTAGGTATCGAGCCAGTCGGCGAAGATCGAGCCGGTGGAGTAGTACTTGGTGCCGTTGATCTTGAATCCGCCCTCGCCGTCCGGGGTGACCTTGGTGATCACGTCCCCGACCTTGACGGTGCCGACCTCGGTCCAGGAGTTGCCCACCAGTTCTCCCGCCACGAAGCGGGCCAGCCACTTGTCGCGCCCCGGGCCGGGGGCCGCAACCAGACGGTCCTCGACGAAGGCGAAGTGCGCGCGCAGCGCTTGGGCAATATTGGAATCCGCCGCCGCGAGATCCACGAAAAGCTCGAAGAGTTCGGGCAGCGTAGCACCGGCACCCCCGTGCGATTCCGGGACCCGAACCGCACCAAAGCCGGCAGCGGCCAGGTCCGCGACCTGCTGGTAGGGCAATTCGCCGGTGCGGTCGCGTTCGGCTGCGCCCTGCGCAATGCGCGCGAAGAACGGTGCGAAGCGGTTTTTGAGTCCTGCGAGTCGATTGCCAGTTGCAAGTACAGTCATCGTTCAGTCCAATCCGGGAGAAGTTTTCTTAGGTGTACAGCGAGAGCGGCTGGGACTCTCCGCGCAGGAAGTAGGCGCCGACCTCGATCTTCTTGTAGTCCACTGGGTCGTGCAGCGAATGGGTGCGCACATTGCGCCAGTACAGGTCCAGGCCCACCGAGTTCGCAGTCGAAGATGAACCGGTCACCTCGAAGATCCGGTTCGCCACATCCACTCCCACCTCAGTGGAGACCACCTTGGCTTCAGCAATTTCCACGGCCAGCGCCGCTCGTTCGGGCTGGGTGACATCCCCGGCCTTTGAGAGCAGGGCGTCGAATTTCCGGCCCAGCTTCTCGGTCAGCGCCGCCACTGCTGCGGTGCGGGCTTTGAGCTCTCCGACGGTGCGCTGGAAGATCGGGTCCTGCGAGTAGGTCTCTGCCTGCGAGAACAGCCAGGCGTTCTTGCGGCCCAGCAAGATCTGCTTGCCGCGCGCCAGCGCTCCCTGGGCGATGCCCAGGTAGAAGTTGGCGAAGGCCAGCTGGATCCCGGGGGTGAGCAGGGTGGAGACCGGTTCATCGGTGACGAATCCCAGCAAGTCCCTTGCTTCGAGCCGCACGTTGTGGAACTTCAAGGAATTCGACGCGCTCAGCCGCTGTCCCAGGTAGTCCCAGTCGTCAACGATTTCCAAGCCATCGATATCGCGTGGCAGAACCAACGCGAGAATCTGCCCGTCGTATTCTCCGCCCTGGACCAGCGCGTTGATGACGATGACCTCGCCAACACCGGAACCCGTGGAGAATCGCTTGGCTCCATTCAGCCGGTAGCCATCCCCTTCGGCGCTCAGCGTCAAATCCGGATCAACTGGATTCACCGAATCGCCCCAGAGCCACCCACCTTCCACGGTGCGCTGCCACCATGCCCCTTGGGCTTCTGCCGGGGCGTAGAACGCAATGCCGGACTGGTTGATGTAGTGGTAAGCCAGCAACTGCGAGATGGATCCATCAGCTGCGGCCAGTATGCGGACCGCTTCGAAGGCCGTTTCCCAATGGGCTCCGGCTCCGCCGAATTCTGCAGGCACCAAGAGATTGAGCAACCCGGCTTCGCGCAGCAGCTGCACTTCGGCGAAAGGCTGGGCGTTCTTGCGGTCGCGGTCGAGCGCGTCAGCCGCCAGTTTGTCAGCTACTTGCTGGGCGGCGTCGCGCCAATGAGCGAGTTCAGCTTCATCAGCAGTGCCGATGTAGGGCACGCGCGGCAATTGGGTATCCAGTACAGTCATCTTCGTTCTCCTCTTGGGCTATGGATTCCGAAGGATGCAGAAAATCTGCGGATCCATCGAACCTGGCGTTAGCACTACCTGCTGGTGCAGGCTTGCTGCGGCGTCTCGGAGCCAGGTCTCTCAGCCGCTCTGGATGGGTTGTGCTCCGAGTCAAGCATTGCTGGCAGGTCCTCGGGAAGGGCGCTGTCATGCGGAGGAACAGCAGGACAAAATACGTCATCTTCGTGCCTTCGCCCTGCCGGAAAACGGGCGGATAAGACGTCATATGACCTTCGCATGACGCAATTGGCATGCCGGAACTGGATCTCAAGAGCGTTCCCGCAGGCATCGATTGGGAACACAGCGTGGATCAGGGCACTTCGCTGCGACCGCATAGAATGGCCATTCAAGATCAATCGGCAGAAGAGGCGGCAAGTGGATCCAGCAGGCGTGATTGCCTTCATGTTCGGGTTGCTGAGCATAACGCTGGTCGCAGCGTTCCTCGCCCCGATAGCACGGGACCGGAAGCTCGCTCGCAATACGGCGATCGGCATCAAGACCCGACACACCTTGGCCAGCGATGATGCCTGGTTCGCCGGGCATCAGCAGGCTGCGCCCCTGCTTGCCGTGGCTTCCTGGGCCGGTTGGGCGGCATTGGCCAGCGCGGCAGTTCTCTGCTTGCTGGGCCAATTCGGTTTCGCCTTCGCCGCGACCGGAGCCGGCTACCTGGCTGCCATCGCATTGCTGGTGATCTCGACTGCCACAGCGAATAAGGCCGCGCGGAGCATCCAGGCGGCAGGCCTGGGCTAATCCAGCACTGCTTAAAGAAACGGATCGCACCATCTGCCGATGGCGCGATCCGTTTCTTTCTGGAAAGCGTGCTGCTACAGCAGTACGGCTCCCAGCACCAATACTGTCAAGAACGCCGCGGTGCCCTGGATGGCGGTAGCCACGCTCAAGGTCTTGTACGCGGTAATCACCGGAATGCGGCTGAGCTGCGAGACAACCCAGAAGTAGGAGTCGTTGGCGTGCGAGACAACCATCGCACCGGCGCCAACAGCCAATACGGACAGCACCATGCCCAGCTCCGAATCCAAGCCCAGGGAGCCGAGCATCGGAGCGACCAGCGCGGAAGTGGTCACCATTGAGACGGTCGACGAGCCCTGGGCGGACTTCAGCGCAGCGGCGATCAGGAATGGCACAGCCAGGCCCAGTCCCAGCCCGCTGAGCGAATCCGAAAGAATCGTGGTCAAATCCGAAGCGGCCAGGACCGCGCCGAAGCCGGCGCCGGCACCGGTGATCAGCAAGATCGGAGCAGCGGTGCGTACAGCTTCATTCATCTGCTCATTGAAAACCGCCAGTTTGCTGCTACCGCGCAAAAGGAAGGTCGCGGAGATCAAGCCGAAGATCAGCGCAATAACCGGCGTCCCCAAGAAGGAAAGGATTTCCAGGGCAACGCCTTCGCCCATCGGGTGCGAGGGCAGCTTCGCAATGGATGCGGCGCAGATCAGTACCAGCGGGACCAGGATCGGCATGAAGGCCAGCGCCGGGCTGGGCAATTTTCCGAAGCTTGCACGCAGCTGCTCATAGTCGAGTTCGGAGATGTCGTTGTCGTCACCGCTTGGCACCGGGGTCCATTTGGACTTGTTGAAGCGGCTGGCGTAGGCCAAGCCGGCAAGGGCTGAGATGGCCGCAACGGGCAATCCGACAGCGATGATCAAGCCCAGGTTATCGGCAATGCCGATGCTTTCGGCTGCGGCCAGCGGGCCCGGAGTTGGAGGCACCATGGTGTGGGTCGCGTACAGGCCGGTCATCAGGGCGATGGAAGTTGCCAGCCCAGAGACCCCGGTACGCAGGGTGATGGCTTTGCGCAGCGAGTTGAGCACCACGTATCCCGAGTCGCAGAAGACCGGAATGGAAACGATGTAGCCGATAATCGATAGCGTCAGGTTGGGGAACCGGGTACCCAGGACCTTGATCAGCGCATCTGCCATGGAGATCGCGGCGCCGGATTTCTCCAGGATGACACCGATCATTGTTCCGAACAGGATCACCAGTCCGATATTTCCCATGGTGCTGCCGAAAGCCGTGGTGACCGTCGAAGCCACGTCGGCCAGCGGAATCCGGTAGGCGAAGGCCGCCAGGATAGCGGCGCCAACGAGGGCGAGGAATGGGCTGATCTTCAAGCGTGCTGTGACCATCACGATGGCCACAACAAGGATCAGCAGAACTAGCAGTTCGTACACGGCGGGTTGGCTCCTTTGCCAATATCGGTAGTTCAATGCGCCCAGCCCGCAATGGCTGACCGGGTGGACCAGCCCTATCGGCAAAGCCGCTCAAGGCTTTGCCCGTTGGGCTAGATGCCACCGTGCCACCCCGGGTTTCGGGCGCAAAGATCGATCATCCTGCCAATACTAGGAAAAGTGACCCCGAATACCTATGGGCGCACGACCACATTTGCCTGGGTTCGAAAGAGCCAATGTGTGCAAACATCCCACCCTTCCCAGCCCCGGCGCCAGCTCCCCTCGTTTCCAGGGCCTAGAAAACATGCAGCTGGCCCAAGGCCACTCTCGCGTAGATGGCATGCTGGAGTTTCAGGGACTCGCTGGACCGCCGAATATCGACGCCGCTGACCTGGCTTATCCGCTCAAGTCTTTGCACCAAGGTATTGCGGTGAATATGCAGATCCGTGGCCGCTTGGCTCATCGAAGCAGCTGCCGCAACGACCAGCAGGGTTCTGGCTTGTTCCTCATTGAGCTGCATCGCTGGAGCAGCTGCATATTCCAGGCTGCGGGCTGGGGTGCGGGCGATAGCCACAGCAATTTCCCGGCTCCACATGCGGCGCCGCGCGTGGGATGGCACGAGTGCCGGATAGCCCACCAATACGCGCAGCACTTCGGTTTCGGCCATGAGATCCTCTGCCTTTTCGACAGGCGCGGAGACCAGGAAACGTTCCTGGTCCATGCGCTCGGGAGCGAAAGCTGGCTCGCTGGCAGCGCCAAGCCTCCAGTACGCGCCGGAAAGGCTAATCCATGACGTGCGGTGATGTTCCTTCGCCGGCTCTTCGAGCGACGGATCCCCCACGCTTCGGGGCAGCCAAGCTTCAATGCATTTCGGCCCGCGCAAACCATGCGCTGCGAGCGAGCGGTCGATCACTTCAGGCGCAACGCGACCGGCGATCAACGCAGAAATAATGTCGCGGGCTTCGGTCTCGCGCCGCGCGCTGCGAGAGTGCTCGCGTTCCTGGGCGAAGAGCAATTGAACGGTCAATGCAATCAGGCCGGCCAGCGGTTCCACCTCGTGGGGAGCTCCGGTCACGCCCACAACGCCGCAGAGCTGGTCGTTCAACACCAGCGGCACATTGACCCCTGGCTGGGTTCCGGCCGAGCCGTCGGCCTGGCTGACACGGATGATGCCGTTGCGGCGGATCGCCTCTGCGCTGCCGTCGTGGTGGGTACCGATACGCGCAGCATCCGTAGAAGCAATGATGACTCCGTGAGCATTCATGATGTTCACATTGCGGTTGATGGTCGGCGCAATCGTGTCGACGACTTTCTGCGCCAACGCGCTAGCCAGCCGGGGTTGCTCCTTTTCGCTCATGAGCTCATCCTATCGGCCCGGGACTGCGCAAAGCAGTCCCGGAATAGAACATTGCCGCTAGTCGAGCTTGACGGTGACCGACTTCAGCGAGGTGTAGGCCTCGATGCCTTCACGGCCATTTTCCGCGCCCCACCCCGACTGCTTGAATCCGCCGAACGGCATGTTCGCATCCATGCCGGCACCGGTATTCACCCTGACGTTGCCGGCCTGGATTTTCTTGGCGAAGGTCAACGCGCGGGAAATGTCCTGGGTGAAGATCACCGAATTGAGACCGTAGTCGGTGTCGTTGGCCCGGCGCAGCACCTCAGCCAGCGAATCCTCGTCGCCGAAGGTGCTCACCGAGAGCACCGGCCCGAAGATCTCATCCTTGGCGATGGACATGTCCGGACTGACATTTTTCAGCACGGTCGGCTGCACGAAGAATCCTTCTTCGCCTTCGGCCAAGCCGCCGGCAACGAGTTCCGCGCCATCAGCGATGCCCGCCTCGATATACCCCAGCACGCGCTCGCGCTGCACCTGGGAGATCAGGGGGCCCAGCTGGGTTCCTTCTGCCAGGCCAGCGCCCAGCTTGAGGTTCTTCGCGAAACCGGCGATGCCTTCGATGACCTGGTCTGCGATGTCTTCGTGGACATACAGTCGCGACCCTGCCGCGCAGACCTGGCCGGAGTTGCCGAAGATGCTCATGGCGGCGGCCGGAATGGCCTTGTCCAGATCAGCGTCTGGATAGATCACCACCGGCGATTTGCCGCCCAGCTCAAGGCTCAGCCGCTTGAGATTGCCCGCTGCCGACGCCAGCAGCTTCTTGCCGACCGCGGTGGATCCGGTGAAGGAGAGCTTGTCGACATCCGGATGGTCGGCGAGCGCTTGGCCGGCCACCGGCCCCAAGCCCTGGACAACGTTCAGCACACCGGCCGGGATGCCTGCTTCAAGCGCAATCTGCGCCATGCGCACGGCGGTCAGCGGGGTCAGCTCCGCGGGCTTGAGCACGACGGTGCAGCCGGACGCCAGCGCCGGAGCCACCTTGGACAGCGCAATGGTGAAGGGGACATTCCATGGCACGATCAGTGCGGCCACGCCCAAGGCTTGGCGCTGGGTATAGGCGTGCCAGGTTCCTGGCAGGGATATCTCGCGGGTTTCGCCGTTGAGCTTGGTGGCCCAGCCGGCGAAGTAGCGCAAGGTCTCGATGCCCGCGGGCAGCTCGCCAAAGCGGGCGACGTTGAAGGGCTTCCCGCAGTTCAGGGACTCCAGGGTAGCCAACTCATCGAGGTTCGCTTCCAACGCGTCAGCGAAACGGTGCAGTGCGCGCTGGCGTGCTGCCGGGGTCATTTCTGCCCAGGGCCCGGACTCGAAGGCTGCACGGGCGGCCGCTACTGCGCGGTCGATGTCCGCTGCGGTGGCAGCCGTCGTCTCGGTCAGCAGCTGTCCTGTGGAGGGATCGGTTACCGGCAGCTTTTCCCCCGAGCCGGCGACCTCCTGGCCGTTGATCACCAGCGGAAGGGGCGTGGCTGCCAAAGCGGCGCGAAGCTGCTGAGCCAGCGGAACGGCGGAAAGATCTGTTGCTGTCATGGGATGTATCTCCTGGTCTGCCCGGCGCGCTTCGTCGTTGGCGTCATTTTGAATGTGAGTCTTGCCACACAATCATACTAAAGATATATTGTGATTCAAGAAATACATTTTGATGCTCAATGTACTTCTTCTTCCGGGAGCCGACCCCGGTCGACAACTCGCAGCCTTCGCCTAGGCACCAAGCTTTCAAGGAGATCCCCATGGTCACGAAACGACGTTTTGCACGGAAGGCCTTCTCCGGCCTCGCAGTCTCTGCCCTCGCAATCGGCACCCTGGCCGCGTGCGGATCCAGCGAAGAGGCCAGCGCCGACGGCCCGGTGAAGCTGCGTGTCGCCATTGCTCCGATCCAGTTCGAAACCGCACGCATCGCTGAAGAGAAGGGCTACTTCGAGGACCAGGGTCTGGACGTTGAATTGGTCAATGGCGCCGACCCCGCCGCCCTGCTGGCCCAGGTGGTCTCCGGTGACGTGAACGTTGCCATCGGATCGTGGATCAACGTCGCCACTTCCTTCTCCCAAGGTGTTCCGATCCAGGTCATTGGCGGCAACGGCATGGTTGACCCGGAAGCCGACAACTCCGGCGTCATGGTGGCCAAGGATTCCGGGGTCAAGGAACTGGCAGACCTGAAGGGCAAGACCATTGGCGTAGTTGGCGTGAAGTCCGGTGGCGACATCCCCGTGCTCCAGGCATTGGAAGCGGCCGGCGTGAAGGAAAAGGAAGTCACGGAAGTTGCTGTTCCCTACGCGGGAATGGAAGCGGCCCTGGAACAAGGCACCGTGGATGCAGTAGTGCCTGCCGACTCCTTCTACCACCAGATGCTGGAGAAGGGCTACCAGACCATCTCCAACCCGGTACAGGAATTCCAGTCCAGCATGCCGGTAACCGTCTGGACCGTGCAGAAGCAGTGGCTGGAGCAGAATGGCGAGACCGCCAAGAAGTTCGACGCAGCCATGCAAGATGCCGTGAAGTTCTACTCGGACCCAGCCAACCTGGAGGAAGTCCGCAAGGTCCACGCCGAAGCCAACCAGATCGATGTAGCCGATGCGCCCAAGACCTTCGTCCCGGCGGACGTCACCTTCAACGTGGCTGAAGCCCAATCCGGCATCGATGCCATGGTCCACTTCGGCCTGGTCGAGAACAAGGTCATCGTCGAAGATGTGCTCTGGGACGAAGCCCCTACCCGGGCTTCGGCAGACGCCAAGTAGCCCACATCCGCTTCGCCTCACCGGTGGCGCCATCCCTGCGCTGGCGCCACCAGCACCCCTAGCTTGCAACTGCTTACTCAAGGATTCCCATGAAAGAGTCAACGATTTCACCGGGTCTGCTCTGGACCCTGCGCATCGTGGCCATCGCCGCCCTGCTGGGCATCTGGCAACTGGTGATCGCCTCAGGAACCATGCCCTCCATGCTCCCCGGCGTGGAAAAGATCTTCTCTGCCATCGCCGAAGCCCTGGGCCAAGCGGCCTTCTGGGGCGGGCTAGGCAAGACCCTGCTCGCAGCCCTCACCGGCTGGCTCATTGCTTCGGTCGTGGGTGTCGTCCTGGGCCTGGTCATTGGATCAGTTCGCTTCCTCGACAACTCCACCTCGATTCTGATCGATTTCGGCCGTTCGTTCCCGGTGCTGGCCCTGATGCCAGTGGTGATCATGCTGCTCGGCTCGAACACCATGATGGAAATCGTCGTCGTCGCGCTGTCCTGCCTGTGGCCAGTGCTGATCCAGACCATCTACGGTGCACGCCGCCAGGAAGCCGCGGTTGCCGACACCGTCGCCGTCTTCCGCATCCCGCCGATGCTGCGCTTCACCAAGGTCCTGCTGCCTTCTGCCCTGCCGCTGATCGCGACCGGTGTGCGCATTTCCTCGGCCATCGCCATCCTGGTGGCGGTGGGCGTTGAAGTGATCTCCCAGGCGCCAGGCATTGGACGCCAGATCACGCTGATGCAGCAGGCGCAGCGTTGGGATCTGGCCTTCGCCTACCTGTTCTTCGCCGGCCTGACCGGATGGGCCATCGCCCTGCTCTTGCAACAGGCCGAAAACCGTTTGCTGAAGTGGAAGAGGCAGAACGATGACTAACGCAACTTTGAACGCCCCCGCAGTGCCATCACGCGCTTCGAAGGCCAAGGCTCCGAGCTCCTCGGCGGCCGCCGGACGCAAGATACTGGTTTCTTCATGGCTCATCGTTGCCGTGGTTGCGGCTTGGTGGTTCGGCTCGGCAAACTCCACGAACTTCTTCATCCCCTCGCTGGAGTCCATCCTCGAAGCCTTGGTCCGCGACCTGGGCAACGGCGTGATTATTTCCGGCGCCTGGTACTCGCTGTCCAACCTCTTTGTCGGCTTGGCCCTGGCTGCCTTCTTCGGCATCTGCGGCGGACTGCTGCTGGGCGAAGTCCCGTTGCTGCTGAAGATCGTTGACCCGATCATCCACTTCTTCCGCGCCGTCCCGCAGGCAGCACTGGTTCCGATGATCATCGGCGTCTTCGGCATGGGGCAGGGCCCGAAGATGGGCACCATCGCCTTCGCCTGCATGTGGCCGATCCTGCTGAACACCATCGACGGCATCCTGGGCATCGAGCCAACGGTGCGCAAGTTCTCCAAGGTCTACCGCATCCCGCGCGGCCTGCACTTCCGCCGCGTGATCCTGCCCGGTGCCACCCCGCAGATCGTGGCCGGCATCCGCGTCGCATTGCCGATCGGCATCACCGTAATGGTCGTTTCGGAAATGTTCGCCTCCATTGAAGGCCTGGGCTTCTACATCCTGAATTCCTCGGCCACCTTCAAGGTTCCGGAGACATGGGCCGGCGCACTGCTGGTCGGTGTCATCGGCTACATCATCTCCATCCTCTTCGTGCTCGTCGAGAAACGGATCCTGCGCTGGTACCACGCCTCCGGCGCCCAGTAGCCTCCGTTTCCGTCCGACCTTCCATCTTCTGACCAAGGAGAATCCCATGACCACCCAAGCACCCGTTGAAACGTCCATGGACACCAAACCATTGCTCATGAAGGTTCGCGGCATGTCCATGAGCTATGGCGCCGGCCCGGCCGAAAACAAGATCCTGGAGAATTTGGATCTGGACGTGGAGTACGGCCAATTCATCTCGATAGTCGGCCCTTCGGGCGTCGGCAAGACCACCTTGCTGCGATGCCTTTCCGGCTTGCTGAAGCCAAAAGCCGGAACCATCGAGGTTTCCGGCACGAAGATCAACGGCCCGCACCCCGATCTCGCCGTGGTCTTCCAGGACTACTCGCGTTCGCTGATGCCGTGGATGACCACCCGCGAAAACGTGGCCTTCCCGCTGCAGGGCAAGGGCATCGGCAAGGCCGAGCGGAACAAGCTGGCCGATGAGCATCTGGCTGCCGTGGGCCTTGAAGGCCAAGGCGGCAAGTTCCCCTGGGAAATGTCAGGAGGCATGCAGCAGCGCGTGGCCATTGCCCGCGCCTTGGCCTACAACGCGAAGGTGCTGCTCATGGATGAGCCCTTCGCCTCGGTTGATGCGCAGACCCGCTTCGACCTCGAAGACCTCGTGCTGGACTTGCAGCACAAGCTGGGTGTGACGATCCTGCTGGTCACCCACGACATCGACGAGGCGCTGTACCTGGCCGACAAGGTGGTCGTGATCGCGGAGAAGCCGGCCACCGTAGTCGACGAGATCGTCACCGGTTTCGGCGAGACCCGCGACCAGCTGGCCACCAAGGCTGACCCGCGCTTCACCGAGGCCCGCGCACGGATCCTCGTGCGCCTGCGCAAGGACTGATCCCCATGGCACTCAGCGCACGGGCAGCACTGGCAAGGCACGGCGATGGCAGCTTCAGCATTGAGGACATCCACGTTGATGCTCCGCTGGGCGCGGAATTGCTGATCGAAGTCAAAGCCGTTGGACTGTGCCAGTCCGATGCCCACCTGGCGGGCATGGATCTGGGCCTTCCCGCCCCGCTGCTGCTGGGCCATGAAGTTGCCGGGGTGGTGCTCAGCACCGGCAACCAAGCCTGCGGTTTCACTGCGGGCGACCACGTGCTGGCCACCTTGATCCAATACTGCGCGCAGTGCGCGCTGTGCCTTTCGGGCCAGGAATACCGTTGCGCCAACCGCCCCAGCACGCTGCGCACGGCCGGCCAAGCACCGCGCGCCAGTTGCAAGGATCAGCCGGTGATGCAGATGTTCGGCACCGGCGGATTTTCCCAGTACACCTTGGTGCATGCCAACCAGGCTGTAAGGATTCCCGAGGAGCTGCCCTTCGCCCAAGCCGCGGTGATGGCCTGCTCCACGCTGACCGGTGCCGGGGCAGTGTTCAACTCCGCCCAGGTGGCCCAGGGGCAATCCATCGCAGTCATTGGCGCTGGAGGCATCGGGTTGAACGCGATCAATGCCGCCCAGATCGCCGGCGCTTCGAAGATCATCGCAGTGGATCTGAGCGATGAGAAGCTGGAACTGGCCCGCGAATTCGGGGCAACGCACACGATCAATGGCGGCAGTGGAGACGCTGTCGCGAAGGTGCAGGAAATCACCGGCGGCGGGGTGGATCATTCCTTCGAGATGATCGGCCTGCAGGCCACCAGCTTGCAGGCGGTGCGCATGACCCGTGTAGGCGGGGATGCCTATCTGGTCGGGTTGCATAAGCCCGGCGCGCAACTGCCGCTGGATGCCATGTCCGACATCATTGGGCCGCAGCGCAGCCTGCACGGGATCTATATGGGCTCTTCCAGCCCGCAACGTGATGTCCCCAAATACACCGAGCACTATCTTGCCGGGCGCCTCAAGCTCGACGCGCTCGTTGCCCGGGAACTTCATATCTCGCAGATCAACGAGGGCTTCGCAGCGATGAAGGCCGGGCAGGGCGTTGCCCGTTCGGTCATCACAGATTTCAGCTGATTGCCTGCCACTTCATATCCCCTTCAAGCACGACGAGGCCATCTTGAGAACTCCATCTTCCGCGCGCCGGGCCCTGCCCCTGTCCGCGGTCCTGCTCGTTTCCACCATGGCCTTGGCCTCTTGCGGCAACGCTGGGCAAGGCGCCGAAACACCGGGCGGCTTGATCCCGCTGAAGGTCTCGGTGGCCGGCATCCAGTTCGAGCCGGCTTACCTTGCCGAATCCCAAGGCTTCTTCGAAGACCATGGCTTGGACGTTGAAATCATCAATGGCGCAGACCCCGCCGCCCAGATTGCTTCTGCTATCTCCGGCGAGGTGGACATCGCCACCGGTTCCTGGGTCAACGTCGCCACTTCCGTGGCAAAGGGCCTGCCGATCGAAGCGCTGGCTTCGAATGGCGTGGTCGACCCGGACGTCGATAACTCCGGAGTACTCGTCGCCAAGGACTCTGGGATTGCGAGGCTTGCCGATCTCAAGGGCAAGACCATCGGTGTCATCGGCGTGAAGACCGGCAGCGATCTGCCGGTCTTCCAAGCCCTGGAAGACGCAGGGGTGGGCGCCGACGAGTTCAGCGAAGCGGGCATGCCCTACGCCGGGATGCAGGCCGCGGTGGAGACCGGGACCGTTGACGCGGTCGTCCCCAGCGATGTCTTCTACCACCAGATGATGGCGGCCGGCTTCCCCTCCTTGGGCAACCCGGTCCGCGAGTACCAGGGGAATCAGCCGGGCACTTTGTGGCTGAGCACTTCCCAGTGGGCCGGTGCGAATCCAGATACTGCCAAGGCCTTCGTATCGGCCATGAAAGAGGCAGTGGAGTTCTACTCCGATGCAGCAAACCTCGAGGAAGTGCAGAAGATACACGCCGAGGTCAACCAGATTCCGGTGGAAAAAGCTCCAACGCGGTTCGCCTTGGCAGGCACCGCGTTCGATGCAGAGGCTTCCCAGTCAGGCCTGGATGCAATGGCACGCTTCGAGCTCATTGACAAGCCCGTAACAGTGGATGAAGTGCTCTGGGAGCACGCGTCTCGCAAATAACCAGCACCGGCAAATCCTTGGACAGCGACTGGCGCGATGCTAGGCTCACGGGAGCACGTTCTGCCCACGGAAGGTTCACCATGAGTTCGGCAATCAGTTACCTCACCGGAGGATTTCTGGTGTCTCTGCTTGTCACCCTGAACATGACCTGGAACCAGCACCTGCCCGGCATCACCGGGTCCGTGGCGGTTGCGCTCAGCTTCATCGGGTTGCTGGGCTGCGTCTTGTACGCCACGCGCATACAGCGCCGCGCGCAGACCGGAGAGTAGCAGCACCCCCAGAACATGAAACAAGGCCAGCAGATCAGTGAACTGCTGGCCTTGCTTCGTTCAGCGACCGGCGTCGATAAATCTAGAAGGTAATCACGCTTCGGGCTACCGCACCGCCGTGCAGCTGCTCGTATCCCTTGTCGATTTCATCCAAGCTGATATGCGCTGACACCAGTTCGTCGAGCTTGAAACGGCCCTGCAGATACAACTCGGCGTACATGGGGATGTCCACCTGGATATTGCTCGACCCCATGGCCACGCCACGGATGCCCTTCTGGCGTCCCATCAGGTCTCCAAATGGGGTGATGCTGATCTGCGCGCCGGGCTTGTGAACGCCAATCAGGTACGCGGTGCCGCCGATTTCCAGCATGGCCACCGCCTGCTCGCTGGTGGCTTGCAGGCCGATGACCTCGAAGGCATGCGTCACTCCCCCGCCAGCAATCCGCTTGACGGTTTCCACCGCATCGCCCTCCCCGCCGTTGATGACGTCGGTGGCACCGAAGACCTTGGCCAGCTCCAGCTTGGCCGGCTGCAGGTCGATAGCGATGATGCGGGTCGCGCCAGCCAGTTTCGCGCCCTGGATGACGTTCAGCCCGACACCACCGGCGCCGATCACGGCAACGGTATCGCCTGGACGGATGCGCGCGGTATTAATAGCCGCGCCAGCACCCGTGACCACTCCACAGCCAAGCAGCGCCGCGCGGTCGAACGGGATAGCGTCCGGAACCCTTACGACGGTGTTCTCATGCACCAGCACCTGTTCCGCGAAGCCGCCAACACCGATGAACTGGGTGAGCCGCTGCCCACCCAGGGACAATCGCGGATTCTGCTGCGCGGTGCGGTCGGTGTGCGAGGGCACGCGGCACTGGTAGGGTTTGCCGGTGCGGCATCCCTTGCAGACCCCGCAGCTGTGCACTGGAGAAGTCACCACGCGGTCCCCCACCGAGAGCGAGGTGACAGCCGAACCGACGCCCACGACCAGACCCGAGACTTCGTGGCCGAGCACCGCTGGCATGGGGAAGCCGATGTCCGACGTCGCCACGTGCAAATCCGAGTGGCACAGGCCGCTGGCCTTCACGTCAATGAGGACTTCATGGGCTTCAGGGTTGTCAATGCTGATGTCCAGGACATCAAAAGAGCCGGCAACTTCAGAAACGACTGCTGCTTTCATGCTTCCTCCGGAAAATAGTCGCGCAAAGGGGGTGACGCAGAACACTAATGAAAATATACTATTAGAAATAATGCATTTTTAGAAGAAGAATCTAACGAAGGATCTGCAATGCGCGCAGCGGTCATCAACTCCATCGGCGAAGGTTTCAGCATCGAGGAACTCGAAGTCGACGAGCCGCGGGGGCAAGAAGTTCTGGTGAAGGTCGAAGCCGCAGGCCTGTGCCACTCGGATCACATAGTTGCCACCGTAGACCGCGGGCGCCCCTTGCCGATGGTGGTCGGCCACGAAATGGCCGGCACCGTCATCGCGCTAGGCCCCGAAGCCACCGACTTCGAAGTGGGAGACCATGTCATCGCCACGGAAATCAGCTTCTGCGGGAGCTGCGAAGAATGCGTCAACGGAGCGACCTACCGCTGCTTGAATCCCCAGCATGCGCTGCGCGGACCGGATACCCCGGCACGCTTGACGCGCAACGGCGAGCGCGTAGAAGGCTTCGGCGTGGCCGGTTTCGCCGAGTACACGGTCCTGCACCAGAACAAGCTGGTCAGGGTGCCCAAGGAAATCCCATTCGCGCAGGCTGCTGTGCTTGGCTGCGCGACAGCCACCGGCGTGGGCGCGGTGCTCAACGCCGCCAAGGTTTCTCCCGGGGAAACCGTCGCGGTCATCGGCTTGGGCGGCATCGGCCTGAATGTCATCCAGGGAGCCAAGCTGGCCGGCGCCAAGACCATCATCGGCATTGACCTGCAGCCAGAGAAGCTGGAGCTGGCCAAGAAATTCGGAGCCACCCATGTCATCAACGGCGGCACCGAAGACGTGGTCAGCGCCATCCGCGCCATCACCGGCCGCGGAGTCCACCATTCCTTCGAAGCCATCGGCATTGCCCCCACGCAGCGCCAGGCCCTGGAAGTCGCCAAAACCGGCGGACACGTGTATTTCATCGGCATTCCCCAGGGCAAGCCGCTGGAAATGAATATCATGCTGGACCTGCTGATCCCGCAGCGCAATCTCCACGGCATCTACATGGGCTCCTCCACGGTCCGCAATGACATTCCCTACTACGCCGAGCTCTATCTGCAGGGCCGGTTGAATCTCGATGACCTGGTGGCGCAGGAGATCCAGCTCGACGAGATCAACGAAGCCTATGCAAAGCAGGAAACCGGGTCCATCGCCCGCAGCGTGATCCGCTTCTGATCCGCATGAGCAACAAGCTGCAGGGGGGGAACCAG
>NZ_JBLVOC010000026.1:77793-125458 GCF_053543575.1 Glutamicibacter sp. AGC84
CTCCAGCCCAGCTAGTGGCGGCCAGCCTCTATTTGCCTTCCTTGGCGGCCCGCTCCTTCTCGATGGCTTGGACCTGGGCAACCATGTCCGGAGCAAAGGCATAGAGCTTGCCCTCTGACTGATGGACCCAGAAGCGCCCGCACAGATCAGTCGTCTCGCTTTGGCCATCGGCTGGCCACCAGTCGGCATCCAAGGTGCGGGTAGCTGAGATCTCGTCAGGCTCGAGGTTCTTGGTGCGCGGGTCAGAAGCGTAGGCCTTGGCCAGTTCGGCTTCGGTCGGATTCCCAACGGTTTCCAGCGCCTTGCACTGTTCGCTGTCCAGCTTGCCGTCGTAGTTCAGCACGAAGATGCGTTCAGCGCCGGTATTGCGCTGGACCAGCTGAACGTCGGTGCCGCCGGACGGAACCCAGTCGGGCAGCACGCCATCGGCCACGGCCTTCTCTGAAGTTTTGGCAGTTCGAGTGGTGGATTCATCGTACTTGTCGACGAAGAGATCAGAACCGCTGCAGCCGGTGAGCAGGAGAGCGAAGGGAAGGGCGAGCGCGCCAGTGGCGAGGTACTTTTTCTTGAGCATGATTCCATCGTAGAAATTTCCGCGGCCCGGGGAATCAGCGATGCGAGGTAACTATCCCGTGCCCGGCTCATACCCTCGGCTGATAGTTTCCACTTCTGGGATCAACCCTGAAACTCCATCTCACCCAGTAAAAGCACTCGCTAATATCCGCACATCGCCACTGCTTATTGGTAGATTGCCTACGAACCAAACGCTACTTAGGAGCCATCACCGTTGACGACTATTGACCCTGCGGCACTTGAATCGGAACTGCGCATCGCAGAAGAACGGCGCCTTTCGGCCATGCTCGCCCGTGACCTCGAAACCTTGGGGAACCTGCTTGAGCCGGATTTGCAGTACACCCACTCCACCGGTCGTGTCGATGACCGCGACTCATTGCTGGAACTGCTCGGTTCCGGGGCCGTCGAATATTTGGCGCTCAGCCACGACTTCGAATCCGTTACCCAGGAGGGCAACGTGGTGGTCGTCGAAGGCAGCATGAAAATGCATCTGATTTCCGGAGGCGTCGAAAAGCATCTGGCAACTGCCAACCGCACGGTGTGGGCCAAGACCGGCGGCCAGTGGAAGCTGCGCCTCTTTGTCGGGGCCACAGCGCAATAGGCCCGCACTTCGACGCTTTAAAAGCCACGGCGGCAGGCTGGATCTTCCAACCTGCCGCCTTTCCACAGTGGCTATCGCCTCAATGCCTAAACCTGGCCGCCATGGCGGGCCACTGCTTCACGAGCCAGCGCCTTGCCGAACTCGGTGTGCGCGGCAAGCGCTGCCTGGGCCGCTGGCGCGTCACCGGCAGCCAGCGCTTCGGTCAATTCGGCAACGTGGCGGTGGTCCAGCTGGCGCGACCACTGCTCTGCGGTCAGCGCTTGGCGCCAGACGGTGCCAATTCCCAAACGGCGGAAGGAATCCACCAGCTGGCTGGAGCCGGCAACGCCAACCAGAGCATCGTGGTAGGCGACATTCAGGGCCAAGAACTCTTCCAGGTCGGATTCCGAAGTCTCACGCAGGTCAGCCAGCTTCGCGGTGATCTCGCGCAGGCTGGAAATGGTCTCTTCGGAAATCTTGCCCAGGTGCGAGGCGATCACCCCGGACTCGATGGTGGCGCGCGAGTCGTAGGCCGAATCGGTCAATTCTGCGGTAATCGGCTTTGGCTGGTATTTTCCGGTTTCGGTGCGGAAGACCAGGTGCTCGCTTTCCAGCTTCACCAGCGCGTTGGCTACATGATCAGCGTCGGCCCGGGAAGCCGCGGCGATGGCATCCACGTCGAGGTCTTCGCCCAGTGGGCTGGTGCGCAGCAGCACCCAGGTGCGGGTGGCCTGGTAGGCAGCCAACTCCTTGGTCGGCTCGAGGCGGCCCATGGTTCCGCGGTAGTAGGCCAGCGGTTCGCGGTCATGGGCTTCAGCGTGGCTGACCAGTCCCAGGAAAACGGTGTGGGTACCGCCGGTAGGGGTTTCGGCCACATGGCATACGATCGTGGCCAATGCGCCGTCAATCAGCGGGATGCCCTCCGCGGAGAGGGTATGCGGCACGGTGGCGAACTTGTCCTCGCCCTTGCGGCCGAAGTGGAAGGCCAGCGCGCCCTGGTCCTCGGCCAGGATGTTGATGCCGAAGACGCCTGCTTCAACTACCCGGTCATGGGTGGAGCTGGAGCGGTTCAGGCAAGCGAGCATCATTGGCGGTTCCATCGACAGGGAGGACACTGCCGAAGCGGTGGTGCCGTAGAGCTGGCCGTCCACGGCCGTGGTGATCACCGTGACACCGGAGGCGAAGTGGCCGACGACGTTGCGGAAGGTGTTCATGTCTACTGGGATGACCGATTCAAGGTTGGTGATGCTCATGGGAGTTGCTCCTGGTAATTCGGGGTGAAGTTTCTGGTGGGGTCCAGCGCCGCCATCAGATCAGTCAGATCCGGTGCGCTGGCGAGGTGTTCGAGCTGGTGCTGCAACGCGTCCTTGCGTGCTGCCAGTTCTGGATGCGAGAACTCGAGATTCTTCGAGAACTTCTCAACTACCTGGTCATGCTCCAGGGGTGTGCGCAAGATGTTTCCGTCCGGCTGCTCCACGCGCACGTGGCGCACCTCGCCGCTGCGCAGCCGTGCAGTGATCTCCGCCGTCAGCCGCTGGCTGTTGGGCAGGGTGCCGGCTAGCTCGATGCGCCCGAGCATCTGCGCCAGCTCCGGGTCCGCCAGCGCGCTGGCGGTCAGGTGCTCGGGGCGAACCGTTCCGTGGATCAAGGCGATCGCCGCGGTGGCGTGCACCGAGAACAGGGCTGCCACGGTGCGGGTGTCCCCCGCTTCGAAGCGCGCCCCGACGAATCCGTTCAGGGTCCGCTCGCTCAGGTGGACGGTGAGGCATTCGATGTCCTTGTAGCCCACCGTGCCGTCGGCCACCAGTTCCGCGCAGGCCTGCAGCGAAGGCTGCGCGGCCCGGCAACTGGCAAAGGGCTTGATCGTGCAGTCCCCATGGAAGCTCACGCCAAGATCCGCCACCGCCAGTTCCGGCTGCGCGTCGATGCCGAACAGCTGGAAGTAGCCGTGCTTGCCGGTCAGCGGATCATCCGCCGCCTTCATGCCGGCTTTGGCCAGCTGCGCGGCGGAAATTCCGGCGCGGGCGGCGAAGGCCATGGGCAGCTTGAAGCCGTTGGCCCCATCGAAGATCGCCGCCACATTGCCCGAAGCCTGGTTGACCGCAATGCCGATGGCATGGCGTGCCTGCGCCTTGTCCAGGCCCAGCATCCGGCTGGCGATTCCAGCGGCGGCCAGGGCATTCAAGGTGCCGGTATTATCCTGCCCCGAGTACACGTCGAAGCCGCCGGCGATGGCCAGGCGGGCTGCCAGGTCATCGCCCAGCGCCAGCGCGGCCAGTGCTTCTTCTCCGGTGGCGCCGGTGGCTTCGGCCAGGGCCAGCACGACGGCCACGGTGGTTCCGGAGATGTGGGCGGCGACCTGCTTGCCGGCCGGGCCTTCGGCTTCCACCGGCTCGAAGTCGAAGGAGCGGATCGAGGCCGCGTTGACGAAGGCCGCGGAGGTGGCCGGAAGCTTGATTCCGGTACCCAGCACGGTTGCTTCATCGCCGTGGCCCCAGGCCTGCGCCGCTTCGATAAGTCCGGCAATGTCGTCGGCACGGTGCCCTGCCAGCCCAACGCCCACCGAATCCAGCAGGCGCTGCTTCACGCGCTGGATCGTGGCCGTCGGCAGCTGGCCGTACTGGGTTTCCAGCAGGTGCTCGAGCAGCGCATCGAGCACATCGGGCGTCGGGTTAGCCATGATTTTCCTGCTTCCCTAGGCGCGCGTTGCCGCGGCGTCCAGGTCCAGCGCGGCCTGCTCGGCGATGACCGGACTGATCCCCACCTCGGCGAACATCGCCTCGAAGGCACCGGTCTCGCCCTTCATCTGCGCCTTGCGGTGATCCAGCCCGCGGGCACGGCTGACCGACCCCAGGTAGAAGCGCTCGTACAGTTCGATGCGGCTGCCCAGGGCGGATCCGGCGAAGTCCCAAGCGGTGCGGAAGATCTTGGCGCGTTCCTCTGGCGCGATGCCGTTGGCTCCCGGCAGGTACTTCTTGAGTAGTGGGCCCAGGCGCGGGTCCTCGAAGGAGGCCGCGGTCGGGGTGGCCAGCAGGTTGTGGCTGCCCATGGACTTGATGATGTCGTTCACGCGGGCCATCCAGATGGGCATCATGGTGCGCAGCGCGGAGATGTCGTCGTGGCAGAAGAACGCCCCGCCGCCCCATTCGGACGCGTTAACCTCGGCCGAGTGGATCACGGCGCGGGCGATGCGCAGGTAGGAATAGATCTCGCCGAGCATCGATGCGGTGTCCGGCTTGTTGTCGGTGGCGGTGACCTTGGCCATCTGCACGCACAGGTCGTAGGCGAACTCCAGCTTCACCGAGGCGCGGATGGCGGTCTGCTGCTGGGTGTTGCCGGTGGCGGTGCCGGCGTTCAGGGAATTGTAGACATCGAGCTGGCCGTCGATGAACACGCGATCCCAAGGGACCAGCACGTCGTCGAAGATGATGACCGCATCCTGCTCGTCGAAGCGCGAGGAGAACGGCTTGTCCACTACCGGCTGGTCCACGCCGTAGTGGTCGCGGCAGACCGAGACCACGCCGCTGGTGGCGACCGGGATCGCGAAGGACAGCGCGTATTCCTCGTAGCCCTTCTGGATGGGCACCGCCGGGTAGACATAGAGCTCGTCGGCGATCGGGCCCAGGGTGGCGAGCATCTTCGCGCCGCGCACGATCAGGCCTTCAGCGGTGCGGTCCACCACGCGCAAGGTCAGCTCTTCATTGATGCCCTGCAGTTCGCCGACCGACTTGTCGATGGCCGCATGCACGATGGTGTGGGTCAGCGCCAGGTCATTTTCCTGCACATGGCGCCAGTAGTTCTCCAGGCGCTCGTAGTAGACCGGGTCGCCGGATTTGGCGAAGATGTCCGGGCGCGAGGCGTGGCCGGCGAGCACCACGTTGACGTAGTCGGGGGTGCGTCCGAGCATGCCATTGGAGTAGCGGGCCAGGCGGTCGAACGCGCGGTGGCGGCGGGCGATGTCTTCTGCGTTCTTGGGACGCAGCAGGGAGACGTTGTGCTGTTCGCCAGTCTGCTCGTCGTTCATCAGGCAGTCATCGGCGTACTTGTGCTGGTAGTCGAAGTAGGCGGCCATGCCGTTGATCGAGCCGGCAAATGCCGGGTGCTCGGTGACGTCAATGCGCTGATCGCCCAGCCAGACCTCGCGGGAATCCTTGAGCCCTGCCAGGTACTGCTCTCCAGTGCGTGCACTCATCTTCGCTGCTCCTTATCGGGCGTCCCGCTGAGCGGGTTCAAAAATATATTCTGTGCATCAGTTTATATAACTTGTGTGACCCAGATCAAGCTCTGGACCGAAGAATTTTTTCAAACCCGCAGGATTACAGGGTTTTCAAAGGCCGAAGAAAATATTATCTGTCTTAAAATGCGTAAAAAGTGGACAAGGTTAGTGAAATGGGCCACTATGGCTTAAGTCACATCAGCGATCAGGAAGGGTTCTCGACGTGTCCGACTCGCAACAGAACCAGCCAGTGCCGGCAATGGAGCCAAGCGACTCCCTCAACACCAGGGATTTGCGCCGCATTCTCGGATCCAGCTTCTTGGGCAGCGTCATCGAGTACTACGACTTCATCTTGTACGCCACTGCGGCGTCGCTGATTTTCGACAAGGTCTTCTTCGGCAACCTGAGCCCGGGCTTGGCACTCTTCGCCTCCTTCGGCACCTTGGCCGTCGGGTACATTGCCCGCCCGCTGGGCGGCATCGTCTTCGGCCACTTCGGCGACCGCCTTGGCCGCAAGAAGATGCTGGTGCTTTCCATGATGATGATGGGCGTAGCCACCGTTGCCATTGGCCTATTGCCGACTACCGCAACCATTGGCGCAGCTGCCCCGGTCATCCTGGTCTTGCTCCGCGTGGTCCAGGGAGTCGCAGTTGGCGGCGAATGGGGCGGCGCCACCCTGATGGCCCTGGAACATGCACCCGCTTCCAAGCGCGGTTTCGCAGCATCCTTCGCTAACGCCGGCGCACCGGCCGGTGGCCTGCTGGCCACCTTCCTGGTTTCCTTCATCTCCTTCTCCACCGGTGATGCGTTCCTGGAATGGGGCTGGCGCATTCCGTTCATCTTCTCGGCAGTCCTGATCATCATCGGCATGGTGATCCGCCTGAAGGTCGCAGAAACTCCGGTCTTCCAGGAGCTGGATGCCAAGGCCGCCGAGCGCAAGCAGGAGCGCAAGACTCCTATCTCGCTGGTGCTGAAGAACCATTCGCGCACCGTCATCATCACCCTGATCGCTTCCCTTGGCTTCTACACCTGCCAGGGCGTGCTGACTTCGTGGGGCGTTTCCGAAGCCGCGGCCCAGGGCGTGGACCGCTCCTTTGTGCTGAACACCAAGGGCTACGCGGCCATGGTCACCATCGTGGTCTGCCTGCTGGCCGCCAAGCTCTCGGACAAGTACGGCCGGAAGATGATCCTGACCATCGGCGGCACCGCCGGCATCCTCTGGGCTTTCCCGGCAGTCTTCCTGATGAGCAACGGCACCGGCTGGGGCTTCGCAGTTGCAGTCATCGTCGGCAACGGCGTCATCCAGGGCATCCTGGCCGGACCGATCGGCGCCTACATCTCCGAGCTGTTCCCAGCTGATGTCCGCTACACCGGCGCCTCGCTGGCCTACCAGGGCTCCTCGACCCTTGGGGCCGGCTTCACCCCGATGATCTGCACCGCGCTGGCCGTCAGCTTCGGCATCACCGCCGTAGGCATCTTCTGGGTGGCAATCCTGATCGTCGGGCTGGTCGCCATCCGCATCAGCCCGGAAGGCGCCGCCCTGCCTCCCAAGGCAGCCGCGTCAGCGCCGTCCAACGCAAAGCTGAACGCCTGAACCCCGGCACTGGTCCGCGTATCAGTTGATACGCGGACCAGCTTTTAACACCTAACATCAATTTTTCTGAACCCTATGGCGCAAAAGTTCTCCATTTACGACTTTAGAGACTCTTGAAACCATGGACTCAGTGCTTCCCGTCACATCCGCAGGAAAGGATGAGTTTCAATGACTCCCAAGAACCCCCAGCACATGGTGCTCACGACCTTCATGCTCCCCGCTGGTTACCACAAGGACTCGTGGCGCATCGACGGCTCGCGCTCCGAGGAGCTGGCCAACCTGGAATTCGTCTACGACCTGACCAAGATGGCTGAAGACGCCAAGCTGGACGCCATCTTCTTCGGCGACATCGTCCATGCCAACACCGTGATGCGCGGCGATATCAAGATGAACGGCTTCTACGAGCCGATCTCGGTACTTTCCGCACTGGCAGCACGCACCAAGAACATTGGCCTGATCGGAACCGTTTCCACTTCCTTCTCGGAGCCTTACAACCTGGCCCGCCAGATGGCCGGACTGGACCACATGTCAGGTGGCCGCGCCGGGTGGAACATCGTGACCAGCTCCGATGGTTTCCAGAACTTCGGCATGGACTGCGCGCCGGATCCGGCCACCCGCTACCGCCGCGCCACCGAGTTCGTCGAGGTAGCCAACCAGTTGTGGGATTCGTGGGAAGACGACGCCGTCACCAACGACAAGGAGTCGGCATGGTACGTGGACACCGACAAGATCCATCCGATCAACCATGAGGGCGAATTCTTCAAGGTGCAGGGCCCGATCAACATGCCGCGCAGCCCGCAAGGCCGCCCGGTGCTGGTGCAGGCCGGCTCCTCGGGACCAGGCATGGAACTGGGCTCCTCGGTGGCCGATGGCATCTACACCGCGCAGCCGCTGAAGGAACCATCGGTGGAGTTTTACGCCAAGTTCAAGGCGATGGCGGCTGCCAAGGGCCGCAACCCCAACGACATCAAGATCATCCCGGGCATCCTGCCGATCCTCGGCGACACCCAGGCCGAAGCAGATGAGCTGGCCGAGGAACTGGCCAACCACATCCACCTGGAAAACGGCCGCGTGCAGGTGGGTGCCGATCTGAAGATGGATCTGTCCTCGCTGGACTTCAACGAGAAGATTCCCGCCGAGTGGTTCTCCGATGACCCCGCCCTGGGTTCGCGCTACCAGATCTACCGCCGCAAGTCGGTGGACCAGGGCATGACCCTGCGCGAGCTGATCGTTGACCTGGCCCGCTCCACCGGACACCAGTGGATGGCCGGCACCGCCTCGGCCGTGGCCGACCGCATGATCGACTGGTTCGATTCCAAGGCCTGCGACGGCTTCAACCTGAACGCACCGTTCAACCCGGGCGGCTTCAAGCTGATCTGCGACAAGCTGATCCCGGAACTGCAAAACCGCGGCTACTTCCGCACCGAGTACGAGGGCACCACCCTGCGCGATAACTTCGGGCTGTCCTACCCGTCCTCGATCCGCTCGCGCGTCTAGCAGCTAGCCGCGCCGGCCCGCATTCTCGAAGAGCTCCGCGGCCACTTCCACCCAGGCCTGGGCACGGGAGTTCAGCCGCGAAGTACGGGGCCAAGCCACCGAAACTGGAACCACTGCGATATTTTCGTCATCGAGTTTCAGCGGCTTGAGCACCACATTCAGCTCTTCATAGGGCGCTTCCAGGGCCGGCTGCTGGAACAGCACCGCCACCCCGCGGCCGGTGCTGACCAGCGATCGGACGGTTGCATAAGAACGCGAGCGGTGCCGGATCATCGGTTCCAGCCCGCTGCCCTGGTACAGGCCGAGAATGCGCTGGGTGATCGGCTCGGATTCGAAGAGGACCAGCGGCTCCTCGGCAATTTCACGAAGCGACACTGAGGGGTTGCCCGCCAGCGGATGCCCGGAAGGCAGCAGTATCTGTGCTTCGGCCATCGCCACGGTGGCCGAACGCAGGGCCGGGGAGATCTCCGATCCGTAGAGGAAGGCGACATCGATGGAACCATCGAGCAGTGCATCCTGCATTTCCTGGTGGAACCCCTCCAGGAAATCGACCTCCACTTTCGGGCATTGCTGGGCGAAGGCGTTGAGCATCGGAGGAATGATGACCGGGCCCAAGGGCATGAAGCAGCCAACGGTTAACGGGCCGGCAAGCTCTTCGCGGGTTCCTTGCCCCATGGTCTCCAGATCATGGGCCCGGTCAAGCAGCTCGCGGGCCTGGAGCAGCACCGTCTTGCCACTCGCGGTCAGCGTCAGCCCCTTGGCCCGGCGCTTGACGGCCAGCTCGGCACCGACGATGCGCTCGAGTTCGGCGATGGACATGGAGATCGCCGAGGGCGCGAGGTGCAGTCGCCGGGCGGCTTCGGCCATGGTTCCGGCTTCGGCAGCGACAACGAAATGCCAGAGCTGGCGCAAGGTCAGCTGCGGGTGGGACACAAGGCTCATGACATCAAGCTTATTGATGATGACCGCAAACAAAACAAGATTTTTAGATTAAGACAGTGAGGCCGCGGCGATAGCCGGTGGCCAGTAGAAGGGTGAATCATGGATCGTCGTGAAGAATTTCTTCGGGCAGCCAAGGAAATCGTTGGCGCAGAAAACGTTGTTCCCTTGGGAGATTCCGAGGGCTATCTTGATCCCTACCCGTTGAACCCGGGCCGTGCCCCGTGGCCCGGTGTCCGCCCGGCCAACACCCAAGAAGTCCAAGGCATCGTCAAATTGGCCACCGAGCACGAGGTCGCGTTGTGGACCTTCTCCTGCGGCAAGAACCTGGGCTACGGCGGCCCGGAGCCACGCGATACCGGCATGGTGGCGCTGGACCTGAGCCGCATGAACCGCATCATCACCGTAGATGACCGCCTGTGCTACGCCGTGGTGGAGCCCGGCGTCACCTTCTTCGACCTCTTCGAATACATCAAGGAACGCGGCCTGAAGGTGTGGATGTCGGTGCCGGCGCTGGGCTGGGGCTCGGTGATGGGCAATATGCTCGACCGCGGCTACGGCATGACCCCGCTGGGCGACCACGTGAAGTCCCTGTGCGGCATGGAAGTAGTCATGCCCGATGGCGACCTGGTCCGCACCGGCATGGGAGCGATGGACGGCACCGAGCTGGGCCCGATCTTCCAGGGAGGCTTCGGCCCGACCTTGGATGGGCTGTTCACCCAGTCCAACTACGGAGTGGTTACCCAGGTCGGCCTGTGGCTGATGCCAGCACCGCACACCTACGTCAATGGCGATATTTTCGTCGATGACGAGGCGCACCTGCCGCAGCTGATCGACATCCTCACGGCTCTGCGCCGCGAGGAAATCATCCAGAACAACGCGCTGTGCGGCAACGTCGTCCGCGCCGCGACCATGCGCGGATCCCGTGCCGACTTCTGGGACGGCGAAGGCTCCATTCCGGACTGGCGCCTGGAAGAAATGCGCCAGGAATTCGGTATTGGCCAGTGGAACTGCAAGTTCGCTTTCTACGGCGACCGTGAACTATGCGAACGCCGACTGCAGATCGTCAAGGACCGGATCAGCGTGATCCCCGGTGCCCGCGTTGACGCCCGGTTCTATTCGGGCGAAGAGGGCCTGGCCTTGCAGCATGAGGACATCGCCACCCAGGACCGCACCCAGATGGCAGGCGTCCCGACCTTGAAGCCGCTGTCCACCGTGGGCTGGGCCGCCGAAAACGGCGGACACATCGACGCTGCGCCGATCATCCCGGCTCGTGGCGAACTGGTGGCCGAGTTCTACCAGGAAGCCAAGAAGCTCTACGAGAAGCACGGATTCGACCTGTACATCGGGTACCACCTGTATCCGCGCCATATGGTTCATGTGACGATGATCTTCTTCGAGCGCGGCAACGAAGAGATGCTCACCCGTGCGCGCGCCCTGTACTCCGAGCTGCTCGATGCTGCCCGCGCCCGCGGCTACGCACCGTACCGCAGCCACGTGGACTACATGGACCGCATTGCCGACGGCTTCGATTTCAACGGCAACGCAGCACGCCGCCTGCAGGAGAAAATCAAGGATGCGCTGGATCCAGCGGGCGTCCTGGCCCCGGGCAAGCAGGGCGTCTGGCCTGCACGCTTCCGCGAGGATCGTTCAAGCGTCCAGAGCTAGGCATTGGCGCTTGAGCCGCAACAATCCCCTTGCCGCACCAGCGGCAAGGGGATTTCTTGCCAAGATGCAGGCCGTATCCCGATAATATCCCAGCGGAGCTGGCAGGACAGGGTAGTGGGCGCAATTCGGATAGAACAGGTGGCAACTCGACAAGCCTGACCGCCAATGACGCTCGCAATCCAGTGCCTGCCCCCTATCAAGCAGGAGCAAAGTAGACTGAAAACCAGTGGGACAAGCCAGCGAATGCAACGTATGGCAACGGGAACAACGCCACGCACCAATTGCTCGCCAGCATGGGGCCGAGCCATCCATTCCGGCCCTCGGCACGAATCAAGGTGAGATGAAAGAGCAAGCCGTACAGAGCGAACCGTATATCTTGGTTCCGCACACGGTGACGGACCTCGACGATTTCGTCGCGCATCCCGAAAACTACCTGGTGAGCATGTTCCAGGAGCCTGAACGCGCCGCCGGCATTTGGCGGGATCGATTGAACAGAAACCCGTACGGCAGTGAAGGTTTCCTCTCCCTGTCGTACCACGGGATCGTTTTGATTCCGGGCGAGCTGTGGGGTGAAGTGACGGGAATCTGGTTCGAGTTGATTGAACTTGTCGAGGAGTACCTGCAAACGGGTTCGGCTGAACGGCTGTTTCCAGGCCAGCCCGTACCACTTCGCCTGGAAGCGAGGGGACGGTCGACGCTTTTCACTGTGAACCAGCTGAAGCACCGCGTTGACCCCAGCGACTTCATTCCTGGAATCCTGAATGAAGCCCATCGCTACTTCACTTGGGTTGAAGAAAACATCGGAACCGGCGAAGGCCAGGCTCTCCAAGCCGTAGAATCCTTGCGCTCCAGTTTCTCGAACAGGCGCATTCCCACGCGAAAATCGCGATTCTGACGTCTGAAGCTGGGTTGCCGCGGAGGCGCCGCAAAACAGGCTCGCAGATCCGCCCATCCCGACCCGGGTGCGGACTTGCCGTGAAGGTTCCGGCTACTTGAGCAGCTTGACGTGCGGCAAGCAGGCCAAGCCCACCTCGCCGCCATTTTTCACCGCGCTGAGCGTGGTTTCGTAGTGGGCGCGCAACAGCTGCCCCGCCAAGTCGGCATCGCGATCCAATGCGGCGTTCAGGATGTCGCGGTGCTCCTTATCCAGATCGCGCTTGGCGTCGCGAGTTGCCGGCCCGGCCCAGCGCCCGTAGAGCTGAATCAAATCAGACAGGGTGCGAGTCACCTCGGTGAGCAGCGGAACACCACAGGCCTCTACGAGCTTGTCATGGAAGTTCTGGTGCGCGTGATTCCATGCCGGGGTGTGATTATCCGGGTCTTCGTCCGAACGGCGCGGGGTGCGCTCCAGGGTGTGGTGCGCGGCCATCAGCTCGCTCTCCCACTCCAACGGTGCACGCTCGAAGCCCAGCGAGATCGCCAGCTGCTCGTTGACGCAACGCATCTCCACAATGTCGGTCAGTTCTGCCAGCGACAGCTCGGGGACGAAGAATCCCTTGTTAGGGCGAAGGGTGACGAGCTTGTCCCCCACCAGCCGGGTCAACGCTTCGCGAATGACCGTACTCGAGGTTTCGTAATGCTCAGAAAGATGCGTGAGCTGCAGCCGGGCACCTGGTTCCCAGCGCCCATCCAGGATATCGGTGCGCAGGGTGTCGCGGATGTGCTTTGACATCGTCTCTGAATCGGTGCGTTTCGCCATGACACAAATCATACCAAAGTCGGCAAAGAATACATTTTTAGTTGACTTATGCATAACCAAGAGGTGACACTGGTTACATCACGCGCCTGCCGGCCCTGTCGCGCACGGCCCGAAAAGACTTGCTAGGAGTAACCAATGAGCGAATCACTGATCGAGACCGCCGCCACCAAACAGGTAGATGACCTGTACTGGCGCGCAAACTACTCTGCTATCACCGAAAGCGACGAGCAGCTGCGCAAGATCGTTGCAAGCACCGACCTGCCGCCACTGATGGTGGCCCTGGCCGCGGCAACCGGCGATTACTCGATCCTTCGTGATGAGCTGCGTCCACCGCAGCCGCCGGTTGATACCGTGGGCCAGCCGCACGGCGGCATGGACGCCGCAGCTCAGGAAGCGGCCCGCGAATTGGCCTTCGAAGCACTGCGCCGGATCCGCGATGAAAAAATCACCTCAGTGGAGACCCTGGACGACGAGCAGGCCACCACGATCCTGGACTGGATCACCAACCAGGCCACCACCGATTATCACCAGATGCTCAAGCACGACATGGCATTGGTTCCCGAAGTGAGCGGCGCACCGGCCTTCACCAAAGAACAGGTTGCTCCCACCCGCGACTTCACCGTGGCCGTCATCGGCTCGGGCGTGGCCGGCATGGCCGCCGCTTACCGGCTGAAGCAGGCCGGCCTGGACTACACCGTCTTCGAGAAGGGCCACGAAGTGGGCGGTACCTGGTGGAAGAACACCTACCCGGGCGTGCGCCTCGATACCCCCAACTACGCCTATTCATTTTCCTTCGCGCAGCGCGATGACTGGCCCCAGCAGTTCTCCGAAGGCCCCGAGATCCACAAATACACCCGTGACGTCGCGGAACGCGGCGGCATCACGCAGAACATCCAGATGGGCACCGAGGTGCTTTCGGCTACCTGGGATGAAGAAGACGGACGCTGGGTGCTGTCCATGATCGTGGACGGCGGCGAAGTCCAGGAACGCCGCTTCAATGCCGTCCTGACCGCCGTCGGCCAGCTGGACCGCCCGAAGTTCCCCGATACCCCGGGCCACGACACGTTCGCCGGCGTCCACGTGCATTCGGCCGAATGGACGCCGGGCATCGATTTGAAGGGCAAGAAGGTTGCCGTCATCGGCACCGGCGCCAGCGCCTACCAGATCGTCCCAGCCATCGTGGATGAGGTCGAAGAGCTCAAGATCTTCCAGCGCTCCTCCCCTTGGATGCTGCCTACCCCGTTCTACTACGAGGACATGCCCGAATCGGTGACCTGGCTGGTCGAGCACCTGCCGCAGTACGGCCAGTGGCTGCGCTTCTGGCAGCACTGGCTGGGCGTCGAGGGCCGCCAGCACACCACCGCCGCGGATCCTAACTGGACCAAGGACGGTTCAGTGTCCGCGGTCAACGAGCGCGTGCGCCAACAGCTGACCGAGATGCTCAAGGAGCAGTACGCCGATCGCCCGGACTTGCTGGCCAAGGTCACCCCGGACTACATCGTGGGCGGCAAGCGCATGCTGCGCGATAACGGCGTGTGGGCCAAGAGCCTGAAGAAGCCGCAGACCACCCTGGTCACCTCGGGCATGAGCGAAATGACCGAGGCCGGGATCATCGATGGCGACGGCACCCTGCACGAGCTGGACGTCATCATCTACGCCACCGGCTTCCAGGCTTCCGAATTCCTCGAGCCGCTGCGCATCACCGGCCGCGAGGGCAAGGACATCCACGAATACTGGGGCGGCAACGCCACCGCCTACGCCGGGGCCACCGTGCCGGGCTTCCCGAACCTGTTCATCGTTTCCGGACCGAATACCGGGCATGTGGTCAACGGCTCGTTGTTCTCGATGATCGAGTACGGCCTGACCTACATCCTGGATGCACTGAACATCGTGCTCGACAAGGAGATCAAGGCACTGGACCTGAAGCAGGAGGTGCTCGACGCGTTCGTGGCGGATCTCGATGCCGCCAACGCGCAGAAGGCCTGGGGCCACCCCGAGGTGCACACCTGGTACAAGAACAAGTTCGGCCGCGTCTCGCAGATCTGGCCTTACCCGATCGTCGAGTACTGGAACATCACCCGCGCGGTCGACCAGTCGCAGTACACGGAAATCCGCTAGGCATGGGGGTTTACAGCTACGCGCAGCGCAGCGCCGGGCGCTTCGGCAACCTCAGTGAAGCCACCGGACTCACCGCAGCGCAGCCGGCAATTTTCCCGCAGGCCCCAGGTTCGCTCGACTGGCTGCTGGGCCCTGCCCTGCAGGAACTGCCACAGTCCGAGGATGCTTTCCAGGTTGCGGTGTTCGCGCCCGAGAGCGCCCAGGACCTTCCGGTGATGGTTTTCCTTCCCGGCGGCGGCTTCGTTTCCGGCGCCGGCACCGTGCGCTGGTACGACGCGCAGGACTTTGCGGAGAAGCAGAACTGCGTGGTGGCCGTGGTCAACTACCGCATCGGATTGCTGGCCCACAACCAGCAGGTGGGCGGCGGGAATACGCCGCCCGAAGAACTGCTCTTGGCCCTCGCATGGGTACAGCGCAATATTGCTGAACTCGGTGGCAACCCGCAGGAAGTCACCCTGGCAGGCCAGTCCGCAGGTGCCTTCTGGGCCTTCGCATTGGCCCAGCTTGAGGCAGCCCGTGGACTGTTCGACAGGCTCTACGTTGGTTCGCTGTCCTTCCAGCCTCCGATGGGTGAAACCCAGGCGCAGGAACGCAATGCGGTGATGGCCCAAGCGCTTAATGGCACCGCCTTGGCCGAGGCCAGCTCCGAGCAGCTCTTGGCTGCCGGCACAGCACTGGCCCAGGCTTGGGCCGGGCGCGGCTTGGGCCTCTACCCGAGTGCCGATGAGTCCGTTCCGGCGGATCTTTTTGATACCGCGCGGGCAGTCGAACGCCTGCATGTGAAGCAGCTATTGCTGTCCTACACCGCCGATGAGGCAAGTGCCTTCATTGGCATGGCCCCCGAGCAGGCATTCACCCTCGATAGTGTGCGCGGGTTTATTGCAGGGAACTTCAATGAACCGCAAGAAGTCTTCGACGCACTGATTGCCGCAGAACCGCAAGCAACGGCCAAGTCACTCATGGTCAGGGCGATGAGCCTGCACCAGATTCAACTCTATGCCGTGGAATTGGCCGATGCGGCAGCCGCTGCCGGCATCCAGGTGCAGCTCCTGGGCTTCGAAGTTCGCTCCCCGTTGCCTCACGCTGGTTCGGCCCACTGCTTAGAGCTGCCGTTCCTCTTTGGCAACCGCGAGCACTGGCAGGATGCCCCGATGCTCGATGGCGTGGCCGATGAGCTCTTCGAGCAAACGGCGAAGGTTCTGGGTGATGCCCTAGGGTCATTTATCCGCCTGGGAACCGCAGCTACCAGCGATAATAACGCTCTTGCTGTGCATCAGAAGGGTGCTCAATCGCTGACAGCACTGGGGGAAACAGGCCTGATCAAGCGCGAAATTCAGCGTCAGTTCAGCACCAGACGCCCGGTCTTGGCCTAGTCTTTGCGCGCCTGTTCTTGCGGACCAGCAGGTCCGCTTGGGCAGGCGCGCGAGTCTTTTTCCGAAAACACTAGACAATCTAACTTAATGTGAATAATCTAATTATCTAGATCATAATATTTTTATCGTCTACAGAAGGGATCCACCATGGCTTGGGGATTAATCAGGGAAATGGGCCACGTGTCCATCCAGACCAATGACATCGAAGGATCCATCTTCGACGCCACGCAGCTGCTCGGCCTGCGCGTCACCGAACGCACCGGCAACGAGGCCTACCTCGCAGCGAACTCAGTGCACCACGAGCTGACCTACGTCGAGTCCGAAGTCAACGGCATCCACTCCCTGGGCCTGATCGCGCAGAACGGCGACGCGCTGCGCGAGATCCGCAAGCGCGTAGCTAACGAGAACTTCAGAATCGTCTCCGAAACCCCGGTCTCCGCCGGCGTGCAGGACGGTTTCTCGTTCATCGGCCCCGAAGGCTGGATCTTCGAGGTCTACACCGGCATGCAGCACAACGACCGCGGCCTGCTTTCCTTCGGCCCGGACCGCTACGGCCACATCAATTTCCACCCGCGCGACGTGCGCGGCATGATGGAATTTTTGCGCCGGATCTTCGACTTCCGCCTCTCGGATGTCATCGGGGATGACTTCGCCTACTTCATGCGCTGCAACCCGGATCACCACGGCATCG
Source organism: Glutamicibacter sp. AGC84 (assembly GCF_053543575.1). NCBI lineage: Bacteria > Bacillati > Actinomycetota > Actinomycetes > Micrococcales > Micrococcaceae > Glutamicibacter > Glutamicibacter sp. AGC84. The sequence goes on from NZ_JBLVOC010000026.1 coordinate 94,742, forward strand.
CGCTGATCAAGGGCCAGGGCACCTTCCACCACCACGCCTGGCAGGTCCAGTCGATCGGCGACCTCGCCAAGCTCGGCGACCGCCTGGGCGCGGCCGGCCGCGAACTGATCTGGGGCCCGGTCCGCCACGGCGCCGGCCACAACATCGCCGCCTACTACGTGGAAACCTCCGGCGCGGTCGTGGAGCTCTACACCGATTTGGAGCAGATCTACGACGATGAGCGCGATCCCATTGTCTGGGGCGAAGACGAGAACTGGTGGAACATGTGGTCCAACCGCCGCACCGAGGACTTCCGCACCTTCGGCATTCCCACTGTCACCGAACTGAAAACCTTCATCTAGAACACCCGAAAGGCACCACCATGCAGTACGTATCCTTCAAGGCAGCTGACGGCACCGAAACCTGGGGCGTGTCCATCGACGGCACCGTCTACGACTTGGGCCCCACCGGCAAGAACCTGGCCGCCAATACCCGCGACGCGATCGAAAAGGGCATCTTCGGCACCCAGCTGGACCTGTCCGGCGCGCCAACCATTGCCGAGGCCGAGATCGACTTCCTGCCCTCGGTGACCAACCCGGGCAAGATCATCTGCATCGGCGTGAACTACCTGGCCCACCAGGAAGAGTCGGGCAAGACCGGGCAGACCGCACCGACCGTCTTCACCCGCTTCGCCGACTCGCAGATGGGCCACCTGGCTCCTGCGGTCAAGCCGACTTCCACCACCAAGTTCGACTACGAGGGCGAAATGGCCCTGGTCATCTCCAAGGAAGCCTTCCACGTGGAGAAGGAAGACGCGTGGGAGCACATCGCCGGCTACGCCTGCTACAACGACTTCTCGGTGCGCGACTGGCAGAAGGCCGCCAGCCAGTGGATCCCGGGCAAGAACTTCCCGGGCACCGGCGGCTTCGGACCGTACCTGGTTCCCGCAGCCGATCTGGGCGACATCACCACCGCCGTACTGGAAACCCGCGTGAACGGCGAAGTGCGCCAGAACGCCCCAGTATCCAACCTGGTCTTCGACATCCCCACCCTGATCAACTACGTCACCGGCTTCACCCAGCTGAACCCGGGCGACGTGATCGTCACCGGCACCCCGGGCGGAGTGGGCCTGTTCTACGGTCCAGAGGGCCTGATCAACCACGGCGACGTCGTCGAGGTCGAGATCACCGGCCTGGGCATCCTGCGCAACACCGTGGCCGACGAGGCTACGCTGCTGGCCGGCGCACAGGCCACCGCCGGCGCCACCGCCTGACGCGCAGCCGCGCACTGTTAATACACGAAGCACAAAGGAAGTAGCGGGCAGTGGCACAGTCTCATGAAATCGACGTCCTGGTCATCGGCTCGGGTCCCACCGGCCTGACCGCCGCCAACCTGCTGGCAGATACCGGCCTGCAGGTTGCATTGATCGAGAAGAACCCGGGCAGTGGCGATGAGCCACGTGCCATCAGCGCCACCGATGAAACCCTGCGCGTCATGGCGCACCTGGGAATCATGGATGAGCTGGGACCGCAGATGCTCATGGACACCGGTGCCCGCTACTTCGGCCTGGGCGGCAAGGTCATTGCCGACGTTCGCCCCGGCACACCCCGCCTAGGCCAGCCCGGCAAGAGCCAGTTCGACCAGCCAATCATGGAAGGCCTGCTCTACGAGGCCGCCACACTGCGCCAGAACCTGGGCCTGCACTACGCCACCGCGGCCACCAGGATCGAACAGCATGCCGACCACGTGATCGTGCACGCCACCCGCACCGGCGAAGCCACCACCGGATTCAACGGCTCCAAGGCAGCAGACACCGGGCAGAACCCCTACGCAGTAGCAGAAGGCGAAGAAACCGCCCTCGAGTTCAAAGCCAAATGGGTACTTGCCTGCGACGGCGGTCGCTCCTTCACCCGCCGCGAACTGGGCATCGGCCTGCAGGGTTCCACCCAAACCGAACGCTGGATCGTGGTGGATCTGCTGGATGTGCCCGGCAACCCCGAACCTTTCGCGTCCTTCCACTGCAACGGGCAGCGCCCGGCCGTAGTGGTCCCCGGGGTCGGTGGCCGCCGCCGCTATGAATTCATGCTCTTCGATCACGAAGATGGCGACGCGATGATCACCCCCGAATCCATCACCGCCCTGGTCGCACCATTCCAGGACACCAACGTGGTCTCCGTACGCCGCGCCGCGGTCTACACCGCACACCAGCGCATCGCCGACACCTACCGCAAGGGACGCATCCTGTTGGCCGGCGACGCCGCGCACCTGATGCCGCCCTTCGCCGGGCAGGGGCTGAACGCCGGCATCCGCGACGCCGTGGGTGCTGCCTGGCGCCTGGCCGCGGTCATCAAGGGTGAAGCAAGCGAAGTGCTCATCAATGACTACGAAACCGAGCGTCGCCCGCATGCCGAGGAAATGGTCAAGCTTTCCAAGCGCATCGGCTGGGTAGTGATGAACACCAACCCCGTGATCACCCGCGTGCGCGATGCCGTGGTCACCAGCACCCGCATCATCCCACCGCTGAACCGCTGGCTAACCGGCATGCGCTTCCTCAAGCAGCCTCACTACACCACCGGCACCGTCGCCGCACCGGTTTCCGGGGTTCCGCACCTGGCCCAGAACTTTGCCGGTCGCATGCTTCCGCAGCCAAACCTTGAGGTCAATGGCGCCACTGTGATGCTCGACGAGCTGCTGTCGGCCGGCTGGAACACCATTGAGGTGGCTGCCGGATCCCAGCTGGTCTTCACCAATCAGGACGGCGATAGCGTGAGGGCCAAGGACATCAACCGTGTCTTCGATACCGCCACCGGTACCGTACTGCTGGTGCGTCCAGACTACTATGTAGCAGGCATTGCACCAGCACGCGAGGTCGACCAACTTCTGGAAGCGCTCAGCGCCAAGGCCACCGTGCTGCGCACCTTCGGTGCCGCCAAGCAAGGAACTCGTGGCTAGGCCAGCAGAAGCTGCCCTGTCCGGCATCCGCGAAGCCATCCTTGATGGCGCGTGGATGCCCGGCGAGCGCCTTGCTCCCCCGCATCTGGCCCAGCGTTTTTCCACCAGCACCACCGTTATCCGCGAATCCCTCACCCGGCTTTCCGGTGAGGGTTTGGTGGCGGCGATCCCCAACCGCGGATTTTTCGTACCGGAGCTGAACCTGCAGCAGTTGCAGGATCAGACCGAGCTGCGCTGTGTCACCGAGGAATTGGCGGTCAACCTAGCCATCGCCCGCGGGGATCTGGAGTGGGAGTCCGCGCTGATTGCCACGCATTACAGGCTGTCCAAGGCGCCGCGCCGGCAACAAGATAACCCGGAGCAGTTCACCCCTGAATGGGGTAAGGCGCACCGCGATTTCCATCAGCTGCTGCTGGCTCCATGCGCCTGCCCGCCGATCCTTGAGCTGTCGGCCAACCTGGCCAATTCCACCTTGCTCTACCGGCGTTGGGCGGCCGCTTCGCAGGGTGCCACGCACCGAAATGTTGAGGCCGAGCATGAGGCCCTGCTGCAGGCGGCACTTGATCGGGATGCACCTGCCTTGGCTGCGCGCTTGCGAACCCACTATGAGGCTTCGGCCAAGATTATTCTGGATGCCGGCCTGCTCAAGCTGGATATTTTCTAGCGCCTAGCGCAGGAAGGTTCGGGCCACGCTGAAAGCTGTGCGCTCGGCTAGCTCCATGGTGTTTGCTGAAAGTTCTGCCAGCGTGGCCGGACCTGGCGCAATCGAGTACGCGGCCAGGATTCCCGAGGCCTCCAGCTGCTCATCGGACAGCTGCACCGAACCGGCCACCACGATCACCTCGGCCTGTTCACCGGCAGCCTGCAGCACCCCGGAAACTACCTTGCCGTCCAAGGATTGCGCATCCAGCCGGCCTTCACCGGTGATCACCAGGTCAGCGTCGGCCAGAATTTCATGGGCACCAAGTACCTTGGCCACCAAATCCCAGCCCGGCACCAGCTCCACCTCGAAGTAGGACCCTAGGCTCACCGCAATCCCGCCGGCAGCCCCCATGCCCGGCTGCTCACGCAGTGCCCGGCCGGTATTGGCTTCCAAAACATCGGCCAGTTGCGCCAACCCCTGATCCAGAATCTGGACATCATTTTCACTGGCGCCCTTTTGCGGACCGAAGATCGCAGCCGCACCCTTGGCGCCCAGTAGCGGGTTGGTGACATCGCAGGCGATTTGCCAGTTAACCTGCCCGGCCCGGGCATCCAGCTGCGAAACGTCGATCCGCGACAGCTGGTTCAGTGCCCCGCCCCCTGCGGGAAGCTGCTCCCCGTTGGCGTCCAAGAATTTTGCGCCCAGTGCGCTGAGCAAACCCGTTCCGCCATCGGTGGTTGCTGAACCGCCTAGGCACAGGATGATCCGGGCGACCCCTAGGTCCAGCGCGTGAGATACCAGTGTGCCCAACCCATAGGTAGTGGCATCCAGTGGTTGCCGTGGCACGTCGCTCACCTGCGGCAACCCGGCTGCTTCGGCCGCTTCCACCACCGCGATTTTCCCGTCGGCCGAAAGCCCCAGCCGGGAGGTGACCGGGCGCCCCAAGGCGTCGGTGGTCTCCAGTGCGATCGCCTCGGTCCCCCAGGTGTCGATCAACGCTTCAAGGGTTCCCTCGCCGCCGTCGGCGAAGGGCACCGCGGTAATCTCGACCGCCCGCGACCGGCTAGCCGCACCCTTGCTGAAGCCTCGTGCCAAGGCCGCGGCTACCCCGCTGGCGCGGGCACTTCCCTTGAAGGAGTCGGGCACAATGGCCACCTTGCAGGGCATCGAATGCTGGGTTGAAGTCATACCCATCAGCCTAGGCACTCTTGAGACCTGCACCTATGGTCTTTTGACTGTAGTTCGAGCGAAGTTCGGGGCCTGCTTATGTGCATTTGTCTGGCTCGCAGATGCTTTTCAAGTGCATCGCTAATAGCTAGCTCTGCCAAAGGAATGGCACAGAAAGCGGCATTAGAGTTTAGAACACCTCTTGAAGGTGCGAGTGATGATCGTAAGGATTCCCGTCGGATATTGCCCGGCGGGAATCTTTCTTTAACCGAGTTCGTGATTAGTCCCGCTGGGAGTCGCGGTACTCCTCGATGGAAGCGTTGAAGCGCTGCAGGTAGCCGGCGAACTGCTCAACATCCTCAGCCTCCCACTCATTCAGGATTCGATCCAGGGCATGGAGGGTTACTTCGCGGGCATGCTCCAGCTTCGCCAACCCCAGGTCGGTCAGCGTGATCTTACGCGCAATATGGCCATCGGGATCTGCGATGCGTTCTAGGTAGCCATCGTCGATTCCATGGGTTACCTGGCGTTGCAGGGTGGAGTTGTCCAACCTCAGCCCGTGGCTTAGTTCCGCGATACTCAGCGGACCCTGGGCCTGAATGCGACTCATCAGCAGGTACACGCTGCGATCGACACCACCGAACTGGCGCTGCTGCGCGATGGTGTAGCGGCTGAGCATGAGCTGCTCGTATTCGATCTGTTCCAGATGGCGCTTCATTCCGAACTTCTCCAATGTGTAAAATACATACAGTATGTAGCTTACACATTTATCCCGGAAGGCTCTTGTGCCCAACCCCACCCCCACCGGACATCCGAAATCCGGACTCGCCGTCGGCATCCTCGCCACGGCAGGCATCGCCTCATCGCTCACCCAGACGATGGTTGCCCCACTGATCCCCCCAGCTGCCTGTAATCTTCAGCACCTCACCGGATAACACCGCATGGATCATCACCGCGACCCTGCTGGCAGCTGCCGTAGTGATGCCGATTTCCGGTCGTCTCGGTGATATGTTCGGCAAACGCCGAATGATCCTGATCCTGGCCATCCCGCTGATCCTCGGTGGAATCATCTGTGCCCTGGCACCAAATGTCACCGTCATGATCATCGGCCGGGCCTTGCAAGGCTTTGGTTCAGGCATGATCCCTCTGGGTATCGCAATGTTGCGCGACCTCGTGGATAAGGCGCATCTGCCGGCAGCCATCGCCACGGTTTCAGCCACCCTTGGTGTGGGCGGTGCGATCGGCCTGCCGCTCTCCGCAGCGCTGATCGAGTTCTCTTCCTGGCGCGTGCTGTTCTTCTTCGGTTCGGCGATTACCGTTGTGGTGGCCGCACTGATCTTGAAGTTCATTCCGGCAATTCCAACCATCGGCGCGAAAACCCGCTTCGATTGGCTTGGTGCCATCGGCCTGGCCATCGGCTTGATCGCCCTGATGCTCGGCGTTTCCAAGGGCTCCACCTGGGGCTGGGCTTCCCCGCTGGTACTGAGCCTGCTGATCGGCGCGGTCATCGTCTTCCTGCTGTGGGGAGTATGGGAACTACGCACCAGTGCACCGCTGGTGGACCTGCGCACCGCCGCAATACCCCGGGTGCTGTTGACCAATATCGCCTCGATCTTCGTGGGCTTCGGCATGTATTCCAGCTCGCTGGTGATGCCGCAGATCCTGCAGATGCCTACCGAGGCAGGCTACGGACTGGGGCAGAGCGTACTGGCCGCCGGCCTCTGGATGGCTCCAGCCGGCCTGATGATGCTCTTCCTCTCCCCTGTGGGCGGTCGACTGACCAGCGCCAAGGGCCCAAAGTTCACCCTGGTGCTGGGTATTTTCATCATGTCCGCTGGCTACGCGGTAGGCCAGATTGGCATGGGCAGCCTCTGGGGCCTGCTGATCACCAGCCTGGTCATCAACTCTGGCGTGGCCCTGGCCTACGGCGCAATGCCAGCCATCATCATGGGCGCAGTGCCACGCAGCGAAACCGGTGCCGCCAACGGCTTCAACACCCTGATGCGTTCGCTGGGCACCACCTCGGGTGCGGCAGTGATTGGCCTGGTTTTGGCCCAGATGACCACCGACTTCCACGGCACGGTGCTGCCCTCCGAAGCCGGGTTCCACATGACCCTGTGGCTCGGTGCGGGAATCTCCTTGCTGGCGGGGTTGATCGCCCTGTGCATCCCGGCACTGGCCAAGCCCGCCCCGGAGAAGATCTAGTTCACCTCCAGGGATCCATGGCCTACGCGCAGTGCATGCTTACCGCATCCACAGAATGCCAACTTAGAGTATTAAGTACCTCATGAAGGTGCGAGTGATGACGTAGAAACTGGCACTGTCGGTCTTGCGACAGTGCCAGTTTCTGTATCCAAAACCTTTTTGCTCGTGTCCAGCAGTCCGCCGGCCCTGCGGCCCGCCCTCATGGAGTTGAAGCAATTCCCCAAACCTGCAGTTGGCGCTCAGCGCCGGCATAGCTTTGCACCCTACAGTGGTAAATACCTCATGAAGGTGCGAGTGATGATCGAGTAACCCCGGCAAAGCAATTCGCCGGGGTTACGATTTTAACCGGCCGGCGGATAGTCGGGTAGTTGGGTGCCCACTTTAAGTGAGTTGCCCTACAGAGCTACTCGCCCTTTATTGAACAGATTGGATCAACGACCCGCCCTCTGGCCTCAATAGCGCCTTGCCCTTGTTCCACCTCGGAGGCACTACTTACCATGACGATACCCCACGTTCGGCAAACACTTGTTCCGGTCGATCGCAGCTCGCTCACCTGCAACTTTTGGCTCCGCTCACACACGCTTTCATGGATGGACATATCGAAAAGGGTATACATTTTGGCATTGAAAGTCGTTCGTGAATCTAACCCCGATTCGCCCCCCGGGGCTATCATGTCCTGAATTTCTCAATACTTTTATCCGCGGTCCTCGGCAACAGCCTGGTCCGTCCACAAGTCTTACGATCTAGGTGCCATCTGCGACCTGATTTAGTGACCCCGATGTGAATCGGTCGGCTGAGGGGCTAAGTCGAGCCTGTCCTATATGCATTAACGTCGGGCTTAAAACATCCGGAGTGACTGAATTGTGACTATTAATTTCGCTTGACTCCTATATCGCAGCTCCGGCTGACGGTTATGGGCTCCTTGTAAGCAGAACCTTATGTCTAACCATCGAGAAATACGAAGGCGCGGCCCAAGATCTCGTAACCAACGGCATCGACCGTGCGAAGGAGAATTTGGGCATCATGATTACGGCATGGAAGGAGAGCTGCGATCAGGGCTACCAGGGGTATCAGAATGGCCAAAGTTCCTAATAACCGCACCCCGCGGCCGTGGAACCTAAATTCCATGTGCGGACTTGGACCAATGGTAGATTCTCGAAAATCGGTTACACTACTATCGATAATAAAAACGTCCCATTCATATCTAAATGTTTAATATTCAACTTAGACCATAATGATGAAATTTTCCTTTGTCGCATTACCCCTTGCATTGTCTTTGGTGACTGTATCGCCAGGGACGGCGCAAGCTGTTTAAACTCCGGTTGGCGGAACCTACACGTTGCAGCAGTCCTCGGAATACGCCCTTTCAACGAAAGATTTTTTCTCCGAAAAGACCTCTGCAGAATCCAACTACATTGAAGCGGCATCACCTGCCGAAGCAGTAGCCAAAATGAACATGATGGATGAACTGCGTCAAGCGGGATTCAACGTGGGGACCATGGCAAAGGTTAACTATGGGCCTTGCAAGATCGTGGCCGAAGGTTTTCACACCAGAAAATCCGGGAAGCACGAGACGGGTGGCTTCAAATCCACTACCTATTGCACCAAGAAAGTCACTGCGATCCACCATTCTTCCCAGGCACGTTTTAAGCAGCTTGCGTGGTGGGTCAAGGGTGGTCGCGCGATTGGCCAGCCAGCCCAAAAGATAAAAGCTGGTAAACATAATGGCACCTACTACCCGACTGTCTTCCAGCAGACAAATCACGCGCTGACATGTAAATCTGCAAAAACGACCACTTGGTCAGGTCGCACCCTCGGAACAATTGTCTACAATGGCAAGACTTACTATGCTGATGCTTATGCTCCTGTGCAGAAGGGGGTTCGATGCCGCCTCTAAGCAATATCCTGACAAAAATCAAGAATCGTCTTAGATCGAAATATTCAGAGGAACTGATGGTTTTCGTTGTCTACGGTAAACAACCCAGCCCGTTTCCAGATCTAGAACACATAGAGCCAATAATTGCGATCGTGGCCAGTGAGCGTGAATGCTATGAGATTCAGGAAAAGTACCCAGAAACTCAAGTCAGCTGGGAAGCTCGGAAGGTCCAGAATACTGAAGGCATGGAACTGACAGGGGGCGGCATTCTGTATCTCACGCATACTACTTTATTGCCGTACGACGAGGATGGCGATGGGAATCCAATCTTCGGAATCATGGAGTCCCCACAGCCTACAGGCCTATATTGCAGTCGGGACACCGCTGAGCAAGAAGCACCGGGTCAATATCTGCACAGAGTCAGCCTCGGTGAAATAAACCTTCGCGGTGTCGGCGAGCTTTTGTGATAAGCATCCAGTTCCTTACGCCAGTATGTGACGTTGCCAAACGTGAAAAGGGGGCAAACCAGGCGTGGCTTCTCAGCGTGATGATGGCCGCACCAAAGGAGACAGGTTGACCCGTACCGAACATCGCTGAAATTTTCAGCATTGCTCATGCAACCGACTGTCAGACCAGCAGACGAGCCATCGAGCCTACAATTCAATATTGTGATTCAGACACTGCATTTGGCCTCCGGTCATGTGGCATGCCGATGGAGGCCATACGATCTGGTTCAGCAGTTAAATAAGTTGGCTGTGCCTACCGTGCGCTTCAATTTCTCCGACTTAGACCCACAGCAGGGTTGTGACGGCAATTTTGATATTCACCCCTCACCGGCACCAAAGTAACGATTCGCAGGACCGCGCAGCACTGATGAAATCCGTGCGAACAAAGTACCGACCTTCCTCCATGTGGATTCGAGCATGCACCGCTCGTCACCACGAAACTTCGACAGCGGAATGGAAATCTCGTCGATAGGAACATTCAGTAGTCGTAACCACAACCCACCGTGGATTGATTGGCTCCGCAGCGTAATTTGGCAGGAAACGGTGCTTTCTCAGTAAAGACCTCGTGGAGAGTACCAGGCCTGGGCTCTGACTGTTGAGCAATCTGTTCATTCTCCCAACCGGCGAGCGCGTACCTCCCGAATGACGGTCAGCGCCTGCGTCCGATCTGCAGCCCTGAGCCCAATCGGGCATAGGTGCGATAACGTAGACGGGTTCCCAATTTCCCTTCCCTGGGACATCTGACGAAACGGAGCCCCGGTGAGTACCGCGACCGCTGAACTGACGCCCCTGCAACGACAGTCGGTGCTGCGCACCCTGAAGTCCCCGCGATTGCTCAAGACAGAGCTGCTCGCCGGCCTGGTAGTCTCCCTGGCACTGATCCCCGAGGTCATCGCTTTCACCGTGATCGCCGGAGTCGACCCGCGCGTGGGCATCTTCGCGTCCTTCACGATGTCGGTGGTCATCGCGATCACCGGCGGGCGCCCGGCGATGATTTCGGCAGCTGCCGGCGCGGTGGCGCTGGTGGTCGCACCGCTGGTGCGCACCCACGGGGTGGAGTATCTCTTCGCCACGGTGGTCCTGGCCGGCATCATCCAGGTATCACTGGCGCTGCTGGGCGTGGCCAAGCTGCTGCGCTTCATCCCGCGCCAGGTGATGATCGGCTTCGTCAACGGCCTGGCCATCTCGATTTTCTGGGCGCAGATGCCCGAGCTGCGCAATGTCCCGTGGATGGTCTACCCGCTGGTGATCCTGGGCGTGGCCATCGTGTGCTTCTTCCCGAAGATCACCAAGGCGGTTCCGGCTCCGCTGATCGCCATCGTGGTGCTCACCGCGATCACCATCTTTGCCAAGGTCGCCGTTCCGACCGTGGGCGGCAAGGGCGAACTGCCTGATTCGCTGCCGATCTTCCACCTGCCCGGGGTGCCGCTGGACCTGGAGACCCTGCAGATCATCGCGCCCTACGCGATCGCGGTGGCCTTCGTGGGGCTGCTCGAATCGCTGCTGACCGCCAAGCTGGTCGATGACATCACCGATACCCCGTCAAGCAAGACCCGCGAGTCCTGGGCACAGGGCACCGCGAATATCGTCACCGGCTTCTTCGGCGGCATCTGCGGCTGCGCGATGATCGGCCAGACCATGGTGGGCGTGAAGGTCTCCGGCGGGCGCACCCGCATCTCCACCGCCTTCGCCGGCATCTTCATGCTGCTGCTCGCGGTGCTGCTCGGCGACATTGTCGCGCAGATTCCGATGGCGGCCCTGGTGGCGGTGATGATCGTGGTTTCGGCGACCACCTTCGACTGGCATTCCATCCGACCGAGCACGCTGAAGATGATGCCCAAGAGCGAAACCTTCGTCATGGCCATCACCGTGGCGCTCACCGTGATCACCAGCAACCTGGCCATCGGCGTGGGGGCGGGCATCCTCTCGGCGATGGTGCTTTTCGCCAATCGCGTGGCGCATATGGTCACCGTGGATCGCAGCGCAACCCCGGATGCCGCCGTGTACAAGGTCAACGGCGAACTGTTCTTCGCCTCCTCGAACGACCTGTACACCCAGTTCGACTACGCGCAGGACCCCGAGAAGGTCATCATCGACATGTCCGATTCGCACCTGTGGGACGCCTCGACCATCGCCGCCCTGGACTCGATCCGCACCAAGTACCAGAACTACGGGAAAACCGTGGAAATCCGCGGCCTGAACGAGGCCAGCCAGAAGATGCAGGACCGCCTGGGCGGGAAGCTGAACTAGGGCACGGAGCTCAGCTTCCCTCCGCGCTCTTCCCGCGTTCGGCCGTCCGCAGGCGCTTGGAGGAGTACATGTCCCGGTCGGCACGGAGAATCATCGTGCTCAAGTTGTCATCCGTGCGGGCTTCTGCCGTTCCGAAACTCCACGCCAGCGGCGATGAACACTCGATGCGCTCCATCAGCACCTGAGCCTGGCCACGGGTCGTATTAGGGAAAACCAGCACGAATTCATCGCCGCCCAAGCGGCTGACCAGGTCCCCGGCACGCGTCACGCTGCGCAGATGCCGTACCAGTTGCTTCAAGGCAAGATCCCCGGCTTCGTGGCCGCCTTGGTCGTTGATCTCCTTGAATCCGTCCAGGTCCAGCAGCGCCACAGCCAGGGGCCTGCGGTATTTCCGGGAGGAGAGCAAGGCGGCATCGCCGCGCACGGCCAGCCCGACGCGGTTCAAGGCCCCGGTCAATGCGTCGATCTGGGTTTGCTGGCGGAACCGGCGCTTGACGTAGTGGCCGACGAACACCCCGGCGACGGTGAAGAAGACCAAGCTCAGCACGTTCAACAGCCCGCTTTGGTGCTCGGTGCCCACAGCAGGGCCGGAGAACACCGAGTAGGGAATCGTGAAAGCCATGATCGGGTAGATGGTCCACCGGGTGACGGCCGGGGGAAAGAGCCACGACATGTACAGTGCGATGAGCGGAAATTCCTGGAGCCTGAAGACGATCTGCTCATGGTTGAGCGAAAAACCCACGAAGACCACGAAGGCCGAGAGTTCGGCCAAGGCCCCGAGATAGGCGATCCACAACGGAAAACGATCCAGCATCCACCACACGGCGATCACCAGCCCCAGCGCCCCGGCAACCCTGGCTACCGCCAGCTTCTGGAAGAGCGGAGAGCTGAAATCATTGCCCAGGTTGACCACATAGAAAAGCAGCAGGAAAACTGTCACCATCCCTGTGACAGCCACTTCCAATCGCTTGATGCGGCGGAGCCTGGCTGGCAGGAACCGGCTCCACCAAATTCCGTCGTCGTTTGACCGCCGATCCATTGTCCTCGGCATGCCATCACCCGCTTTCTCTTAAATTCATCTTAACCGCGTGATCCCGGCCAGTGGCGCGGTAAGATCTCATTCGTAGCAACAGCCTAATCAGCAATCAAGTTGCCAGCCCATACCGCCAGGTTAGGTAGTCCATGAAGTTCGTATTCCAGCCATTGATCAACCTGCGTTCCACAACGCTGCTGGGTTTCGAGGCACTGGCGCGCTTCAGCGACGGGCGCAGCCCTGACGAGCATTTCTCCGCGGCCCGGACCGAAGGCAACCTGGTAGAACTTGAGCTTCGCGCCCTGGAGCGCATTGTCGAATCCAGCCAAGGCCTGCCCGACGGGCTGCTGCTCACCATGAATGCTTCGGGTCCAGCGATCAGGGCGTTCGCGCACTCAGAGCCGGCACTCGATCCCCGGCTGCTCTGGGGCCTGGAACTGCACGAGCAGTCCGCGCCGGAAGTTTGCGATGCCGCCCGCATCCATGCAGATGAGCTCGGCTGCCTGCTGCTGGTTGACGATGCCGGCATCGGCTATGCAACGCGGGGGCGCATCCTCCGGCTGAAGCCGCACATTGTGAAGCTGGACCGTTCGCTTTTCATCCGCTACCTGGCATCGACGCAGGCTCGCGAACACGTTGACATCCTGCTGGCCGCTGCCCGCGAGATCGGTGCCAGAACTCTGGTCGAGGGGATCGAAACCGGTGAACATCTGGATCTGGCCCGGAAGCTGGACTTCGACTATGCGCAGGGCTTCTATTTCAGCCCGGGCATAGAGCTTGCGGGGTTGCCAGCTGCGATGCATGAGCTACACGGACGCCTCGGGATCGATATTCCGGGTTTCTGAGCGCCGTTCCCGTCCCCGCGAGCTGCGGATCCGGATCACCGGCAGCAGCTTGGCCAGTCCCAGGACCAGATAGAGCACGGTGTTGATCGCGACGAACGAAGCGAGCACCGCGAACCAATCACTGAGCAGAACGCTCTCGGGAAGAATGATTCCATGTGGAATCTGGACGAGGTGATTCATCATGAGGTGCTTTCCTTACGTGCGGCGCCCGCGTGGTCGACGTGCTTCCAATCCGCGCTCCGGGCAAACGCGATATCCCCTACGCCCTTGAGGAACGCAAGGTCCAGGAAGGCGTCATAGACCAATTCCGGAATCACCAGCGCGGCGATGATCCTGGCTTTCCAGCCGCCGTGCCAGACCGTGACCACGCGCTCGACAGCGAAGAGCGCTCCAAGCAGCATCCAGAAGGGGAACCACACCCAGTTGTCCATGGAGACCAGCATGATGATCATCAGCGCGAAATAGCTGAACAGCGCGATCACGCCGTAGCCGATGCCGATCTGCTGGGCCCAGTACCGCGTGGTCTGCGGGGTGACTCCGTACGCGCCCAGGTTCTCCAAGGCGCCGCGCTGCCAACGCAGCCGCTGCGCCCACAGCATCTTCCAGTTGGGCATCAGCTCGGTGACCACCGTGCAGTCCTGCGGCGATGTGGTCAGCGCGCCGAGGGTTTTCAGCGCGATGGTCAGTTCGTTGTCTTCGGTCAAAGCCGCCGTGTCGTAGACCTCGCCGTAGGTGCCCGGCAGCATGCTTCCGCGTGCCGCAGCCACTTCGCGCAGGGCCGTCGCGCGGAATACCGAGGCCGTTCCGGTCAGCACGAAGACCCGGCCGTCGCGACGGCTGATTTCGCGTTGGTAACGGGTGTACTCATTGCGCTGGAACTGGCCGATCAGCCCATGGCCCTCTTCGCCGTGGAACAGCCCGCCCACGGACATCAGCGCGCGGTCCCAGGTGAAGCGGTCCCGGGCGGTTGCCAGGAAGTCCGCGCCGATCTGGCTGTCGGCATCCATCACCATGACGCAGTCGTTATCGCCCATCCCGGGCAGGATCGAGTGCAGCGCCTGGTTCAGCGCGCCGCCCTTCTTGTGCTTGTTCTCCACCGATTCGAACACCTCGACCCCGTGCTCGCGGGCAACTTGCACGGTCCGGTCGGTGCAGTTGTCGGCAACCACGATGATGCGCGAGGGAGCAAAGCTCTGCTCCTCCAGTGCTTTCAGCGTGTACGGCAGGGAGGCTTCTTCATTGTGGGCCGGGATCAGCACGGTCACGGTGACCGGCCCGGCGTAGATGCCCCGCGTCCGGGCCATCACCGCCTTGGGCGCCAGCGGCCGGCTCGATTTCTGGATCGGCGTCCGGCGATAGCGCCAGGTGACAAAGCGTTCGCCCAGGACCACCAGCAGCACCAGGAAGACTGCTGCGGCGACGGCGAAAGCGAGGATGGACAGATCCGGCAGCTCGGTGCTGTAGAAAGTAGTCCAGAGTTTTCCGATATGGACCTCGATCGGGTTCCACATCAGCGCAGGCTTCCCGCTCATGCTCAACGCCCAGGCCAAGAGCGAGGCCGCGAGAACGACGATCAAAATGACAGCGATGCCCACTAAGCGGCTGAAATGTTTCTGCAAGTACGCGCCCCATTCACGTTCGGATTCCTTGGCAACCCCTGGCCTGGACCTGATCTGGATCAGCGAATCATGCCAGGCTTGCCCAAGGCAAGCTACTTGGAAAACTAGCAGTCGGAAAAATCATCGACGCAGTATTTATGTCCAAGGTCACCTCCACCCAAAGCAACGCTGTGCCTTGCGCCCCTGCCTGGTGGCATTTGGCTACAGTTCGAGCACTTTCGCCGCATCCTCGCGCAGCTGGTTCTTGCGGATCTTCCCGGTGACGGTGGTCGGGAAATCCTGCAGGATCTGCACGTAGGCGGGGATCTTGTAATGCGCCAGATGCCCGGTGCAGTATTCGCCGATGGCCGCGACGTCCAGGGGTTCGCGGCCGTCCCTCATGCGGATGCAGGCGCAGATCGCCTCGCCGTACTTCTCATCGGGCACCCCGATCACCTGCACGTCCTCGATATCCGGATGCTTGTAGAGGAATTCCTCGATTTCCGCCGGGTAGATGTTCTCCCCGCCGCGGATCACCATGTCCTTGATGCGGCCCACGATGGTGCAGTACCCGTCCTCGCGCATCACCGCCAAGTCGCCGGTGTGCATCCAGCCCTCGTCGTCGATGGCCGCCCGGGTCTTGTCTTCGTCGTTCCAGTAGCCGAGCATCACCGAGTAGCCGCGGGTGCAGTATTCGCCGGTTTCCCCGCGCTGCAGGGTTTCGCCGCTCACCGGGTCCACCACCTTGATTTCCACATGCGGGTGCACCCGGCCGATGGTGGAGGTGCGGCGCTCGATATCGTCGTCGCTGCGGGTCTGGCAGGAGACCGGCGAGGTCTCGGTCATGCCGTAGGCAATGGACACCCCGTCCATGCCCATCTCGTCGATGCAGCGGCGCATCACCTCGACCGGGCAGATGGATCCGGCCATGATGCCGGTGCGCAGCGACGAGAGGTCGAAGACCTTGAAATTGGGCAGGTTCTGCATGGCGATGAACATCGTGGGCACCCCGTACAGGCCCGTGCACTTCTCCTCCGCCACTACCCGCAGCGTGGTGTCGGCGTCGAAGCCCGGGGCCGGGATGACGATGGTCGCGCCCCGGGAGGTGCAGCCCAGGTTGCCCATCACCATGCCGAAGCAGTGGTAGAACGGCACCGGGATGCACAGCCGGTCATGCTCGTCCAGGTCGATCATGCCGGTGACCTGGTAGCCGTTATTCAGGATGTTGCGGTGGCTGAGCACCGCGCCCTTGGGGTAGCCGGTGGTGCCCGAGGTGTACTGGATGTTGATCGGATCCCCGGGCTTGGTGGCCGCCAGATGCCGGGCCAGCTCCTCGTCGCTGACCTGCTCGCCCTCGGCCAGCAATTGCGCGAAGTCCCCGGTGTCCACGTAGACCACGCGTTCGAGGCTCGGGGTGTCGGCGCGGGTCGCCTCCACCATCGAACGGTAGTTGCTGGTCTTGAATTCGGAGACCGCCAGCAGCAGGCGCACCCCGGAGTGGTTGACCGCGTAGGCGTATTCGTGGGTGCGGTAGGCAGGATTGACGTTGACCAGGATGACGCCGATCTTCGCGGTGGCGTATTGCGCGAATACCCATTCCGCGCAGTTAGGCGCCCAGATGCCCACCCGGTCTCCCGCCTCCAGGCCGGCGGCCAGCAGGCCCTTGGCCAGGGCGTTGATCTGCGCATCCAGGTCACTCCATGACCAACGCCGTCCGCTGGCCGCTTCAACCAGTGCTTCTGCCGGGCCGAAGCGGGCTGCAGTGCGCTCGAAGTTGGCTCCGATCGTCTCTTCGATCAGCTGCGGTCCGCTCTCGCCCTGGGCATAAGCCTTCATCTGCGTACCCCTTCATGGATCGCCTCGTCGGAATTGGCGCGGACACGAAACATGTGCCCAGCGTCACATTCACACCCTAGCCGCGAGCTGTCCCGCTGCCAAGCGCCAGGAAGGAGCCATGCTGGTGGCCAAGTGGCGACATGGGGCCGTGGCGGTCCGTGGCAGTCCAGTGCCTCCCGGCATGATTCAGGTCTGTAAATCAATCGTCGAATACAGTGCGGCCCAGTCATTCATACTTGTAGACTCTCAATCGACCCAGAATAAGTATTTCACCCTCTTGGACCGCCGCGTTAGAGTTGCCAGCAAGCGTCTTCTGCGCATTCGACGCGCGGTCCGACGATCGGAGCACCATGGACACGAGACTACTTCGCTACTTTGTCGCCGTCGCCGAAGAACGCCATTTCGGCCGCGCAGCGGCGCGCCTGCATATCGCGCAGCCCCCGCTCTCCCAGCAGATCAAGCAGCTCGAAGAGACCCTGGATACCCAGCTGCTGATCCGCACCACGCGCAAGGTGGAACTGACCAACGCCGGTGAGCTGCTGCTGCGCCGCGGGCGCATCCTGCTTGCAGAGCTCGACCAGCTCTCCCGCGATGTGCGCACCGTGGGCCAAGGCGCGCTGGGCGTGCTGCGACTGGGTTCCACCGGCAGCGCCACCTCGCGCATCATGCCCAAGCTCATCGAAGCCAGCTCCCAGCAGATGCCGGGCCTGCAGCTGAATGTGCAGGGCGAAATGCTCACCCCGCAGATGGTCGAGGGACTGGTCGAGGGACGCCTGGACCTGGCCATCCTGCGCCCGCCGGTGCGCGGCACCGAGGTGGACTACATGCTGCTGGACCGCGACCACCTGGCCGTGGCGCTGCCGCTGGGCCACCCGCTCGCCGCCCACGATGAGCTGGACCTGGAACAGCTGGCTGGCGAGAAGTTCATCTGCTACCCGCCATCCTCCGCGGTGAACAACATCATCATGGACTCCTGCCGCCGAGTGGGCTTCGCCCCGCAGATCGCGCAGGTGGCCAGCGAGACTTCCACCCTGCTCACCTTCGTCGCCGCGGGCCTGGGCATCGGGTTGCTGCCCACCACACACTACCTGCCGCACAGCACCCGGATCACCTTCCGGCCGCTGCGCAACGCACCGGCCGTCGACCTGGCGATCGCCTGGAAGGCCGGCAACGAGTCTGCGCTGGTGCGCAACTTCCTGGAACTTTGCACATTGCTCAACCCCCTAGAAAGGCTGGACCCCGATGCGAATCCAGCGGATTGAAACAATCCCCTACGCCATCCCCTACAACCACCCGCTGCGCTTTGCCAGCGGCGAGGTGCACACCGCCGAGCACGTGCTCATCCGCGTGCACACCGACGAAGGCGTGATCGGCACCGCCGACGCCCCGCCGCGCCCGTACACCTACGGCGAGACGCAGAAGTCCATCGTCGCGATCGTGCAGGATGTCTTCGCCCCGCAGCTGATCGGCCTGGAGATCATGGACCGCGCCAAGATCCGCCAGGTGCTGGATAGGACCATCCACAACCAGGTGGCCAAGGGCGCGATCGACATCGCCGTCTGGGACGCCATCGGCCAGGCGCTGGGCACGCCGGTGCACAAGCTGCTCGGCGGCTTCACCGACTCGATGCGCGTGAGCCACATGCTCGGCTTCAAGCCCGCCCAGGCGCTGCTCGACGAGGCCCTGCGCTTCGGCGAGCAGTACGGCATCACCACCTTCAAGCTCAAGGTCGGCCGCCGCCCGCTCGCCCTGGACATCGAGGCCTGCCGCGTGCTGCGCGAAGGGCTGGGCGAGGACGTGGAGCTCTACCTGGACGCCAACCGCGGCTGGAGCGCGAACGAGTCCATGGAGGTGCTGCGCCAGACCGAGGGCCTTGGCCTGACCATGCTCGAAGAGCCGTGCGATGCCAAGGAAGCGATGAGCCGACGCCGCCTGGTCGAACGCTCCCCGATCCCGATCGTCGCCGACGAGTCCGCGCCCACCGCGGGCGATGCCTCGCGCGAACTGCTCTCCGGCGGCGCGAACGCAATCTGCATCAAGACCGCCCGCTCGGGCTTCACCGAAGCCACCGAAATCCTGGGCCTGTGCACCGGACTGGGCGTGGATGTCACCATGGGCAACCAGATCGACACCCAGGTCGGCTCGCTGGCCACGGTGACCTTCGGCGCGGCCTTCGAAGCCACCAGCCGCCGCGCCGGCGAACTGTCCAATTTCCTGGACATGGCCGATGACCTGCTCGCCGAGCCGCTGCAGATCGTCAACGGCCGCATTCCGGTGCGCACCGTGCCCGGCGTGGGCGCCGCCATCGACGAATCCAAGCTGGCGCGCTACCGCCAGGACCACGTGCTTTCCACCTCGAACTAAAGGAGATCCCCATGTTGTTCCTCGCCCGTATGGACGTTGTTTTCCCGGACCACCTGACCAATGAGCAAGTCGCTGACTTCCAGGCCCGGGAAAAGGAGTACTCCGCAAGCCTGCAGCGCAGCGGCAAGATGCAGGGCATCTGGCGCGTGGTCGGCGAGTACGCGAACCACTCGCTGTACAACGTCGAATCCAACGACGAACTGCACGAAATCCTCAGCGGCTTCCCGATGTACCCGTACATGAAGATCAAGGTCACCGCGCTGGCCAAGCATCCGAATTCGCTGGCCTAGGACTTTTCCGGACCGGCGGATTCCCTCCGTGTCCCAGCCCACAAGCATTGATATTCAAAACGTTCCAATGACCACCAAATGAGTATTTCACTTGGCATAGACGCTGCACTACATTGAATATCAATCACCCGGGATGATGGGGGTCACAGTATGGATCCGCATCCGCCACACCACATAATTTAGGGGAGTCACCATGACCACTGAAACTCCAGCAGACGCAACTGCAGCCAAGTCCGGCAACGCCGCCACCGACAGCTTCCGCAACTCCGGCAAGCTCGGCAGCATCGCGACCTCCACCGAGCGCGTGAACATGCTTGCTTCCAAGCTCGTCAAGGCCGCCAACGACATCATCCTCGAAGAACGCGTGAGCTACGACGAGTTCAATGCCCTGAAGGCATGGTTGATCAAGGTTGGCGACGACGGCGAATGGCCATTGTTCCTGGACGTGTGGCTGGAGCACTCGGTGGAAGAGGTCGCCACCGACCACCGCGAAGGCAACAAGGGCTCGATCGAAGGCCCTTACTACGTGCCCGAAGCGCCTTCGCAGAACACCCCTGCCACCATCTCGATGCGCGAGGACGAGAAGGGCACCAACCTGCTCTTCCAGGGACAGGTCCGCTCCACCGACGGCTCGGCGCTGAAGAACGCCAAGATCGAGCTGTGGCACGCAGACGAAGAGGGCTTCTACTCGCAGTTCGCTCCTGGCATCCCCGAGTGGAACCTGCGCGGCACCTTCATTGCTGACGAGGAAGGCAACTTCCAGATCAACACCATGCAGCCAGCCCCGTACCAGATCCCGACCGACGGTGCCTGCGGCCAGCTGATCGCCGCCGCCGGCTGGCACGCGTGGCGCCCAGCGCACCTGCACCTGAAGGTCTCCGCCGAGGGCCACGAGCTGCTCACCGCCCAGCTGTACTTCCCGGGCGATGCGCACAACGACGACGACATCGCCACCGCGGTGAAGCCGGAACTGATGCTCGACGTGCAGCCAGCAGCATCGGGCAACGGCAAGCAGGTCACCTACGACTTCGTGCTCGACCCTGTGAAGTAAGCCCCAGCGCGCCTCAACACGGCGGGGGTCCCGGCAGCATTGGCCGGACCCCCGCCGTTGCCGTACCCGGAACCTCGACGAACGGGCGAACACCCGCCAATCCAATGGGAGCGCAGCATGAATACTTCAACACTGAACGATCCAGCCGGGAAGTTCCAGCCCCAATCCATCGCGCACCGATCTGCCGATGCCAGCGAACCCCAGAACCACTGGGCCTGGACCGGATGGATGCCAGAAGAGGAGCACGGCACCTCGATGCTTGCCGCCTAGGCTTTTGCCCTCAGTACTACCGACGCGAAGCGGAAGGTCCCGACAGCAATGACGCTGCCGGGACCTTCGGCGCACTTGAGGACGGACTCCAGGCAATGCGGCTGCCTGCAGCGGGCGCACTGTTCATCTTGCGGCCAGCTAGCTTGCTCGGGATCAGCCCGCGGCCTTCTTCACCAGGTCCCGGATCCTGTCTTCCGTTGCAGAATCCAGCGAGGTGATAGTCCATGCAACTGGATGCATGCGGGAGCCTTCCTCGTAGGCAGGATTCACGACTTCTCCAAAACCGAAAGCTACGAAGTCCTTGTCAGGCTTGATGTAGCAGACGTCTTTGCCATCCCGGACGTAAAACGGAAGTCCCCAGCGGACGATCGGCTCCAGCGATGGTGCGCTCTGCATGATTATGGCGTGAAGCCGTTCGGCAATCTCGCGATAGGGTGCTGGAGCTGTGCTGAGCTTGGCCAGAACTGCGGCGTCGCCTTTTTTGGTGAAGATCATCCCTAGTCTCCTTCTAACGGTTGGCGCCTCATTGCGGCGCTGGGTGGTATCGCTCGCGCGATCGCTTTGGGCTCCCGATCGGCACATAATGCACCTTACCGACTAAGGGCATCTGATTCACGGATTCTTGCACTGGAATACAGGCAGCTGGCCTCAGGACAGCTTGATCGCGCAAGGAAGTAGCATGGACGCGCAACTCATACGCGTATTGGTTATCCCACCGAGTTGACTAGTGCACTGTTAGGCTACTGACATGTGTAAACTTCTAGCCATCTCCGGGTTCGCCATGATCGTGGCTTACGCGGCTTACGGCTCACTGCTCATGAACAATTGGGCCGTGACCGCAGCAAGTGGACTCTCCCTCGATGAAACCATTTCCGAGATGGCCTCAATGGACCAGAATTACGACTCGCTTGGAGGGTGGGTCTTCGCAGCCACTGGAACCGCCCTCGCCATTTCTTGGCTCGTTCCGGTAGTTTCCGCCGGACGCAAGCTGCCCGCCTGGGCGGCTATCGGAGCTTGGAGCCTGATCATTGCCTTAGGCGCACCGGCTTATTTCTTCGCTTCCTTCGCCAATATGAACTCGGTGGGCGACACCTTTGCCGATTGGAACGCCGATGCCGCCGCGGATCTAGCCGCACCCCTGTACATGGCCAGCGTCCTCGCCTTTGCCATACTCGCAGCCATGGCAGCCTTTGGCATCCGAACTGCCTTCACCCGCCCGCCGCGCCCCCTGCATCCAACTAGCAACTAGCAACTAGCACGGCACCCATTACTGCCTTCCCTGATCTAGCGATTTTCGCGCCGGAATCACGCTTAATCGCATTCGTATAAACTTTCTAGAACTTATCCACAATTGGTTTCGAACCAGAAGATACTGTCGATAATCTGCGCGAACGTTAACTATGACTATTCCCGCATATCTAGACGATCACGACGATGAACATCGCCTTCCACTGCGCCCGCCGGGCACCCGCATGGAGTCGCACAGAGCGTCAGCGCTCGACGCCCATCGCGAGCACCAGTTGTTCTTCGGACCCATCAAGCAGGTTGCCGACGAACTATTCAATGCGGGCCCCGTGGATGGGCCCGGAGACGCATTGGAACGCCTGAAGAAACTCCAACGCCTGATGAGCAGCGCTGAAGCCGCTATCTGCGTTTTACTGGCAGACGGAGTCGAGCAGGTCAGCGCGTCCTTCAATGACCTGATTGCCACCGAGCATGCCCACACCCCAGACGAGGAAGCCGAAGCCAGCAAGAGTGCCGAATACTATGGCATAGACCGTGGCAGCGAGCAGGTCATCAACTCCAATTTCGTAGCTGAGTCAGCTGTCGCATTGCGCGAATCCGTCCGTAAAGCCAGCAAGCGGATGTTCCATGCCAAGGGCTTGCGCCACGCCTGCAAAGCCACCCTTGCCGCGCTCGCTGCAGGTGAGATTACCGTTAAGGCCGCCCACGACATCGTCAAATACTCGCAAGACCTTTCCCCGGAGCAGGTCGGCCGCATGGAGGAAAATTTGCTGCCTCTGGCAAGAACAGCCTGCGACGAGACCGTCTACCAGCGGGCCCGTCGCTTTCACGACCGGATGAATCCCAATTCGGCAGAGAACCGGCAGAAGAACGCATTCGCAGCCCGTAATCTCAAGGTGTGGAATGAGGAGAATGGCATGGCTACCTTGCAGCTGCATCACCGCGCTGATGTCATCCATTCGATTCGCAACTCGATAAAGCAGGCAGCCGCCCAGATCACTGATTCCAAGGATCTGCGCACGCAAACGCAGGTTGAAGCCGATGTGCTTGCGGACGTGTATCTGCATGGCTGGCCCGGAATGGAAGGCATGCCGCTGAAGCCACGGGTTGCCATCACGATCCCAGCCATTGAAATGCTCGCGAATCCCGCTCGCGCCCTCGCTGATTTGGAAGGTTACGGGCCGATCCCAATCGGCGTAGCGTTGGAAATCGCCGCGGATGCTCCGTCGTTCCAGCGCGTTCTGACCGACCCGTGGACGGGAGCCGCAATTGATGTGGAGCCCAAGAAATATCGGCCTTCCCAGGGGTTGCGCGATTTGCTGCGTTACCGCGACCAGCATTGCGGTTTCCCTGGTTGCCGCCGCCTGCCCGATCGTTCGGAAATTGATCACATCGAAGCGTATGGGCAGGGCGGCCACACTACCCGGCAGAACACTCATCTCTTGTGCAAGCAGCATCAGATGTACAAGCACGCGCTTGGCTGGAAGGTCTTCGCTTGCCCGGATGGCTCCAAGACGTGGGTATCTCCGCACGGGCTGCGGTCAATCACGGTTCCCGAGAGCGTGGACAACGTGGAGAAATTTGATCATGTCAACGATCGTTGTCCTCAACGTCCCCAGGAGGCTGCGGCCTGCGAGGTGCAATTGACCCCCGAAGTGCGGCGAGTACTGGGGCTCGGCCAAGATGAGGGCCTGCCCGGAACCGAAACCAGCTAGAGCCAGTACCTGATTTGGATTTCGAGCGATAAATTTTTTCAGTCACTAGCACCACCACACCACCCATACTTCGCAGGAGCAACGGCTTTGAGTCTGGTTGCAATGCTGGACGCGGCCTGAATCAAGAATCCCGGCCGCGTTCGATTCAAGCGATTCGTGCTGAATGAAAAAAATCTACAGTCACAGCGCGCAGGTCAACTCGAACTCCGCATGGTTCTGCTGCCCTCGGGAATGAAAATTTTTTTCAGTCGGAAGGCACTATCCTTCAAGGTCGAAACGCGCCAGCGCAGCAAGCTCAGTACGGTTTGAGACCGCCAGCTTCGTGTAGATCTTGGTCAGGTGGTATTGCACTGTCTTGGTTCCTATATACAGCTCTTCAGCGACACGTCGATTGCTTGCACCTTCGCAAACCAGCTTGGCCACGGCTTGTTCCTGCGCCGTCAGCGTCGACCAGTCAGCACTCTCCCTGCGCAGCATCCCGGTTCCGCTTGCCTGGAGCTCACGAGTGCAGCGGTCGATGTACACGGATGCATCGAAGTGCGTGAAAATCGCCAGCGCGCGGGTCAACGGCGCAACGCATTCGGCTCGCTTGCCGGCTCGGCGCAGGCATTGCCCGTAGTAGAAATCAATTTTTGCCCGGTGGTAGACCGACCCGATGCCTTCCAAACGGCGGATGGCATCTTCAAAGGCCAAACGGGCTGCGTCGATATCACCGCGGGCTGCCAGCAAGGTGCCTTGCACGCTCAGGAATCGAGCGGCTCCGCTCTGGTGGCCTGAAGCGAGAGCACTCTCCAGCAATGGCTGTACGAAATTTTCTGCTTCATCCAGGCGTTCGCAACGGATTAGCGCCATGGCGTATGTATCCTGCCAGGTCCAGAAACCTGCTTGGTCGATGCCCTGCGTACGGTCCAGCCGAAGCAATGGTTCCAGCGTCCGCACAACCTCTTCATGGTTTGCCTGCGCCCGGGCAATCTCGGCCCGCGCCATCCGGTAAGGCATCTCCATAATGGCATAGCTTCCGGTGCGTGCCCACGACTTGCGTAGGTGCAGATCCGCCTGCTCCCAATTGCCGCGCAATGCGTGAATCTGCACCGCGGTCAGCTGGATCAGCGGACGCAGGATCTGGATTTCAGAACGCTCCTGCAGGGACTGCGCGGATCGAACCGTCTCCAGCGCTTGGTCCCAGTCGCCCATGAGGAATTCAGCGCGCGCCGACCAGGCTTTGGCCCACAGCGAGATGCGCAGGGAACCATCGCTGAAGTCCGTGGAGCTGGCTGCGGAGAGCTCGTGCCGGGCCAGCTCCACGCGATCGGTCGCGAGGTAGACCCAGCCCAGTGACATTTCCGCGCGCTGGCGCTGTGCTCCCGCCGGAAGGGTGGCCAGCAGGTCCATCAAGACCTGTTCCCCCTCATCAGCCCGGCCCATCATTGCCAGGCCGAGCCCTTGGATGGCTGCGTTCTCAATGGCCAGCGGGCTGCCCACCTGGGCAAGGCGCAGCGATTGCTCAGCCCAGTCAATGATCTTCTGCCCCTTCAAACGGCACAGCGAGTCGAGGACTTGGCGTTGGGCGATCGCGGCCATCACATCGTTGTCCTGATGCTGGACCGCGTTCTGCCAGGCACTGGACAGCCAGCGCTGCGCGGTGTTGGCGCGGCCTTGCAGGATCGAGATGTATCCGGAAAGCACGTCCCGTTCCGGACTGCTTTCCAAGCTCGAAAGCTGATGCGCGAAGGTTTGCGCCCGCGGCAGCTCGCCGGCGGCGACAATCGCATCCACTGCGTTGAGCAGCAGGGAGTCGCGGCGCATCGGTTCCGGGGACAAGTGCATGGCCCTGAAGTACGCGGTAGCGGCCGAAGACCACTCGCCCCGCTTGCCTTGGGACCGCGCGTAGTCTTGCAGTTCCATCGACAAGCGGCCATCGGGCAGGATGCTCGCATCGGCCCGATGGCCCAGCTTGGCCCCCTGGTCCTCGACGATGTCCGCGGCGCAAGCATGCAACCGGATGCGGGTGCTCAGCGGGATCTGATGGTAGACAGCCATTTGGGTCAATGCGTTCTCGAACCCGAGCCGCACCTTCCCGCTATGGCCGTGGGTTTGCGCCAGCGAGGAGTCGAGAATCTGCTGGATCGGCAGCAGCGGATCATCCTCGCCCACCAGCTTGGCGATATTGTCGATCCGGGCCTGCGCGCCCAGCACCGCAGCCGCTTCCAGCAGCGCCCGCGCCCGCGGTTCCAACCCCTCCAATAGCTCGATGACGTGCAACGACAGGGCGTGAGGGGCAGGCGGCCAGCGGTCGAACTGCTCCCAGCTGTGCTCCGGATTCTCCTGGGCCAGCTCGATGACCACCTGCAGGTTGCCCTCGGTGTAGTCCACCAGCTGCTCGACGGCCATGGGCGGCAGGTCGATCCCCGTCCTGGCGCAGATAATCTCGCGCGCATGCGTTGGATCGGGCACTTGAAGCTGCAGGATCTTCAATTGGCTGTCGGCCAGGAATTCCCGGGTTTCCGGTGAAAGCCTGGCCAGGTTCTGGTCGCGCATCACCAGCACGATGAGTACCGGTTCATTGCGCAAGCGGCGCCAGGCGTAGTGCAGCGCCTGGAAGCTCAGGTCATCGACCCATTGCGCATTTTCCAGCACCAGCACACGGGGTTGCGGCGCCTCCCTGCGCAGGTATTCCAGCAAGGCCTCGCCCAGCGCCCCGGCCGAGCCTGCGTGGCTGCGTTGCAGCAACGGGCCCAAGGCGGCTCCGGGCTGCGCGGTTTCCCAGCGCGAAGCGGTCACCAGCTGCACCGATTGGCTGGCCAACCGGGTTAGCAGCGCCTTGATGATGGTGCTCTTGCCGCTGCCGCGCGGACCCTTCAGCACGGCCAGGGTACTGCCAGTTTGCTGGACTTCGCGGGAAAGGCCGATGAGCGCATCCTGGCCCTGCTGGGCACTGAGCATGGCGTTCACCAGCCTTCCTGCGTCGCCGCGTTGCGTTTCGATGTGCTGCTACTTCCCTGCTCCCGCGGCAGCCAGCTCTTCTTGCGCGCTGCGCTGCGCGTCCGAACGGGTCATCGGGACGCAGGTGGTGACCAGCGTTCCAACGATAGCAACTGCGGCGAAGACATAGAATGCGGTTCCCGGGGAAACTCCCGCCGAAAGCAGCAGTCCGCCCAGCAGCGGGCCGAAGATCCCGCCCAGCCTGCCGAATCCGGCGCACCAGGCCACCCCGGCCCCGCGGGCGGCACTGTGGTAGTAGTTCGACACAAATCCGTAGATCAGCACCTGCGTGCCGATGGTTCCCACACCTGCCACTGCCACCAGGGACAGCAGCAAGCCCAGCGGGAGCTTGAGGGTCAGCAGCACCATTGCCAGCGCGGCCAGGAAGAAGGTCAGCGCCACGACCTGCTTGGGGCCGACCCGGTCGGCGGCCACCGAAGCCAGCAGCCCGCCGAAGACCGCGGCGAGGTTCAGCACCAGCAAGAAGAGCAGCGAATGGGACTTGCCGTAGCCTGCCTGCTGCATGATTTCCGGCATCCAGGTGTTCAGCCCATAGGTCAGCAGCAGTCCGGCGAAGCTCATCATGCCCAGCAGTGCGGTAGGCAGCGCGTAGCGCCTGGTGGCCAGCGCGGCGAAGCCCACACGTTCGGCCTTCAGCTGCCCGGCATCGGCGTCGCTGGGAAGTTCCAGCAGCATTCCGGTGCGCGCAGCCACCTCGCGGGCTTCAGCCACGCGGCCGCGGGAGAGCAGCCACTGCGGGGATTCGGGCAGCTTGAACCAGGCCATCGGCAGCAGGAACAGCAGCGGCAGCGCGCCGATGAGGAACAGCCCGCGCCAGCCGATCACGTCGCTGAGCACCATGGCCAGCAGCGAGGCGAGCACGCCTCCGGCCGGCACGCCCGAGTAGACGATCGCGTTGTAGTAGTTGCGGCGGTTCTTCGGGGCGAACTCGGCCACCACCGCGCCCGCGGTGGCCACGATCGCACCCACGCCCATGCCGGTGAGGAAGCGCAGGATGCCGAACCACAGGGTGTCGGGGGCCAACGCGGTCAGGCCCATGCCGACGGAGAACCAGATGATGCCGGTGATCATCGCCTTGCGCCGGCCGATGTAGTCGCCGATCGCGCCGGTGGACAGCGCACCGACCATCACGCCGAGCAGCGCGTAGCTGCCCAGCAATCCGGCGGCGGCTTCATCGAGCTGGCCGAGCTGGCTGGGGTCCGCCAGCAGCGTGGAGACGATGGTTCCGAAAACCACCAGGTCGTAGCCGTCGAAGATCAGGGCGATGGCGGCGATCACCACCACCCAGCGCACGGCGCCATTGGCGGCAGTGCTGGATGTCATTGGGCTGGTATTCACGTGTTTTTCCGTTCGTTTGCGGTGACCGGGGAACCTCGTTGTTCCCCGGAAAATACGTGCCCGGCGCTGGAAGCACGGCCGGAATGGTGCTGGATGGAACAAACGGCCCGTGATCACGAGCCGTTTGTTCCATGGTGGTGCGTTTGTGGTGCCGGGACTGCCGCTAGCCGAGGTCTCCTCCGGCCACCGCGAGGGTGGAACCGGTGATGTAGGAGGCCTCATCCGAGGCCAGGAACACGATGGGCGCCGACTGCTCGTCCAAGGTGCCGTAGCGCTTGAGCAAGGTGGAGTCCACGGTCTGGTCCACGATGGCCTGGTACCAGGCCTTTTCCTGCTCGCCGGTGGGCGCCGGCCCGCGCTTGACTACCCGCTCAGGGGCTTCGGTGCCGCCCGGCGCGGTGGCGACCACGCGGATGCCCAACTCGGCGCCCTCCATGGCCAGCGCCGAGGTGATGGCCTTGACCCCGCCCTTGGCCGCCGCGTACGGGACGCGGTTCATGCCGCGGGTGGCGACCGAGGAGACGTTCACGATGGTTCCGGATCGGGCCTGGACCATTTCCTCGAAGACCGCACGGCACATCCACAAGGTCGGGAACAGCGATCTCCGGATTTCCTTTTCGATCTCCTCGGGCGCGTAGTGCTCGTAGGGCTTGGCCCAAATGGTTCCGCCCACGTTGTTGACCAGCACATCGATGCGTCCGAACTGGTCCTTCGCGGCGGTGACCGCAGCCAGCGCGCCCTCGTAGGTTTCCAGGTCGGCGGTCACGCTCAACGCGGTGGCGCCGTCGGCGCGCAGAGCCCCGGCCACCTCGTGGATCAGCGCCGCGCGGTCCACGAGCACCATTTCCCCGCCCTCGGCGGCGATGCGCCGGGCCACGGACCAGCCGATGCCCTGGGCGGCGCCGGTGACCATGACGACCTTGCCGGCAAAGCGGCCCGGATGGAAGGACTCGGGCAGCCCGGCGCTCACTGGGCCGCTGCCTTGGAAGCGGCGGCCATGGTGGCCTTGGCGTGCTGGTTGTGCGCGGTGATCGCCGCGCGGGCAGCGGCGATGTCCTGCTTCTCGAAAGCGGCGACAATGCCCAGGTGGTCGGCGTCGACGGCCCCGTCGATCCAGTGCTCCTGGCGCAGCACGGCGGCCATCAGCGCAGGCACGTCCAGGCGGCGGTAGGCCTGCAGCAGGTGCTCGTTGCCCACGGCCTTGAACAGGAATTCGTGGAAGGCGTCATTGGTGACGGTGAATTCCTCGGCGTTGATGAACTTCTCGCCATCCAGGGTCTTGCCGGCCAGTTCGGCCAGGACCTTGAATTCGCCCAGCTGGCCCTCGGCCAGCTTGCCCATGGTCAGCTCGACGACGGCCAGTTCCAAGGCCATGCGCGCATCGAACTGGGCCTCGAAGCTGGCGTGCTCCTCGCCGATTTCGTAGCCCTGGTCGGCGGCGGCTTGCGCGGCGGGCGCCTCGGCAGCCGGGGCGGCAGGCTCGGCGTCCGGAACGACGGCCAGCGCGAACTTCTCGTAGTAGAAATTCTGCGGCTTGAGGCCTTCGGCTTCCAGGTGGCGGCGCACGCCCTCCACCATCGGAGGCGGGCCGCACAGGTAGATGTCCACGTCGCCCTCGGCCAGGTGCTGCGGCTCGAAGTGGTTGGTGACGTAGCCCTTCTTCTGTGAAGCGCTGTCAGGGTCACCCACCACGGTGTCGAAGCTGAAGCCCGCGATGCGCTGGGTGTAGTCCTGCAGCACATCGAGTTCGACCAGGTCGATGTCGGTGTTCACGCCGTAGATCAGGTGCACCGGGTGCGGGTTGTCCATGCCGGCCAGCTTCTCCAGGATGGCCAGCAGCGGGGCCAGGCCGGTGCCGCCGGCGAGCAGCAGCGATTGGCGCTTGGGTTCGCGCAGGAAGAAGCTGCCCATCGGGCCGGTGAAGGTGATGCGGTCGCCCACCTGCGCGGTATCGCGCATGTAGGTGGACATCAGACCGCCATCGGTGATGCGGATCAGGAAGGAGACGATGTCCACTTCCGGGCCCGAGCTGAAGGAGTAGGAACGGGTCTGCCCGCCGGAGCCGGGCACCTCGATGTTCACGTACTGGCCGGGCAGGAAGGAGAGGTCTTCGCGCTTGTCCACCTCGAGGCTGAAGGCGTAGGTGGTTTCGGAGATGCGGCGGATCTCGCTCAGCGTGGATTCGAAGGAGGCGGCCGAGGTCTTGGCGACATCCGAGGTGGTCGGGATCTGCAGCACGAGGTCGGATTCGGGGACCATCTGGCAGGGCAGGCAGTATCCGGCCTCTGCCTCGTCGTCGGTCAAGGCTTCTTCGATGTAGTCGCCGCCGTCGTACTTGCCCGACTCGCAGAAGGCCTTGCAGGTGCCGCAGGCGCCGTCGCGGCAGTCCAGCGGGATGTTGATGCGGGCTTTGTAGGAGGCATCGGCGACGGTTTCGTTCGCGCCGACCTTGATGAAGCGGGTGATTCCGTCTTCAAAGGCGAGGGCTACCTGGTGGGACATGGCATGCTCATTTCACAGGATTCGGGGATGGGCGATTCGGCGGGGGCGG
>NZ_JBLVOC010000026.1:125523-143998 GCF_053543575.1 Glutamicibacter sp. AGC84
CGCCGCCCAATGGGTGTCGCTTAAATGTGGTAGATGTCCACGACGTGGTGGATGTAGTCGTTCTTCAGGACGACCTTCTTCGCGGTGATCACCGGCGCAGTGCCGGAGTAGTCGATCGTGTAGAACGAGGTGCCGAAGTAGGTGTCCACGTTCTGGTAGCGGTAGTACAGGGTGAACCAGTTGAAGCGGATGTCCACCTTGTCGCCGTCCACTGCAACGATCTCCACGTTGGTGATGTTGTGCCCGGTGCGCGGCTCGGGCAGCGAGGTGGCCGAGGAGCGGTCGGTCTTGATGCGGAAGACGCGGTCTTCCAGGCCGCCGCGGTTAGCGTAGTAGATCAGCGAGATCTCGCGCTGCGGATCTTCGGTCAGCTGCTCGTCATCGGCCCAGGCCGGCATCCAGAAGGTGGCTTCCGGGTGGTAGCAGTCCAGCCAACGGTCGAAGTCGCGGTCATCGAGGAAGCGGGCTTCCTGGTAGAGGAACTGCGCGATATCCGCGGTGGTGACTGCGCCGTTGGAAGTCGGCGCCTCGGTCAGTGCGATGGTGCTCATCTGTCTTGTCCCTTCGGCCTTAGTTCTGTGCTTCGCGTTCGTTATCCACGGCTTGGCGCATGGTCTGCAGCCAGTAGCCGTGCTGGATCGGGTACAGGCCCTCGTCCTCGGTGCGCGCTCCGGAGGAGATGGGCTTCAGGCCCACCTTGTCCGCGTTCTCATCCGGGCCGGTGATCTGGTGGGCCTGGCCGCGCGAGAGGTCATTCCACTGCGCCGAGGTGGCCAGGTAGGTCTTCTGGCAGGAGCGGAATTCTTCCAGGTCATCCGGGGTGGCCATGCCCGAGGCGTTGAAGAAGTCCTCGTACTGGCGGATGCGGGCCGCGCGCGCGGTGTCCGATTCGCCCACCGGGGCGAAGCAGTAGATGGTCACCTCGGTCTTGTCCACGGAGATCGGCCGGAAGACGCGGATCTGCGAGCCGAACTGGTCCATCAGGTACACGTTCGGGTACAGGCACAGGTTGCGCGAAATGCCGATCATCCAGTCGGCCTTGGCTTCGCCGAACTTGGCGACCAGCTCGTCGCGCTTCTCGGCCAGCGGGCGGTTGGCCGGGTCCAGCCATTCGGTCCACAGCAGCAGGTGGCCGTGCTCGAAGGAGTAGTAGCCGCCCTTCTGCTTGTCCCAGCCGCCGGCGTCCATGGTCTTGGTGTCGTTGGAGGATTCACCGTTGGCGCGGCGGGCCTGGGTGGCGGCGTAGTTCCAGTGGGTGGCCGAGACGTGGTAGCCGTCGGCGCCGTTCTCCGCCTGCAGCTTCCAGTTGCCGTCATAGGTGTAGGTCGAGGCGCCGCGCAGCACTTCCAGGCCTTCTTCGGACTGGTCAACCATCATGTCGATGATCTTCGTGGCCTCGCCCAGGTGCTCTTCCAGCGGCAGGACATCGGCGTTCAGCGAGCCGAAGAGGAAACCGCGGTAGTTCTCGAAACGGGCGACCTTGGTCAAATCGTGGGAGCCGTCCTTGTTGAACTGCTCCGGGTAGCCAGCTCCCCGCGAATCCTTGACCTTGAGCAGCTTGCCGGAGTTGTTGAAGGTCCAGCCGTGGAACGGGCAAGTGAAGGTGGTGCGGTTATCGGTCTTGCGCCGGCAGAGCATGGCTCCGCGGTGGCTGCAGGCGTTGATCAGCGCATTGAGTTCGCCCTGCTTGTTGCGCGAGATGATGATGGGCTGGCGGCCGATGTTGGTGGTGTAGTAGTCGCCGATGTTCGGGATCTGGGACTCGTGGGCCAGATACACCCAGTTGCCTTCCCAGATGTGCTTCATTTCCATCTCGAAAATCTCTTCGTCGGTGAAGATATTTCGATTGGCGCGGAACTCTCCGGTTTCCGGGCTG
Organism: Glutamicibacter sp. AGC84; assembly: GCF_053543575.1. NCBI lineage: Bacteria > Bacillati > Actinomycetota > Actinomycetes > Micrococcales > Micrococcaceae > Glutamicibacter > Glutamicibacter sp. AGC84. The sequence goes on from NZ_JBLVOC010000026.1 coordinate 127,400, forward strand.
TCAACCAGCGCGTTATCCAGCAGGCTGGATACCTCGTTCAGGGTCTCGGTCATGGCGTGGTGTGCTCCGTCCATTCAATGCTCGCTTAAAGGGGAAACCGCTGCAGCCGGTTTGCATGGATTCAACCTTGGCAGAAAGTGCGGGCGGTCACACTAGGGTTATGCCTAGGCTTGGGCTAGGCATCTGACTACTATGTTTTCGATCGTCTGAATTCACACCTGTTGCCTATCAATGCATCGGCGTATTCTTTTGCTACGACCTCCAGCCACTTTTTCGAAGCAGGCTTGCCCATGCGCGATGAAGGACCCCCTGATCTCCCGCCGGCCCACGGCCAGAACCCCGAAGTTCCGCCGCAGGGCCAGCGCTCTTTCATGCACATCCTGGTCAACACCGCCGTCGCGAACCTCACCACCAGCTACCTGTGGTTCGCGCTGACCTTCTGGGTGTACCTGGAGACCGAGAACGTCATGGCCACCGGCATCATCGGCGGCGCATTCATGCTGCTGATCTCCGTGTTCTCCATGGTTTTCGGGACGATCGTGGACAACCACCGCAAGAAATCGGTCTTCGTCTTCTCCGCGATGATCACCGCTGTGGCCTTTTCCCTGGCTGGGCTGATCTACCTCTGGCTGCCCACGAAGGACATCCTGGATATCGGCGGATGGCAATTCTGGATCTTCTGCCTGGTCATCCTGTTCGGCGCGATCGTGGAGCAGATGCGAGGCATCGCGCTGTCCACGACGGTCACCTTGCTGATCCCGGTCGAGCGCCATGCCAATGCCAACGGGCTGGTGGGCACGGTGCAGGGCATCGCCTTCATCATCACCAGCGTGTTCTCCGGGCTGTCCATCGGACTGCTGGGGATGGGATGGACGCTGGCCATTGCCATCGTGATGGTCGTGGTCACGATGCTGCACCTTTTGGGCATCTCCATCCCGGAGGAGGAACCGGAAAAGGAGGAAGGGCGGACCAAGACCAGCGACCTGCGCCTGGGCTTCACTACAGTGATGGCCATCCCTGGCCTATTCGCGCTGATCATCTTCTCGATGTTCAACAACTTCATCGGCGGCACCTACATGGCGCTGATGGATCCCTACGGGCTGACCATCATGCCGGTCGAAGCCTGGGGCATCACCTTCGGGCTGGCATCCACCGGCTTCATCATCGGCGGCTTGGCCATCGCCAAGTTCGGTCTGGGGGCCAACCCGATCCGCACCATGCTCCTGCTGGTTGCCGTCATGGGATTCCTCGGCGCGATCTTCACCATCCGCGAATGGACGTGGCTCTATGTGCTGGGCATCTGGCTCTACATGATGCTGATCCCGGCGGTGGAAGCCTCGGAGCAAACGGTGATCCAGAAGGTGGTCACCTTCCGCCGCCAGGGCCGGGTGTTCGGCTTCGCCCAGATGATGGAAGCCGCCGCGGCGCCGATTACCGCTTTCCTGATCGCGCCGATTGCCCAGTACCTGGTCATCCCCTTCATGCGCTCGCCAGCGGGCGACGACCGATTCGGCTGGCTGGTGGGGCAAGGCCAGGCGCGCGGCATCGCCTTGATATTCCTGGCCGGCGGGCTGATCATGATTGTGGTGGCGCTGCTGGCCATGGGCACCAGCCAGTACCGCAAGCTGTCGACAATTTTCCAGGCCGAATCACCTGGAGCACCCGAGGAGGCATCACTTGCCAACAAGTCAGAAGACCCTTCCAACTGAGGCCAGCGTGGAGGAATTCATTGAGGCGGCAACCCCGGCCAAGCGCCGGGTTGACGGCCACGAACTGGACCGCATCTTCCGCGAAGCCACCGGCGAGCAGCCGGTGATGTGGGGACCGAGCATGGTGGGCTACGGAAGCTACACCTACATCTCCCCTGCCAATGCGCGCACCACGGGCATCTGGCCCAAGACCGGTTTCTCGCCGCGCAAGGCCCAGCTCTCGCTCTACGGGCTGAAGGACCTTCCCGAGGGCGCCCAGCTCTTGCCGCAGCTGGGCAAATACACCGAGGGAGCCGGTTGCGTGTACGTGAAAAAGCTGGAGGACATCGACCTGGAGGTGCTGCGGAAACTGATCTCCATCGCTGCCTCGCGGCAGGACGACCAGGCTCGATAGCCTCCAGGGGCTTCGCTCCGCCGCCTAGTTCGCCACGGCGGCCAGCCGGGCCTTCCTGAAACCCCTGAAAATTGCCCGCCCGCCTGCAACTGCACCCAGCACAATTGCCACCGCACCCGAGAATAGCGAGACGGCCATGGGAAGCTGCGGGCTGGCGGAATCCGGGAAAGCGTCAAAGAGCAGTAGCGTCCAGAAAAGGCCGGGAATCACCCCGGCGGCCAGGGCGCTGAAGCTGAACACCAGAGCGTGCAGCCAGCGCTCGGTTGCGCTTCCCAGCCATGCCATCACGCCGGCAACTGCCAGCCATGGAAGCAGCGGGAACGCCAAGGGCACCCACAGGTCGGGTTCGGACCACCATGGGGCATCCGCGATCAGCGGATCCACGATCAGCAGCAGCACCGCGAAGAGGATCCCGCTGGCTGCAGGCAGCCAGCTCATTGGCCGATTATTTTTCTTGCCCATTAGCGATTGCCTGCTTGCTACTAGCGAATATCTTCCTAGGTTGGATGATACCCGCAGACTGGTGCCGCTGCGGGTATCATCCCCTGCCTTATTCGGCTTCTTCGAAGAAGGCCTCGACCTCTGAGATGCCGGCGGAGATGACCGGAACCAGGCGCTCGTCGATGCTGTAGTGCTCGCCGTCCTTGGAAATCAGACCGTAGCCGACCAAGGAATCCATGGCGATGCGGGCTTCTGGAAGCACGGCATCGTAGATCTTCGGACCGCAGTTGCGGCGCAGGCCCTCCAAGTCCCCTTCGCGGCCGGTGGATGCGGTGACCAGCAGGTTGCGCAGCACCAGGTAATGGGCTTCATCCCGCAAGGTGACATCGAAGGTCGGGTTCAGGTGCGCCTGGACGCAGCCGACAGCCATCTCGAAGAGCAGCTGCGCGCTGCCCGCTTCCTCGCCGGCAACCAGCAATTCGTAGGCGTCCGGATCCGTGCGCAGCACCGATCCTTCCGACTCCACGACGGACATCCGGCCGGCGCTCCAGATGTAGTTGAAGGCTAGTGGCGCCGGGCCTTCCGGGTCGAAGGTTTCGGCATCCAGGCCAACGGCAGTCAATACCTTGGCGCGTGGCGCTTCGGCTGCTGCACTGAAGTCCTCCATGTCCACGCCTTCGGCCACCGCCTGGGCATAGGCCTTGACCTGGCTGAACAACTTGGTTTCGCGCAGCAATCCGCATAGCTCCGCGTCGCCCTCGGCAAAACCATTGAGCGTATCCTCCAGCATCTCGCGCAGGGCTTCGAGGTTCTCCGCAGGGCCCTGCCAGAGCATGCGCTGCTCGATGAAGCTGAAGTATTCCAGCCATGTGGTGAAGATCGGCTCCGGAGCCAAGGATTCCGGCAGGTTGCCCAGGTGCTCGGCCAGAGTCTCGCCGAAGACATCGATGTCCAGGTCGAACAGGTTCGAGCTGCGGGCGTTCTCGGCGTACTGGCCGGCGATCTGCCCGATGACGTCCAGCTGCATGCCCGCTGCCTGCGCCGCCTGTTCAGGCGAAAAGGCAGGAACCTGCTGCGCTACCCAAGTTGTGTAGTCCTGGCGAAGCGCATTGATCTGCTGTTCAGCCTGGATCAGGAACACGCTGCGGCCGCGCGCTGCCGCCTTGGCAGGATTTCCTGCGCCCGAGTTCTTCTTGCCTTGACGCTTTTTGCTGGCCATGAGCCGTCCTTTGGTTCCGAAATTGGTCTCTGGTTAAAGCCTACGGTGCCCGCCCGAAGCCGGGCGAATAGCGCGATGCGGCTCACCTGCGTGGAAGCATGCCCGGATGACCCCGCCGGATCGTGGACCTTTGGTGTTCAAGGTGCTCACTTGCTGTTTTCTTGTCCACTTTCATTGACCAATGGCGCTGAATCCGACAAGATGAACAGCAAAGACAGACGTAGCCTGCGACACAATGCTTTCAGCTCTGCAGAAAATCTGCGCCGTGGCCTATTAATGAACTTGGATTTCCTAGTAGTTTCGGCGGGGGCCGCTTCAGTGGTCCGCGAGGCCCCGGATCATTGGTGATTTCCGGCCATCGGCTGTCCTGGCAGATGCTACTGCGATACGAGGGAGAAAATAATGAAGATCGCGGTTTTGATCAAAGAAGTCCCAGATACCGGAGAGGACCGCCTGCTGGATCTGGAGACCGGCCTGGCCGACCGTGCCGCTTCAGAAGTGGTGCTCGATGAAATCGGCGAGCGGACCCTGGAAGTTGCGCTGAAGCATGCTGATGCGAACCCTGGAACTGAAATCACCGTGCTGACCATGGGCCCGGATTCAGCTCAGGCCACCCTGCGCAAGGGCTTGGCCATGGGCGCTGCCAGCGCCGTGCATATCAGCGACGAGGAGCTTCTCGGTGCCGATCTGGTCCTCACCGCGCAGGTCCTGGCGGCGGCTTTGCGCCGAGGCAGCTACGATCTGGTCCTCACCGGCAACATGTCCACCGACGGCTCCGCGGGCATGCTCCCGGTCATGCTGGCCGAGCTGCTTGATCTTCCGGCGGCGACTTCGTTGTCCTCGGTAGAAATTGCCGACGGCGCGATCAGCGGATTGCGCGAGCTGGATGGCGCTGCCGCCCAGATCAGCGCTCCATTGCCAGCGGTCGCTTCGATCACCGAGGCGTTGCCGGATGCCCGCTTCCCGAATTTCAAGGGCATCATGGCCGCGAAGAAGAAACCGGTCGAGTCCCTGTCCCTGGCCGATTTGGGCGTCGAGTCCCTGCCTGCGGATACTGCGCGTTCCATCATGGTTTCGGTGGCCCAGCGCCCGCCCCGCACCGCTGGAACTGTCATTGCCGATGACGGCGATGCCGGTAACGCAGTGGCCGAATTCCTCGTCAAGAACAACCTGGTGTGAGCGGAAAGAAAACCATGACTTCCTTTGCTTCTGATTCAATTCTTGTTTTCCTCGAGACCACGGCCACTGGAACGCTGGCCAAGAACCACGAGGAACTGCTCGGCGCCGCCTCTGCCGTGGGCACCCCGGTAGCGCTTGTCGCCGCTCCCGCCGGATCCCTTGATACCCTGGCGGCGCAAGCCAGCGAGTCTGGCGCCGCGCAGGTACTCACCGCCGCCGTCGATTCTCCGGTGCTGACCGCGCCGATGGCTGACGCGCTGCAGCAGGCCTTCGCGCAAATCCAGCCACAAGCCGTACTGCTGGGGCATACCCTGGCTTCGCGCGAAGTGGCCGCACGCTTCGCGGTGCGCCACCGCTTGGCGCTGAGCGTCGATGCGCTCGGTGTTTCGCGTGATGACCAGGGAATCATCGCAGCCCACTCGATCTACGGCGGCGCGTATTCGACCCACAGCGCCCCGACCTTCGGCGCGCCGGTGATCACCGGGCGCGTGGGCAGCATCGAAGAGCGTGCCCAGGCCCAACCGGCGAGCGCGATCCCGCTGGAGGTAGCCGCCAGCGGCAAGCCGGAGGTCGAGGTCAAGGAACTGAGAACGGCCGAAACGGCATCCACCCGTCCCGAGCTGCGTTCCGCGGCACGCGTGGTCTCCGGTGGCCGCGGGTTGGGCAGCGCGGAGCAGTTCGACCTGGTGCACCAGCTGGCCGATGCCTTGGGTGCTGCCGTGGGCGCGTCGCGTGCGGCGGTGGATGCCGGATACGTCGAGCATGCCGCCCAGGTGGGCCAGACCGGCGTGGCAGTTTCTCCCCAGCTGTACGTGGCACTGGGCATTTCCGGAGCCATCCAGCACAAGGCGGGCATGCAGACCGCCAAGACCATCATCGCCATCAACAAGGATGCCGATGCACCGATCTTCGAGATCGCCGACTTCGGCGTGGTGGGGGATGTCTTCAAGGTCGTGCCCCAACTGATTTCCGCCTTGGAAGCACGCAAGGCCTGATCGCCATGAACGCACCAAACCAATCCATCCGCCAGGGGCTGCCGCGCGTGGCCGGCGGCGATCCCTGGCCGCCAGCCGAGCTGTTCGCTCCCGCTGCAGGCGCCGCGGTCCCGGCAGGGCCTAGCGCGGTCGAGGATGCTGCAGAACCAGTTCTCGACCAGCCCGTTGGCCCGTCGGTGCCTGCGGAACCAACGCCTGGCCAAGCATCTGCTAGTTCCGCAGCCAGCGCACCGGCCGCGGAACCTGTTGCAGATCAGGGCGCGGTTGCCGGGCTTCTTCGCCAGGGCCTGCCACGGGTTGCCGGCGGCGGGCCGTGGCCGCCTGCGGGAACGCCGGTCGCCGCGAACGCTCCAGCCGCATCGCAGAACGCTTCCGCTGCACCAGCACCTGAGCCGGTTGCCGAGCTAGTTGGCGAACCGGTTGCCGAACCGGTAGCTGAATCAGCGCCGGCGGCCCCCGAACCAGTTGCCACCGCGGGTACCGCCCCGGCCACAGCGGTTTCCAGTGCCGGGGCACCAGCAGTTCGCCGTGGCCTGCCGCGCACCGCCGGTGCAGAACCGTGGCCGCCAAGTTCATTCGTGGCAGCTCCCGTTGTTGCCGCAGCTCCAGCGGCTCCAGCGCCTGCGCTCCCGCCGGCACCGGTTGCGGAAGCTGCCCAGGCCCAGGCCGCACCGGCCATCCCGCCGAGGGCAGAGGCAGCACCCGCGGATCCGGTGGGCCAGGCATCCGGCGCCGCGCTGGTCTCGGAGCCTGCGGCCGCCGAGGTGCAGGCTGCTTCTGCCCGTACCCGCATGGGTGCGCAGGAACCTGCCGCGCCAGCAGCCGCGGCAAGTAACGCGCTGACCGCCGGGCGCGCGAGCAAGCCGGCACCCCAGGCAGCGGCGAAGAGCAAGAAAGAAGCGGCCAAGCATGGCCCGCTGACGACCAAGCAGTGGGTGCTGGCTGGAATCCTTGGCGCATTCTGCGCCTTGGGCGTCGCCACTGCCGTGGTGCTCGTTGCCCGCGGCATTGCCGGCATCGATGCCGTGGAGTCATTCATGGAACGCTACCCGGGTGAGTACCACCTGCCGGACTCGGCACCTCTCGGGTTCCCTGGCTGGCTGGCATGGAACCACTTCTTCAACTTCTTCCTGATGGTCCTGATCATCCGTTCTGGCATGCTGGTCAGGCACCAGAAGAAGCCGCCTGCCTATTGGTCGTCGAAGCGCAGCCCGAAGGTGAGCATCAACCTCTGGCTGCATCAGGGTCTTGACCTGCTGTGGATCATCAATGGCCTGGTGTTCCTCGTGCTGCTGTTCGCCACAGGCCACTGGATGCGCATCGTCCCGACGTCTTGGGAGGTCTTCCCCAACGCGATTTCGGCGGCCTTGCAGTACCTGACGCTGGATTGGCCCACCGAAAACGGCTGGGTGAACTACAACTCGCTGCAGCAACTGGCCTACTTCACCACCGTATTCATCGCGGCCCCGGTCGCGGCGATCACCGGCTTCCGGCTCAGCGCCTTCTGGCCGAAGAACATGCCCGCATTGACCGCGAAGTACCCGATCGAGGTTGCCCGCGCGCTGCACTTCCCAACCATGCTGTACTTCGCTGTGTTCATCCTCGTGCACGTGATCCTGGTGTTCTCCACCGGGGCGCTGCGCAACCTGAACCACATGTACGCGGCCCAGGGTTCCACGGATCCAGCCGCGTACGCGGATAACTGGACCGGACTGCTCTTCTTCGCGCTCTCGCTGCTCGTAATCGCCGGCGCCTGGCTGGCCTGCCGGCCAATGATCCTCGCATCCATTGCCCGGCTCTTCGGCAAGGTCAGTGCAAGGTAGGAGCAGCGATTCTTGCCTCTGGCGCAAAACTGATCGCGCATGGGGTCGATCGTCAGTAGGGTCGATAACAACGGCCTTACTGACGAATGGGGAACAACGAAAATGAGCCACCACCACGAACACCACACCAAAGAACATGATGATGTCGCCTTCTGGGAGAACCACTACGGCCAGTCCGAGCGGGTCTGGTCAGGCAAGGTCAACCAGGTCATCGAGAACCTTGTCGCCCCGCTGGCCCCCGGCACGTCGCTGGATATCGGCTGCGGGGAGGGAGGCGATGCGCTGTGGCTGGCCACCCATGGCTGGAAGGCTACCGGGGTCGACATCTCGCCCACCGCGGTGAAGCGCGCGCAGGAAGAAGCGGCCAAGCACGGTCTGGACGCGGGGCAGACCCGCTTCATCGCCTCGGATCTGGCTGCGTGGAATACCGGGGAAACCTTCGACCTGGTGACCTTGAGCTTCTTCCAGGCACCCTTTGAATTCCCTCGCGCCAGCTTCCTGCGCAAGGCAGCGACCCTGGTCGCACCCGGCGGCCACCTGCTGGCCCTGTCCCATGCATCGATGCCGTCCTTCGCCAGCAAGCCCGATCACCAGATGCCCGTGTTCCCCAGCCCCGAAGAGGAACTGGAAGCTTTGGCTCTGGATCCGGCGCAGTGGGAGGTGCTGTGCGCCGAGGTCCGCGAACGCACCATCATCGGTCCCGATGGCAATCCGGCGACCCTGGAGGATGCCGTGGTATTCGTGCAGCGCAAGGTGTAAAAAGTTCGACCCTCCAGCCCCATCGGGCTGGAGGGTCAACGACGGCCTAGATATCCCACACGGATCTAGGCCAGCTTCAGGGCCTGCGACGGGGCGTAGGCGCCTAGCGGCACCGAGTCGCGCACCACGTCGCGCAGGTTCAATGCATCACCGCCCGCAGGCATAGCCGCCTGCAACTGCACGAGCACGTTGCCCAGGGCGGTGCATTCCACGGGTCCGGAAATGACCGGCACGCGCGCATGGTCTGCAGTGCGCTGGCACAGCAGCTGGCCTTGCGAGCCGCCTCCGACAATATGGATGTTCTCCAGCTCGAATCCACCCAACCGCGCGGCTTCTGCAGCTTGGCGGGCGAAACTCTGAGCCAGCGACTCGACGACCACCCTGATCACTTCGGCAGGTGAGCACGGGCGCTGCCCGCCGGCGGCTTCCACCGCATCGCAGATGCGCTGGGCCATCTGGCCAGGAGCCAGGAACCGCTCGCTTTGAGGATCGATCAGCACCTGCGGAACAGGCAATTCCGCGGCCTCGGCAAGGAGCTGCTCCAAGCTGGTTTCTTCCCTTCCGGCGGCTTCCGCGTCGTCGTTCCATTGGCGGATCGACTCGCTGAGCAGAAAGGTTCCGGCGACGTTCTTCAGGAACCGGACACTGGAATCCAGCCCCAGCTCGTTGGTGAATCCCGCTTGATGCGCTTGCTCGGTGAGTACCGGGCGGTCCAGCTCCACACCAACCAATCCCCACGTTCCGCAAGAGATATAGGCGGATTGCCCGCTGGAGAGCGGGGTCGCGACCACTGCGCTGGCCGTGTCATGGGAAGCGACCGCCACTACCTGGACTTCGTGGCTGGCTCCGAATTCCGCAGCCAGCTCGGGCAGCAGTGCGCCCACCGGCTGGCCAGGGTGCACTAGCTGCGCGAGCTTTCCCGAAAGCCCCAGTTCAGCAACCAGATCCTCGTCCCATGTACCGGTGCTGTGGTTCAGCAACCCGGTAGTGGAAGCGTTCGTCCACTCGCTGCGCCGATGCCCTGTGAGCATCCAGTTGAAATAGTCGGGAACCAGCAGCAGCGCCTCGGCGTCCGCCAACCGGTTTTCCAACTTCTCGGCTTGCAACTGGTACACGGTGTTGAACGGAAGGAATTGCAGCCCATTGCGTGCAAACAACTCGCGCCGGCTGAATTTCTGTTCCAGCGCAGCAACCGCGCGCTCATTGCGCGGATCCCGGTAATGCCGCACTTCTCCCAGGCGCTTGCCGTCCTTGAGCAACGCATAGTCCACCGCCCAGGAGTCCACCCCGATGCTGGCGATATCCCCGCGCTGCGCGAAAGCCAGCGAGAGGCCGTGGCGAATTTGCGCCCAGAGCTCATCGATATCCCAGGCCAGCGCTTCTTCCCGCGCCCCTGGTTCCAGGCTCGACAGCGGAACCGGTCCGTTGGCGAAACGGTGGACGGCAGTGAGCTGGAGCTTCCCGTCCACCATCTGGCCGATCATGACACGTCCGCTGGTGGCGCCGAGGTCGATAGCTGCGACCGGCGCGCTCTCTGCTTGCTTGCTCATCGCAGGAAGGCTGCCGCCACTCCGGAATCCACCGGAATGTGCAATCCGGTGGTCCGGGTCAGTTCCGGCCCGGTCAGCACGAACACGGCATCGGCAATGTTCTCCGGGATGACCTCGCGCTTCAGGATCGTGCGGTTTGCGTAGAACTGCCCCAGATCCTCCTCTGCCACGCCATAGGTCGCCGCACGCTGGGCACCCCAGCCGGAGGCGAAGATCCCGGAGCCGCGCACTACGCCATCGGGGTTGATGCCGTTCACGCGCACGCCATGCTCGCCCAATTCCACGGCCAGCAAGCGCACCTGATGCGCCTGGTCGGCCTTCGTGGCCGAGTAGGCAATATTGTTCGGACCTGCGAAGACCGAGTTCTTGGAGGAAATGTAGATGATATCGCCGCCGAGCTTCTGCTCGATCAGCACCTTGGCCGCGGCCTTGGAAACCAGGAACGATCCCTTGGCCATCACATCATGCTGCAGGTCCCAGTCGGCCTCGGTGGTTTCCAGCAAGGGCTTCGAAAGCGAGAGGCCCGCGTTGTTCACCACCAGGTCCAATCCGCCAAATGCCAGCACCGCCTCATCGATGGCACGTTGCACGGCGTGCGCATCGGCCACGTTGGCGGCGACGCCAACGGCCACATCTGCTGTACCCAGCTCCGCCGCGGCGGCCTGCGCCTTGTCCAGGTCCAGGTCTGCGATGACCACGCAGGCTCCCTCGGCTGCCAGCCGCTGCGCCACGGCCTTGCCGATGCCCGACGCGGCACCGGTGACCAGGGCGATGCGCCCGGCATGGGATTTGGGCTTGGGCATGCGCTGCAGCTTGGCTTCCTCCAGCGCCCAGTATTCAATGCGGAACTTCTCGGCATCGGAAATCGGCGTATAGCTGGAGACCGCTTCGGCGCCGCGCATGACGTTGATGGCATTGAGGTAGAACTCGCCAGCGACCCGTGCGGTCTGCTTATTCGCCCCATAGGAGAACATGCCGACGCCCGGGACCAGCACGATCAGCGGGTCGGCCCCGCGCATCGCCGGAGAGTCCAGGTCCTTGTGGGCCTCGTAGTAGGCCTGGTAGTCAGCACGGTACTGCGCATGCAGTTCTTCCAGGCGAGCGATCTGCTCCGATACGCCTGCGGTAGCGGGAAGATCCAGCACCATCGGCTTGATCTTGGTGCGCAGGAAGTGGTCCGGGCAGCTGGTGCCCAGGGCCGCCAGCTGCGCCAGCTTCTGGCGCGAGAGGAAATCCAGGACTCGCTGGTCATCGCTGAAGTGCCCCACCATGGGCTTGTCGGTGCTGGCCAGGCCGCGGACGCTCGGGGCCAATGCGGCGGCGCGGGTCCGGCGCTCCTCCTCGTCCAGCGGCTCGAATCCGGGAACCACAGGACCGAAGGGCTCCGGTGCGCCGTGCTCGTCAAGGTAGGCAGCGGCGGTGTCGATGATCCACAGCGAGTTGGACTCGGATTCCTGGGAGGTATCTCCCCAGGCGGTGATGCCATGGCCGCCGAGGATGCAGCCCACGGCCTGCGGATTGGCGTCCTTGATCGCGGCAATATCCAGTCCCAGCTGGAATCCGGGGCGGCGCCAGTCAACCCAAGCCACCTTGTCGCCGAAGATCCTTGCGGTCAGCTCCCGGCCGTCCTTGGCAGTGGCAATGGCAATGCCGGAGTCCGGGTGCAAGTGGTCGACGTGGTTTGCGTTGACCAGCCCATGCATTGCGGTATCAATGGATGGCGCGGCGCCTCCCTTGCCGTGCAGGCAGTAATCGAAGGCCGCGACCATCTCGTCTTCGCGCTCCACGCCCGGGTAGGCGTCCACCAGCGAGCGCATGCGGTCCAGGCGCAGGGTCGACAGCCCCTTTTCGGTCAACGTGCCGAGGTCCCCGCCCGATCCCTTGACCCAGAGCAGCTCAATTTGCTCACCGGTGACCGGGTCTTTCGCGGTGCCCTTGGCCGAGGTGTTTCCACCGGCGTAGTTGGTGTTCTTCTTGTCTGCACCCAACCGGTTGGATCGTTGAATCAGTTCCTGTGCGGTGGTGCGTGTCGCGATGGTGTTGCTCATGGTGTTCTTGTCTTCCGACTCGTTAATGTGCATGGGGGCAGTGGTTCTCAGGCGTCGACTTTGGTGGCCCTGGTTTCATATCCATAGCGCTCCAGTTCGATCTCTTCCAGCGACTTGCCTCGCGTTTCCGGCGCCCAAATGGTGCCGATCAGCAACGCGACGACCAGCAGGCCGATGATCAGGAGGCCAAGCTTTTCCAAGCCCAGGTTGGTGAGCAGTACCGGGAACACCAACGAGAGCAGGCCGACAAGCACCCGGGCAAGCATGAACAGCACGCCCTGTGCACTGGCGCGGTAGCGCGTGGCGAAGAGCTCCGCGGTCCATAGCCCGTAGAAAGCCTGCGCGCCGATACCCGCCGAGATGCCCCAGGCCACTGCGTAGAACAGCAGGGAGAAGGCACCTGGAGGAGCGAAGATCAGCACGGTCCAGGCCGCAACACCCAGCAGGGCGCCACCGAAGTAGAGCCAACGCCGCGAGACCTGGTCTCCGTATTTCATGAATCCGAAATAGGTTGCGGCGGCGGTCAGCACCCAGACCAGCACCTGGAGCAGGTTCTGCTGGGTAGCGGATTCAACGCCAGCGGCAGCATAGACGCGAGGCTGGAAAATGCCAGCCTGCCCTGCCACGGTATTCCATAGCCCATAGACGCCGAGCAGGAAGAAGAGCGCGCTCCAGTTGCGGCGGTCGGCCAGCAGCCCGCGCATGCCGGAGAAGAACGAGGCTTTCACGCCAGCAGCCGTTTCCGCGGCACGTTGCTCCTTCCACCTCCTGGACTCGGGCAATCCGCGGCGGACCCACCAAGTGACAGCGGCGATCAGGAAAAGATGGAAGAAGATTGCCCGGGAGCCGTTCACGCCCCAAGGCTCAACCAGGATCGCCAGCGCGAAACCGATGGCTGGGCCAATCGACCACGCCAGCTGAGCGGTGCCCACGTGCGCAGCACGCGATTCCTGCGGAGCCTCCTCGGCAATGTAGGTCCAGGAAGCTGGAACGCCTGCGCCCACGGCAATGCCCATGAGGACCACGCCGATGATCAGCAGGCTCGTACCGGAGGAGAAGGTGATCATCAGGGCGCCGACCATGAACACGATCAGGTCGTAGGTATAGATGAACTTGCGGCCCAGACGGTCGCAGAGCGGTCCGCCGATCAGCGCACCCAGGGCCGCGCCGAACGCGTTGGCCGACACGGCAGCGATGACACCGACCAGCGCGTCGTCGAATCCGAACGCGCCCTGCCACAGGCTGAGGCTGGTGGCCAGCGCAATGATGGCTCCGGCTTCTATGTAATTGCTCATGGCTACGGCAATGGTGGCTTTCCACCCGGAGATGCCGCGCTTCTTTGCTGCGGTGCTCATGATCAGGCTCCCCATCCTGCTTGCACGCCACCAGCGCGCGATGCTTCGATTCGGCTCTGGTAATCGGAGGTGCGGAAGGCCTGCATCGGATCGGCTGGCAGGCCGCGCGTTGCGCGCCATGCTTCCAGGTCGGCCCGCACGTCGGTGTAGAAGGCATCCATGAAGATCTCGTTGGCGGCCAGGACATCACCGGAAATCTGTGCTTCAGTCAGCGCTACGCGGTCGATCAGCAACGCCCGGGCCGTCATTTCCTGCACGTTCTGGACGCTTCTGATCTGGCCCAGGATCTTGTTCTCCACGTTGTGGCACTGATCGAGCATGAAGGCCACAGGCGTGTCCTGGTCCAGTCCGCCACCGCGGATCACCTCGGCCATGATGCGGAACAGCTGATACGGGTCTGCCGAGCCAACGATCAAGTCGTCATCCGCGTAGAAGCGGGAATTGAAGTCGAAGGATCCGAGCTTGCCAAGCCGCAGCAGCTGCATCACGATGAACTCGATATTGGTGCCTGGCGCATGGTGCCCGGTGTCCAGGCAAACCATGGCCCGATCCCCCAAGGCCGCAACCTGGGCATAGGACGTTCCCCAGTCGGGCACGTCGGTGTGGTAGAAGGACGGTTCGAAGAACTTGTACTCCAGCACCAGGCGCTGGTCTCCGGAAAGCCGCGCATATATTTCGGCCAGCGAATCGCCTAGCCGGTCCTGGCGCCCGCGCATATCCGCTTGGCCTGGATAGTTCGAGCCCTCTGCCAGCCAGATTTTCAGGTCCTGGCTTCCGGTGGCATCCATTACGTCGATGCATTCGAGGTGGTGGTCGATTGCCTTGCGGCGGATCTTCGGATCCTCATGGGTCAAGGCGCCGAACTTGTAATCGTCATCCTGGAAGGTATTCGAATTGATGGTTCCGAGGCTGACGCCCAGGCCTTCTGCATGCTCGCGCAGCACGGTGAAGTCCTCGACCTTGTCCCACGGAATGTGCAGGGCCACCGAGGGAGCCAGTCCGGTCAATCGGTTGACTTCAGCCGCATCGGCGATTTTTTCGAAGGGATCGCGCGGGGTCCCGGGGGTCGAATAGACCTTGAAGCGGGTGCCCGAATTTCCATAGGCCCAGGAAGGGACTTCGATGGCAAGGCGGTCAAGGATTTGCAGGTGCTCAGGGCTCAGCTTCGAGCTCATGGAACTCTCCATTTCTAGTAATTCTGCGGGCTACTACTGCTGGGATGCGGCAAGTGCGGCCAGCTGGTTTTCGAGATTGAAGACCTCGCGCAGACGCGGCGCTTGCTGATCTGGCCGGCCGCCCAGGCTGAGGAAGAATCGGCTCATTTCCGCTTCCCACGCTGCGGTGCGCGGGTCGGAGTCCAAGGCGGCCTGGGCAGCGCTGTCGTCATCGGTTTCGTAATAGCCGATCAGCAACCCGTCCTCGCGCAGAAAGAGTGAGTAGTTGCGACGCCCGGCTTCTTCGATGGCTTGGAGCATCTGCGGCCACACTTCCCGGTGGCGCGACACATACTCGTCGATCAGGTCGGGATTGACCTGCAATTGAAAGCAAACTCGCATCGTACTACTCTTCCGGAGCGCTGGAACTGGGTGGGCAAAACTGTGCGATCCGATTCGCTTTGCACAAAAATGAATCGTTTCAATCGCTTCGAAATTCGAGTGTAGAGCAGGTCACACTTGAATTGCAAGCGGTCGGTCGATCGAATGCCGCATTCTTTTGAATCCTTTCAAAAAGCTGTTGGGATTCCAGTTCCCATCCGTGCGCCAGTTATACTCGCAGAAGAACAACTCACCGAAGAACAGGAAAGCTCTGTGGCCGTCAGCGTCAAGGAAGTTGCCGCCGAGGCGGGCGTTTCCGTAGGCACCGTCTCCAACGTGCTCAACCGGCCCCAGGTTGTTTCCGAACACACCGTTTCCAAGGTCACCGCAGCCATCGAGAAGCTCGGCTTTGTCCGCAACGATGCGGCCAGGCAACTGCGTGCCGGCCGCAGCCGGAGCTTCGGGCTCGTCGTCCTCGATGCACGCAACCCGTTCTTCATGGACGTCACCCAGGGCGCCCAGCATCGTGCCCTGGACAACGGCTACACCGTGCTGATGGGAGCCAGCGACAATTCCCTGAGCACCGAACAGCAACTGCTGGATCTCTTCGAAGAGCAACGCGTCGCCGGAGTACTCATCTCCCCCTTGCACAGCGACTTGAGCCGGCTCTGGCGGATCCGCGAAGCGGGCACGCCAGTGGTGCTGGTGGACCGCGGAAGTGGCGACCGCAGCTTTTCATCGGTCTCCGTGGACGATGTGGAAGGCGGAAGAATTGCCGTACGGCACCTGCTGGACATTGGCAGAAAGCGGATCACCTTCGTCGGCGGACCGCAGAGCATCGAACAGGTCCAGCACCGATTAACGGGAGCCCAATCGGTATTGGCCCAAGCCCCGGATGCCGTGCTGGAGCACATGCCTACCAAGAACATGACTGTGCTGGAAGGACGGGCAGCCGGAGAGCGTATTCTTGCCATGGATCCTGCACAGCGCCCCGACGGGATCTTTGCGGCCAACGACCTGCTCGCGTTGGGCATACTGCAGGCCCTGGTGATGTCCGGCGAACTCAGTGTTCCCGAGGATATTGCTCTGGTGGGATACGACAATATCGACTTCGCCGAGTCGGCCGTCATCCCGATTACCACCGTGCGCCAGCCAGCAGAAGAAATCGGGCGAACCGCTGTCGACGTCTTGCTGCGCGAAGCAGAAGCGGGCGATCAAGCGGTCCGCGAGCAATTCGTTTTCACTCCCAAGCTCGTTATCCGTGCATCGACTGTGGCCCCGAGCCAGGCGCGCTGACGATTACCTTAGGGGTTCCTGAAAAGCGGGTTCTGCAGCTTCTGATGCCCGCCGGTTCTTGCTAGGTTGGCATTCCAAGCAACGAGAGGGATGGATTTATGAGCGAGAACAACCCTGAAGCCCAACTGCACAAGGCAGAGGCCCAAGAGCCCGATACCATTTCCGACCCTGCATTGAATGATGAAGTTGGCCAGGACTGGACCGATGAAGGCGGAGCGACACCGCATGGAGCCGCGCTAGACGACGACTAGGCCAGAGGGCCAACCAGCCGAAAACCAAAAATGCCCGTGGGGTTG
>NZ_JBLVOC010000026.1:144022-172238 GCF_053543575.1 Glutamicibacter sp. AGC84
AAACCCCACCGGCATTTTCACTGGCTTGAATCAGCCGCCTAGAACTCGAACTCCAGGTGGGCATTGACTTCGTCCTTGTTGAAATACGCCGGATCGATCTCGTATTCCTCTTCGTAACCGAGGTTCGAAAGCCAGTCTTGCACTTCCTCGTACTCCGGGTCCGACGGATCATCGAGAATTTCCAGCTTGGCTTCCCAGCCACCGATCCCGCCGCTGTCCTCCATCGGAGCCATGCGCCGGCCGCCGGTGCATCGCGGCAGCTGGCCGCCATCGGCATCCAGGATCTTCTCGACGTCGATGCGCACTTCCCAGTTGTCCCCGAAGTCGTACAGGTAATCCAGGCGGTCTTTTTCCTTCTGCAGCAACGAGGAAACCAGGGTTTCCGACTCGTTCTTCTGGTAGTCCATGTCGTCAATCTCTGGACCACATGAAGTGCCGCCGAAGCCACCCTCGTAGAAGCTGTGCAGATGCCCGTCGTACCAGTCGAAGCTCGCTTGGATGATGTCGTGCAGGTCGCCAAGGTTCAGATCCATGGGCACCAGCACGCGACGCCAGATCGGCGGCTTGGCGTCCTTGAGGGTCAGCTTCAGCTGCAGCACCTTGCCGGTATACGGTGTTTCACGCTTCAGGCGTTTCGGCTCGTCATCGTCCGGGCCGAACATCGCGTCGAGATCGGCGTCGTCGAATTCATCCTCATCGAGCAGGTCCTGTTCAACGTCGGTAATCGCCAGGCGGACGATAGTGGGCACCGAGTACGCTTCGCCATCTTCGACAAGGCCAAGTACGCGCAGTTCATGCATGCGCACATGCGCGGTTTCCCATACCTTTGGCGACCATTGATCATCTCGCGGGTCAGCCACGCGATGCGGGTTGCCTTCGATTCCCTCGACGATCCAGAACGCTGCCAGCCCCCAGGCTTCAAGGCTGGCGTCATCGCCGCCTCCCGGCTTTTCCAGCAACGAGTCCAGGCAGGCCTGGATGAAGTAGAAGTTCGGCTCGAAGGAGTCGGCATCTTCATGCTGCATGATGTCTTCGTACGTCACGCCGCGCTCCGGCTTGCCCTGTTCGGGCAGCTTGATGGCGCTGACCGATTCCAGTGCCGAGAGCACGACCGCAACCAACAGGCCCCTGCGCGATTCATGGACTTCCGGAGGCAGCTGGTCGGCGAGCGCTATTGCGGCCGTTTCCATGAATTCAGGCGCCGGCAAGCTGGCCCACAGATTCTTGCCCTCGGTGAGGGTCCAAGCCAAGAAGGCACGACCCAGCTTGCTGATCGGCATGGCGGCGATTTCTGCCAGGGCCGCTTGAGAGGCCTCGTCAGATGCCATGATCTCGTCAATTTCATCGTTTTCATCGATGCCGTCATCACCGGCGAATGGATCCTGGGCTTCCAGCGACTTCCGGAACCACTCCAGGCTTTCGGCCTCGCGCTCCCACAGACCGGCATCGCGCAAGAACGCGACGTAATCCGCCCAGGCCATATAGATCATGGCTCCCAGCCCATTATCGGCGGCATCGGGATTCTCGGCCTCTTCGAATTCAATCATCGAGCTGAGCACTGCCAGCAGTTTGGGCGGATCAAAATCGGTGACCTTGTCCAGGCCCACGACTTCGGCGTAGATGCCCAGGGTTTCGCGCACTGCGGCAAGGACCATCAGGGCCAGTTCTGGGTCATCGCGGTTCTCGGAGAACCACCGTACGAACTGCGGCGTGAGCGCGTCCAGGCCGCGCCCCACCTTCACGCGGTCCAGGGAGACGACGCCCTCTTGCAGGCGTGCCGGATGCCCCTGCTTGGGCTTCTGCTTCTTCTTTTTCTTCGCCATCGGACTGCTTTCCTGGTCGTTTGCTTCTCCCCCTAGGCTACGTGGCTGCTGGTTCCTGAAGAAGCATGCCCGGCACGTGTTCTGCTGGACCGCTCCCTGCCGTCGCAGCCAGGCACCACCAGGGCCCACACGGCGCGGATATGGATCGAGTCGCTTTCGATATCTATGGCGTAACCCGTATTGCTGGAGCGCCCGCGTTGGTAGGGTGACTTCATGATCAATACTGCTCGTTTGCACTCGGACCTGTCACGACTCAACCGCGAAACCGCGATGATGTCGGCCACGATCGAAACCCTGTCCACCGAAGAAATGGCCGCCGCCTCGCTGTGCGAAGGCTGGAGCCGGGCGCAGGTCATTGCGCACTTGGCCTCCAACGGCCGGAGCCTGGTCAAGCTCATCGACTGGGCCACCAGCGGAGAACCGCAGGAGCTCTACGCCTCGCGCGAGGCCCGCGATGCGGAGATCGACGAGCTGGCGGCCCTGCCGCGCGAGGAACTGGTCAAGAAGTTCCAGGACGCCGCCGCATACTTCGCCGAGCAGTGCGAACGGCTCAGCGGCGAACTGGCCGTGGAAGAGGTGGACCTTCACGGCAAGATCATTCCGGCGACCTCCATCGTGGCCCTGCGCATCTCAGAGGTGGTCATCCACCACCATGATCTGGATACCGCGTGGACCATCGAGGAAGCCGACCCGGATTCCCAGGAGAACGCCGTCGAGGCCGCCGTGCGGACCATGCGCGTGAAGAACGCCCCGGGCATGACACTGGTGACCGAAGAGGGCGACGAATGGGTCATCGGCGATGGCGCGCTGAAGGTGCGCTCGGACCGCGAAGGCCTGATCGAATGGCTGGCTCGCGGCCAGGCCCGGCATATCGAGGCCGATGGCCCGATTCCGGTATTGCCTTCCTGGTAACCATCTTCTGGCAGGCGTGTCAGCACGCGGCAACGGTTGGCCCAGCAAGGAGAATGGACTCGGCCCGCTTGTCGACGTGAAAAGGAGCCGGCATTGATCCCTGTCATCGTGCTCACCGGATATCTGGGTGCAGGCAAGACCAGCCTGCTCAACCGCTTGCTGACCCGCCCGGGTACCCGCGTCGGGGTCATCATCAACGACATCGGCAAGGTCAACGTGGATACCGGGCTGATCACCGGCCAGATCGATGCGGCCGAATCCATTGCCGGCGGTTGCGTCTGCTGCCTGTCCGATAGCAGCGGCCTGGACGAGCTGCTGGAGAAGCTGGGCCAGCCGAAGCTGCGCCTGGATGCCATCATCGTGGAGGCCAGCGGCGCGGCCGACCCGCTGAACGTGGATCGGCTGCTGCGTTTCGGCAAGGCCCACGGGGTACGCTTCGGCGGCATCATCGACGTGATCGACGCGGTGGAGCATGAGCACACCGTGGATACCGCGGCGATGGCCCCGGCCCGCTTCAGCGCCACCAGCATGGTGGTGGTCAACAAGCTGGACCGCATTGCCCCGGAACACCGCGACGCGGTCCTGGCCAGGATCAGCGGACGGATCCGCGAAATCAACCCGCACGTTGCCATCATCCCGGCGTCGCACGCCGCCATAGACCCCGAGCTGGTCTTCGACATCGCCCTGAACGAAGACCCGATCGACGAGTTGCCGTTGGCGGCTGCCTCCCGCCCGCACCACGACCACGAGCATGCTCCGCACGCCAACGCGGTGACGGTGCGCTGCCCCGAGGCCGCGGATCCGGGTGCCCTCTTGGACCTGCTGGAGCACCCGCCTGCTGCGGCCTACCGGCTCAAGGGGCATGTAAAACTGCGCACCGATCGCGGCACGCAGCGCTTCCTGGTCAATATGGTGGGCCGGCAGATCCACTTTGCCGAAGCGGCCACCACCAGCGACCCGGCCGATGACGCGCTGGTCGCCGTCGGAATGAACTTGGACGAGGAAGCGGTTGGCGCGGCGCTGGGTGATGCCTTGGCACCATCTTTCGGCCCGCCATCCGAACGGGATCTGACCCGCTTGCAGCGCAGAATGATACTTAGCGCTCGCTCGGATAACAGCGAAGAGACGAAGTAGATGCATCGGTGAATAATCATTGCGCAAAGACTAATCTGCATGCCATCGCCAGCGTGATTAGGCAACTCGTTTCCGTGCGCCCTCGTGCCCAGAAGCACATATCGATAATCCGCCAGCTCTGCTAAACTGAAGCTAATTCTGTTGACCCCGGTCCCGACTTTTGTTGGCATCGGGGTCGATCTTTATCTCGGCGACAGGATTGCACTGTGGCAAACAAAGAAGTTAAAGAGTGGTCGTCAATTGCGGCTCAAATTGAACAGCTACGCCGCAGAGGAATGGATGTCAGCTGGGACCAGACAGAACATTGGCTCCGCTTCGTCGGTTATTACCGGTTGAGTGGTTACTGGCACCCCTTTCGTGTAGCACAGCCTGGCGGAAACAGAGACTCAAACTTCGTATCCGGGACGTCAATGAAAAATGTCGCGGCACTCTACGAATTCGACCGCAAGCTCAAAACCCATATTCTCAGTGGATTAGAACGTGTCGAAGTTGCCTGTCGCTCCCGCATCGCTGATGTGCTGGGCGAACGGGACGTGAACGCACTCTCTAACCCAGAGTATTTCCGTGATCCCGCACGACACCACGAAATGATAGACACCGTGCAAAGCAGGATTCAGCGGGCCTTGAACTCAAAAGATCCCGTGGCTTTGCATCATCATGATTCGTACGATGGCCAGTACCCCATATGGGTCGCCATGGAGTTTCTGGATTTCGGTGATATCTCTCGTCTTTACGCGAATCTTCTGGATGCTGATCGAGAGCGAATAGCGAGGTGGTTCGGCTGGGCTCCCCCAGAGCGCCATCCTGAAGCAAAGTTTGGTGCAGCGTTCATGAACTGGCTGAAGCATTTGACAATCGTACGAAATACAGCTGCTCACCATTCCCGATTATGGAATAGAGTATTCGAACCAGTTTCCGTACGGCGGCTCAGCATGGTCTCCGGCCTAGCCGGCCTACGGGGCCAGCAAGACAGAATGTATGGAACTTCCGTAGTCCTCGCGCAATTGGTTTCTGTTACGTCTCCGGGGACGTCTTGGCCACGTCAGCTATCAGCATTATTGGAGGACAGCTTCAGCCTTATCGACGGTGTTGCTCTGGAGCAGCTTGGGTTCCCCGCCGACTGGCGAGATACCCTCACGGACCAGTGAAGTTCCGCTAAAGCAATGGAAAGTCACAAGATGCGATGTTGCCAGTTCACGTATAGAAAGTTCTCCGTTTAGGGAAGCTAGCTATGGACGACGAGTTTGCGCAATAACTCAAAAGGCACGGCTGCAGAGCATCGAGCTCCACATCCGTGCCTTGGCCCTGCTTACAACGCGATCTGGCGGTTCTGGTCCTTGTAGAGCAGGTAGCGGAAGTTCTCCGGGCCGCCGGCGTAGCAAGCCTGCGGGCAGAAGGCGCGCAGCGACATGTAGTCCCCGGCCTCGACCTCGACCCAGTCGCCATTCATCCGGTACACGCCCTTGCCTTCCAGCACGTACAGGCCGTGTTCCATGACATGGGTTTCGGCGAACGGGATGGATGCGCCTGGTTCGAAGGTCACGATATTCACGCCGAAGTCGAAGGCCACGTCGTTGGGATCGAGCATGCGGGTGGTGCGCCACTTGCCGTCGGTGCCCGGCATCGGGCCAGGTTCGATGTCGCGCTCATTGCCCACCACGGGAGCCGGTGCGGCCACTCCTTCGAGCACTTCGTAGCGCTTGCGCAGCCAGTGGAAGCTGGTGGTCTCGGTGCCGTCATTGCGGGCCGACCAGGTGGCGCCGGCTGGCAGGTAGGCGAAGCCGCCGTCCACCAGCACGTGCTCGGTGCCCTCGATGAGAAGGGTCAGCTGCCCGGTGAGCACGAAGATGAATCCCTGCACCTGGGCCTGCGGCTCCGGCTTGGTGGCGCCGCCGCCGGGGGCAACTTCCACGATGGCTTGGGAGAAGGTGGTGGCCCCTCCGGCGACCGGGCGGTTGAGCACCCAGGCACGGGTGTTGGTCCACTCGGGGAAGACGCTGGTGACGATGTCGCGCAGCACGCCTTTGGGGATCACGGTATAGGCCTCGGTGACGATGGCCCGGTCGGTGAGCAGATCGCTCTGCGGCGGGTGGCCGCCGAAGTCCGAGTAGTACGACGAGGAGTTCTGGATGGCAGGAACAGTCATGGTGTAGTCCTTAGGCGTGGGAGCGGTTCAAGGCGATCGCCTCGAGTTCGGGCAGGGTGATCTGGGCCAGTTCGGTGACCTCGTCGGCGGTGACCGCACCGCAGGCCACCCCGCGGTGGATGTAGCGGGCCAGGGCCCGTGCTGTGGCTGGCTCGTCCATGATGGCCGAGTTGATCTGGTGGACGTAGTTGCGCAACCGGGTTCCGGCTGCCTGCAGGCCTTCGCGGAAGAAGGCGAAGGTGGCCAGGTAGCGGGTGACCAGCTGGTTCTCGTGCATGTCCCAGCCCTGGTAGATGCCGCGGGACAGGTGGCGGGAGACCAGGCGGGCGTGCAGTTCCCAGGCGGCCGAGATGTTCTCCGGGTCGCCGGCCGGGATGATGTTGGTGGAGCCGTCGGACAGTTCCACCCCGGTGCCGGCCACGGCCACCTGCATGACGTCCTTGGCGAAGTCCGCTACCGGGTGCTCCATGGACTGGTATCCGGCGGCCACGCCCAGCGACGCGGAGTAGTCGTAGGTGCCGTAGTGCAGCGAGGATACCCGGCCCTTGCCCGAGGCGATCAGCTGGGCCACCGGATGGGTTCCGTTGGCGGCCAGGATGACCTGAGGGGTTTCCACCTGCACTTCGAAGCGTATGCGTCCGGCTTCCAGCCCGTGGGCTTCTTCCAGCTTTTCGGCCAGGTAGACCATGGACTCGACCTGGGCCACGGTGGTCACCTTGGGCAGGGTCAGGCGCAAGCCCTCGGGCAGCGGACCGTTGGCCACAAGCCGGGTGATGAACAAATCCAGGGTGCGGATCCCTCGGGCCCGGGTGGGTGCTTCAAAGCACTTGAAGCGGATGCCGATGCAGGCCGGGGCCTTGCCGGCGGCCACCGCGGCGGATACCGAGTCGGCCACGGCAAGCACTGCGGCGTCCTCCTCGGCATCCGTGCGGTTGCCGTAGCCGTCCTCGAAATCGAGGCGCAGATCTTCGATGGGTTCGCTTGCCAGCTTCGCGGCCACCAGCTCGCCAAGGCGCTGCGGTTCGGCCAGGTTCAGCTTGGCGGCCAGCTTGGCCAGCCCGGCAGCGTCGCCCGCGGCGGCCAGGGCGTTGGCGCCCCAGGCTGCCGGCAGTTCCACGGTGTACTTGTCACCGGGGACGTACACGGTATGGATCGGCTGGCGGGCTCCGGTATCCCCCGGGTAGGAGGTTTCCAGCAGCCGGTCGGTGGCGGCCAGCTTTGCTTCTACGCTGGCAAGCGTGGACTCATCGAAGGTGTTGCTCATGGCTTGGTCACGTATTCCTTTTCCAAGAGTTCGTAGGCTGGGGTGGTGAGGAAGTCCGCGAAATCCTCGTCCTTGCCGCTGGTCAGTTTCGCGATCAGTTCCGCTGCCGGCTGGTAGTAGGCGTTGAAGTGCTCTTCATTGTCGACCTCCGCGCGCAGGCGTTCAACCTCTTCGGCGAGAATGCCAGCAACCAGTTCGGCGGTGATGGTGTTGCCGGTGTCGGCGGCGACCACCTGGTTGCGGATCTGCTGCCAGATCTGCGAGCGCGAGATCTCCGCAGTGGCGGCGTCTTCCATCAGGTTGTGGATGGCGACCGCGCCGTTGCCCGAGAGCCACACGGCCACGTAGTTCACTGCCACGTAGAGGTTGGCGCGCACGCCGGCCTCGGTGACATCGCCAGGAGCGCTGGCCACGTCCAGCAGCTGGGCTGCGGTGACCTCGACCTCCGGGCGCTGGCGGTCGATCTGGTTCGGCTTCTCGCCGAGCTTCGCGTCGAAAATCTCCTTGCACAGCTCAACCAGGTCCGGGTGGGCGACCCAGGAGCCGTCGAATCCGTCGTTGGCCTCGCGGGACTTGTCCTCGCGGACCTTGTCGAAGGCGGCGGCGGTAACTTCTGGTTCGCGGCGGTTCGGGATGAACGCCGCCATGCCGCCCATGGCGAAGGCGCCGCGCTTGTGGCAGGTCTTGACCAGCAGCTCGGTGTAGGCGCGCATCATCGGCGCGGTCATCGACACGGCCGAGCGGTCGGGCATGATGAACGCTTCGCCGGCTTCGCGGAAGGTCTTGATGATGGAGAACAGGTAGTCCCAGCGGCCCGCGTTCAGGCCAGAGGCGTGCTCGCGCAGCTCGTAGAGGAATTCCTCCATCTGGAAGGCGGCCGGGATGGTCTCGATGAGCATGGTGGCGCGCACGGTTCCGTGGGCGATGCCCAGCTCGGCCTGGGCGAAGGTGAAGACCTCGTTCCACAGGCGCGATTCCAGGTAGTGCTCCATCTTCGGCAGGTAGTAGAACGGGCCCTGTCCCGATTCGGCGAGCACCTTGGCATTGTGGAAGAAGTGCAGGCCGAAGTCGACCAGTGCACCGACCGCCGGCTTGCCGTCGATGAGCACATTGTTCTCCGGCAGGTGCCAGCCGCGGGGGCGGACCACCACGACCGCGCGCGGGGCGTCGGTGCGCAGCGCGTAGGACTTGCCGGTTTTCGCATCGGTGAAGGCCAAGGTGCCCCGGGCGGCGGCCGAGAGGTTGGAGATCGCGTCGATGACATTGAACCAGCTCGGTGTGGAAGCATCTTCCAGGTCGGCCAGCCAGACCTTGGCGCCGGAGTTCAGCGCGTTGATGGCCATCTTGGCCGGGGAGGCCGGGCCGGTGATCTCCACGCGGCGGTCGCGCAGCGCCTCTGGGGCTTCGGCGACCTTCCAGTCGCCGGTGCGCACGGATTCGGTCTGCGGATCGAAGTCGATGGACTTGGCATCGGAGAACTGCTGGCGGCGCACGCCGCGTGCGGCCAGCAGCTGATCGCGGGTGCCAGCGAATTTCTGGTGCAGCTTCTCGATGAAGGCCAGCGCTTCGCCCGAGAGGATCTGCTGGGCATCGGCGGCGTCGGGGATGCTGGTGATTTCAATACTCATGGGTTGTTCCTTAACCTCTTGTGCTCTGTTCCAATGAAGGGTGCGTTGACATGCACCCTAAGGTCTTGCTGCGCAGCGCCTACTTGGCGGCGGCTGCGTCCTGCACTGCCATGGCCACATCGGAGGCGACCTGTGGGTCGAATACCGACGGGATGATGAATCCGGGGTTCAGCTCTGATTCGCTGACCCGCGCGGCAATGGCGTCCGCGGCGGCCAGGAGCATGGCGTCGGTGATCTCGGTGACGCCTGCATCCAGCAGCCCGCGGAAGAAACCTGGGAATGCCAGGACGTTGTTGATCTGGTTGGGGAAGTCGCTGCGCCCGGTGGCGACCACCGCCGCGTGGCGGCCGGCCAGTTCCGGGTCCACCTCGGGATCCGGGTTGGCCATGGCGAAGACGATGGCGCGCTCGTTCATGGCGGCGATATCGGCTTCGTCCAGCACGTTCGGGGCCGAGACGCCGATGAAGACGTCCGCGCCGGCGATGGCTTCCTTCAGGGTGCCGGTGAAGTTCTGCGGGTTGGTGTTTTCCGCCAGCCAGGTGCGGTGCGCATCGGCGTAGGCTTCGTTGCGGGTGATCGCGCCATTGCGTCCGCAGGCGATGATGTTCTGCGCGCCGCGGGCCATGAGCAGCTGGATGATCGCGTTGCCGGCCGCGCCGACCCCGGAGACCACGATGCGCAGGTCCTCGATCTTCTTGTCCACGACCTTCACCGCGTTGAGCAGCGCGGCCAGGGTGACAATTGCGGTGCCGTGCTGGTCGTCGTGGAAGACCGGGATGTCCAGCTCTTCGCGCAGCCGGGCCTCGATTTCGAAGCAGCGCGGGGCGGCGATGTCTTCGAGGTTCACCCCGCCGTAGACCGGTGCCAGCGCCTTGACGATCATGATGATCTCCTCGGTGTCCTGGGTGTCCAGGCAGACCGGCCAGGCATCGACATCGGCGAACTGCTTGAACAGCGCCGCCTTGCCTTCCATGACCGGCAGGGCTGCGGCCGGGCCGATATTGCCCAGTCCCAGCACGGCCGAGCCGTCGGTGACCACGGCGATGGTGTTGCGCTTGACCGTCAGGTTGCGCGCATCGGCAGGGTTCTCGGCGATGGCCATGCAGACGCGGGCGACACCCGGGGTGTAGGCGCGGGAGAGGTCATCGCGGTTGCGCAGGGCGACCTTGGGGGTCACCGAGAGCTTGCCGCCAAGGTGCATCAGGAAGGTGCGGTCCGAGACGTTGCGCACGCTTACGCCATCGAGGTTATCCAGCGCCGCGCGCACGGTCTCGCCGTGGGCCACGTCGGTGGTGTTGCAGGAAACGTCCACCACCATATGGGTGTGGTTGGACTCGGTGACATCCAGGGCCGTGATGTGAGCGCCGGCCGAACCGACCGCGCCGGCCAGCTCGCTGGTCGCGGTAATCGACGCAGGTGTCTGGACGCGAAGCGTGAGTGAATATCCCGGGCTTGGTGCTGCCATCTGATCCTCCTGTAAAAGTTTCCGTATAGTGGATACTATTATCCTCAAAATGAAAATGCAAGAGTGTTTTGTGGCGCTCGGCACGATTTTTTGCCGAGTTAATATCGGATCGTGGAAGAAAAGCCTGATTCTGCGCTATTCTTGGGACTAGGATTTCGCATCGTAGAAGTAATGCGTAGCCCTCTTCCGAAACCAGTGCCTTTATTAGGAGCAAAGATGACGCAGACTTCCAGCAAGTCCACCACCGGCGGCGTCCAGTCCGTCGAACGTGCTTTCGAGCTCCTGGAAGTCATCGCCCGTGCCGGCGGAGAAGCCGCGCTCAGCGAGCTTGCCGCCGATACTCCCCTGCCATTGCCGACCATCCACCGCCTGCTGCGCACCCTGGTCGGCGTGGGCTACGTGCGCCAGCTGCCCAACCGCCGCTATTCACTGGGCCCGCGGCTGATCCGGCTGGGCGAGGTAGCCAACCGCCAGCTGGGCGCCTTGGCCTCCCCTGCGCTGAAGGACCTGGTCGCGAAGCTGGGCGAATCGGCGAATATCGCGGTGCTCGACGGCGACATGGTCACCTACATCGCGCAGGTGCAGTCAGCCCACTCGATGCGCATGATCACCGAAGTCGGACGCCGCGCCATGCTGCACAATTCCGGGGTCGGCAAGGCCGTGCTCTCGGTACTGGATGACGAACGCGTGCAGCGATTGGTCTCGCAGGCGGGCATGCCCCCGAAGACCGCGAACACCATCACCACCCTGGGCAAGCTGTTCACCGATGTCGAGGCCACCCGCGAACGCGGCTACGCCATCGACGAGGAAGAGCAGGAACTAGGGGTTCGCTGCATCGCCGTGCCAGTACCGGGCGCGCCAACGCCGATGGCCATCTCGGTTTCCGGCCCGGTGACCCGCGTGGACGAGGCCTTCATCGACAGCGCGGTGCCGGTATTGCAGGAGGCGGCCCGCGAACTGGGACGCCAGCTGGTGGCAGCGGCGGACTAGCCGCGCCGGATCTTCCTGCCCGGTCGGACAGGCCGGCGCACCGTGGATGCAAGGTGTCCCTCCCAGCGGGACTGGGCCCCCGCACTACCAGCGGCTCGGCTAGCGTGGGCTGGCGAAAGGGCTGAAGCCCGGCACCGCGCAGAGGAGTCCGACATGGCATCGAAAACCGTTCTTGCACCCGTCACCATCGATCAGCATGAAGTCGACCTGCTGGTCATCGGATCCGGCACCGGGCTGGCCACCGCGCTGGCTGCCAAGGAACTCGGCCTCAACGTTGCCGTGGCCGAGAAAACCCAGTACGTGGGCGGCTCTACCGCCCGCTCGGGTGGAGCCTTCTGGATTCCCGCCAATACGGTACTCAAGCGGGACGGCGCCGTCGATTCCCTGGAGCGCGGCGAAAAGTACATCGCATCCGTCGTGGAAGGATCCGGCCCGGCCGAGCGCTGGAAGGCCTTCCTGGAGTCCGGCGACGAGACCGTCAAGATGCTCGAACGCATGACCCGGCTGAGCTTCTTCTGGTCCAAGGGCTACTCCGACTACCATCCCGAATTGCCAGGCGGCAGCGCTGCGGGCCGCTCGGTCGAGTCGCGCCCCTTCGACTTGAACAAGCTTGGCGACCAGCTGATCCGCTTCCAGCCAGCCACCATGTCCGCCCCCATGCCGATGCCAGTGACCGGTGCGGACTACAAGTGGATGAACCTCATTGCCAAGGCCCCGCACAAGGCCTTCCCGCGCATCGTCAAGCGCCTCATCCAGGGCGCCGGAGGGCTGTTGATCGGCCGTAACTACAGCGCCGGAGGCCAGGCCATCGCCGGCGGCATGTACGCCGGGGCGCTGGATGCAGGCATTCCCATCTGGACCGAAGCGAAGCTGGTGGATATCGAATTCAGCGATTCGGCGGTCACCGGAGCGGTCCTGGAACAGGGCGGGGAACGGGTGAGCGTGCGCGCCAAGTACGGCGTGGTGCTGGCTGCCGGCGGCTACGACCATAATATGGCGATGCGCCAGCAGCACCAGAGCCCGTCGCTGGTCGAGGACCTGAGTCTGGGCGCCAAGGGCAACCACGGCGACGCCATTGCATTGGCGCAGCAGCACAACGCCCAGCTGGCGAGCATGCAGCAGTCCTGGTGGTTCCCGGCCGTTGCCCCGCTCAAGCCCGGATCCTCGCCCAAGATCCTGCTCGCCGAGCGTTCGCTGCCCGGATCGTTCATGGTGGACCAGTCCGGACGCCGCTTCATCAACGAGTCCACCGACTACATGAGCTTCGGCCAGGAGATCCTGCGCCGCGAGGCGGACGGCGACCCGGTTGGATCGATGTGGCTCATCTTCGACCAGGCCTACCGCGACAGCTACATCTTCGCCGGACAGTGCTACCCGCGCATGGCCCTTCCCGAGTCCTGGTACAAGGCCGGGGTGGCCCACAAGTCGTCGTCAATCAGCACGCTCGCGGGCAAGATCGCTGTTCCCGCGCGGGTTCTGGAACAGACCCTGGAGGCGTTCAACGAGGGCGCCGGAACCGGCATCGACGACCAGTTCCGCCGCGGCGAGTCCGCCTACGACCGCTACTACGGCGATCCGACCCAGAACCCGAATCCGAACCTGCGCGCGCTGGAGGGCAAGACCTACTACGCGGTGAAGATCGTGCTCTCGGACCTGGGTACCTGCGGCGGCGTGATGACCGATGCCCATGGCCGCGCACTGGACACATCCGGCGAGGTCATCCAGGGGCTCTATGCCCAGGGCAATACCGCCGCGAACATCTTCGGCAACGTCTACCCAGGTGCCGGAGCCACCATTGGGCAGGGACTGGTCTTCGGCACCATCATCGCCACCCATGCCGCGCAGAAGGCAGGCGAACTGGTCGCCAGCGCTTAGCTTTCGACGGTTCCGGGGCCAGTCGCGCCGGCCAAGGCCTGGCGCTCAGGGCCAGGCGTGCTACTGCGCGAACTGGGTTTCGTGCAGCTCGCTATAGCGTCCGCCGAAGTCCAGCAGCTCGCTGTGGGTTCCGCGCTCGACGATGCGCCCGCCCTCCACGACCAGGATCTGGTCCGCCGAGCGGATGGTCGACAGGCGGTGGGCAATGATCAGCGCCGTGCGGTCTGCCAGCGCCTCGCCCAGCGCCGCCTGCACCGCCGCTTCATTCGACGAGTCCAGGGCCGCCGTCGCCTCATCCAGGATGACTACCTGGGGTGCTGCCAGCAGCAGACGGGCAATGGTCATGCGCTGGCGTTCGCCACCGGAAAGCCGGTAGCCCCGCTCGCCCACCACGGTATCCAGGCCATCGGGCAAGGAAGCGATCACCGGCTTCAGCCGGGCACGCTCCAGCGCCTCCCAGATCTGCTCTTCGGTCGCTTCGGGCCGGGCCAGCGTCAGGTTGGAGCGGATGCTCTCGTGGAAGAGGTGCCCGTCCTGGGTCACCATGGACACCGTCGAACGCAGCGAATCGAGCTCAAGCTGGCGGATATCCTCGCCGGCCAGTTCAACACTGCCCGAATCCACGTCGTACAGGCGCGCCAGCAGCGAGGCGATGGTGGACTTGCCCGCTCCCGAGGAGCCGACCAGCGCATAGGTTTGGCCCGCGGGGATCTCGAAGTCGATATCGTGCAGGACCTCTTCGCCGCCGCGGGTGTCCAGGATGGCTACTTCTTCCAGCGAAGCCAGCGAGACCTTGTCGGCGCTCGGGTAGGAGAAGCTCACGTGGTTGAATCTCACCGGCACCGCCCCGGCCTCAAGTCGGCGGGCGTTCGGGGCATCGGCAATCAGCGGCTCCAAGTCCAGCACCTCGAAGACGCGGTCGAAGCTGACCAGCGCGCTGGTGATTTCCACGCGCGCGTTGGCCAGTGCGGTCAGCGGCGTGTAGAGCCGGGTGAGCAGCATGCCCAGGACCACCACGTCGCCGGCGGCCAAATCGCCGCGCACCGCGTACATGCCGCCCAGACCGTAGACCAGGGCGAGGGCCAGGGCCGCAACCAGGGTCAGCGCGGCGACGAAGTAGAACTGGCGCATGGCCATCTTGACGCCGATATCCCGCACCTTGCCGGCACGCAGCGCGAACTGCTCGGACTCGTCCTTGGGACGGCCGAAAAGCTTGATCAAGGTGGCGCCGGGGGCGGAGAAGCGCTCGGTCATCTGGTTGCCCATGGTCGCGTTCAGGTCCGCGGATTCACGGCGCAGCAGGGCCACGGACCTGCCGAAATGGCGGGCGGGCAAGAGGAAAATCGGCAGCAGCACCAGAGCGATCAGCGTGACCTGCCACGAGGTGGTGAACATGACCGCAGCGGTGAGCACCAGCGCCACGGTATTGGAGACCAGCCCGGAAAGGGTTCCGGCGAAGGCGGATTGCGCGCCGATGACATCGTTGTTCAAGCGGCTGACCAGCGCACCGGTCCTGGTGCGCGAGAAGAATGCCACCGGCATCTTCTGCACATGGTCGAAGACTGCGGTGCGCAGGTCATAGATGATGCCTTCGCCCAAGCGCGAGGAGAACCAGCGGACCACTACGGACACCACCGCATCCAGGATCGCGATCCCCGCCATGACCAGAGCCAAGTTGATGATCGTCCGCACCCCGGATTGCGCGACGACTTCGTCGACCACCCGTCCGGCGAGCACCGGGGTGATCACGGCCAGGACGGCGGCGAAGATGGAGAAGACGACGAAGACCAGCAGCCGGGACTTGTAGCTGGCTGCGAACTTCAGCACTCGCTTAGGCGTGGTTGGAGCGTAGGCCTTGCCCTTGTCTCCTGACAGCTTCCATAGCGAATGCCAGGCGGCGCTTTCCATGCTCATAAGTGAGTGCTCTCTATTCTGCTTGGGAATCGGCGGGTTCCACCTTGGCCATGATCCCAGCAAGTCACCCACCGCTTCTAGGTAGGCTCAGCTTACGTCTGCAGCGGCGATGGAGCACAGCGCTCTTGCCGGTGGCGCAAAGACAGGACCAGTTCATTGAACGCTTGGCCAGCCCGGTTCATTCCTCGCCGGCACGCTCCAATCAGGAAAATCCGGCAACACTCCCGCAGATGGGGGTGCTGCCGGATTCTGTTCGCTTGCTGGCTAGATGGCGCTCCAGCCGGTATCCGAAGCCAGGACCACGCCGTTGATGTTGGTGCTGTCCTCGCTGAGCAGGAAGGTGATCGAGGCGGCGAGCTGGCTTGCGGTAGCCATGCCCGGGATGATGCCCATCAGCGGAGGGATTACCTGCTGGGCGAATTCGGAGGCCATTGGAGCCTCGATATTGGTCTGCACTGCACCCGGTGCCACTGCGTTGAAACGCAGCCCCTTCTTGCCGTACATGACAGCCGAGTTCTTGGTCATGCCGATGACCGCGTGCTTCGAGGCGGTGTATGCGATGCCGGCGGCCGAGCCGCGCAGGCCAGCTTCCGAAGCCACATTGACCACGTTGCCCTGGCCGGCCTCGAGCATCAGCGGGACCACCGAACGGGTCAGCTTCAGAACGGAATTGACGTTCACATTCATGACCCGTTCCCAGGTCGAGTCCTCGATCTCGTGGATCGGCTCGAACTTGTCCATGATGCCGGCGACGTTGGCGAGCGCATCGATTCGCCCTTCGCCAGCTGCCACTACCTGGTCCACTACCGCTTGGTCGGTGATGTCGCCGGCCACGACGGCAAAGTCCAGGTCCGGGTTCTCGGCAACAAGCTCATCGAGCCGTTCGCGGCTGATGTCCGCGGCGATCACCTTGCCGCCTTCCTTGGCCACGCGCAGCGCGGTGGCCTTGCCGATGCCCGAACCAGCGCCGGTGACCACCACTGTCTTGCCGGCAAAACGTTCTGCGGTGACCTTTTCCTGCCATGCGTTTTCCATGCCCATAACCGTTCCTTCTGGTTGCCGATGAATTGATAGTTTCATGTTATGACACACTGTGTCTTAACTCAATGGGCCATAATTGGGATATGCCTGACACCCAAGATTCCGTTGCCACGCACCTGCCTGGGCGCCCGCAGTCCATTGATCCCGACTCCGTGGCCCGCACCGCCCTGGCGCTCTTTGCCAAGCATGGCTATGGCGAAGTTTCGATGGCGCAAATTGCCGAAGAAGCGGGAATCGGACGCAAGAGCCTCTATCGCTATTTCGCTTCCAAGGCTGATTTGGTGTGGGGCGGCCTGCTGGAAGCTTCGGCCATTTCAGACGGCGCCTTCGCCTCGGCGAAGCAGGAGGGCCACGACCTGGTGGGTGCCATGCACGCTGCTGCGGTGGCAGCTTTCGATTCGCTGCCGGATCCGGAGGTCACGCGAGGACGCTTGCGGCTTATCGCGGACCAGCCCGAGCTCCTGGCCCAGGCGTCGATGCGGATGGGCAAGGACAACGAGCGGGTGCTGCGGCACTTCTCAGAAGGCGGGGTCAGCGCGCAGGCGGCGCCCTATCTGGCGCTGGCATTCGGCACGGTGACTTTTGCAGCATGGATCAGCTGGGCGCAATCTGCTGATCCCACCCCGGAACCGTACTTGGCCGAGGCGATCAAGGTGCTTCGCTTGCCGTAGCCTGCGGCGGTTGCTAGTGCCTCTCCGCCCAGTTGTCATCGATCATGGCCGCGAAGTCGAAGGCTTCGTCGAGGATCTCGCGTAGCGTACTTCCCGCCGTCCCAACCCAACGGGCCAGTGCATGGTCGTAAAGGGCCAGACCCAGCAACGCGGCGGTTTCAGCCAGCCGTTGGTTCGCGCAGAAAGGCGACAGCGCCTGGGCCAGCGCTACCTGCTGCTCACGCCGGGATTCCTGCCAGCTGGCCCGGAGCGCAGGGGTGCTCCTGACCAGCTCAATGCGGCCCTGCATCGCCACCGGATCCTGCTCAGCGAATACTACTGCCGATTCAAAGCTGCGGCGCAAAAGCTCCAGCAAGCTCTCGCCCGGATGCGAAGACATGGAGCCGGCCATGTCGGAGAAGTGCGCGGTCATGGAACGCAACGCAGTAACTACCGCGTCCTCTTTTGACGAGAAGTACCGGAAGAACGTGGCACGGGATATTCCAATTGCCTGGGCTGCCTGCTGGGCGGTGACGTTCTCCATGCCGCGTTCGGCGAACACGGCATAAACCTGTTCCGCCAACTCGACTTTCATCTTTTCGCGCACTCGATCGCGAACCACGCTTCCCATGGCAAGAATTTTACTCTGAGATTCAAGGGCAGAAGTGAGACGCAGTCTCTTTATACTGGTCATTACCACTTTAGCTACGGTGTGTCGTTTCGGTCGCAGTTCACGGAACTCAATAAATCACGGAACATGATGACCGCTGAATCCTGCTTCGCTAGGCTCAAGAAGAGAGAAACTGACTACTCGAAGGACCACCATGGCACAGCAGATCGCAAACAGCATCGACCTCGGCCAGGGGTTGGAAGCCACCTCGCAGGGTTTTGGCTGCATGTCCCTGAGCGGGCCCTACGGATCGGCCGACGATGCCGAATCCCTGCGCACCTTGAACCATGTCCTTGATCGCGGCGTCACGTTCCTGGATACCGCCAACATCTACGGCGAAGGGCACAACGAAACCCTGCTCTCGCAGGTGCTCAGAACCCGTCGCGGCGAAGTCACCCTGGCAACCAAGGCGGGCATCGTGCGTCCGAAGAATCCGGGCGACCCACGCGCTAATGGCGACCCGGACTTCATCAAGAAATGCATGGATGCGAGCCTGCAGCGCCTGGGCGTAGACCACGTTGACCTGTACTACTACCACCGGGTGGATTCCCGGGTGCCAATCGAGGAGACTGTCGGAGCCTACAAGGAGCTAGTCGAAGCAGGGAAGGCCCGGCACATCGGCTTGTCCGAAGTGACTTCCGAGGAGCTGCGCCGAGCCCACAAGGTGCATCCAATTTCCGCGATCCAGATGGAGTACTCGATTTTCAGCCGGGACATCGAAAGGTGGCTCTTGCCAGCCGCCAGTGAACTCGGCGTGGGCCTGGTGACCTACGCGTCGCTGGGTCGCGGGTACTTCACCGGGGAAGTTGATTCCCTGCAGCAGCTTGAAGCCAACGACATCCGCCATAACTTCCCGCGCTTCGAAGCGGCCCGCATGCAGCACAACCATCCATTGCGGCAAGTCATCGCGGAGGTGGCCCAGCGCGAAGGTGTTTCAACCGCCCGGGTGTCATTGGCGTGGGTTTATGAAAAAGCGCGCGCATTCAAGGTGGCCGTCTCCCCGATTCCGGGGACCCGCTTCAGCGCGCACTTCGAGGATAATCTGGGGGCGTTGGATGTCCGCTTGTCCCCGGAATCAATGTCGCAGCTGGATGCCTTGGCGGCCCAGGTGGACGGTGAGCGCCAGAAGGACGTGATGTCGGTGTCCAAGGGCCGTGAAGAGGTGCAGATGGCCCGGATGTAGCTTCGCTGATCGCTACTGCGTAGAGTCGTGAAGGTAGCGCATAGCCAGCAGCTGGCAGCAGGAAAGGACTATCCCATGAGAATCGCTTTGGCGCAGGTTCTGAGCACCGCTGATCCGCAGCGCAATCTGGTAACAGTGCGCGATCATGCGCGCCGGGCAAAGGAAGCAGGCGCCTCGCTGGTGGTCTTCCCCGAGGCCATGCAGGTTTCCTTCGGCCACGATCTCGCCAAGTACGCGCAACCCCTGGATGGGCCCTGGGCTACACTGATCCGCCAGCAGGCGCGGGATATAGGCATCACCATTGCCGTGGGCATGTTCACCCCTGGTGAAGGCGGCCGGGTACGCAACACCTTGCTGGTCGCCGGTGAAGGCGTAGATACCCACTATGACAAGATCCACCTCTACGATGCCTTCGGCTATGCCGAGTCGGATTCGGTGACGCCCGGAACTTCTCCGGTGCAGTTCGAGCATGAGGGAACGACGATCGGTTTGGCCACCTGCTACGACTTGCGGTTCCCGCGCTTGTTCACCCGCCATGCGAAGGCTGGTGCAGCGGTCAACATCGTCAGCGCTTCGTGGGGCCAGGGCGAGGGCAAGGCCGAGCAGTGGACCACCCTTGCGCAGGCCCGCGCCTTGGACGCGACGACGTTCGTGGTGGCAGTGGACCAGGCTGATCCTGAAAGCATTGGACGCAAGATCACCGGTACCGCGCCTTTGGGCGTCGGGCATTCGGTGGTGGTTGATCCGCTAGGACGCATTATTGCCCGGGCCGGTGCAGAACCCGAGCTGCTGGTAGTCGATCTGGATCTCAGCCAGGTCCAGGCCGCTCGCAAGCAGTTGCCGGTGCTGGCCAACGCGGTCGACCTGTAGCCAGGCGGTTGGCTCAGCAGTTGAGGCTTGCCAGCCAGGCCATCGCTGGCGCCGGCGGCGAGGATGGGATCCCGGATATTACTGCGCGCTTCCGGCAGGACCATTGAGGGGATGTGCTCGCCCAATCCGAATTTCCGCCCGTGCGCTTTTCGATGCCAGGGATATCCCGCTGGATCGGGTGGCGAATTCAGCGAAAGCGCGGCAGAAGCGTTGCGGTGTTGCGGTCGCCAGATGAATCGACAGCACTACAGGCAGCCCGCCTGCCGGCCTGCCCATCGTGGCCCGGACGCTGCCCTTGGCGGTGACGAGGATGCGCGCTGGTCCACCGAGGATGCCCTGGGTCCGCGAACCGCCATCCCCCAGATGCTGCTGATCGGTGAAAAGTCGTTGGAATACTGCTCTTCCCCCGACTTGCGCCTTCCACTAGTCTGATTAGGATCCACCATGAATTTTGCCTGCCATCGGAGCCTTCAGTGCCACTAGCCTTACCCGAATCCACGCTGCCCCATCCCTCCTCGGCTCCTGCGCTGAATTGGGGCATCCTCGGGCCGGGGTGGATCGCCTCGCAGTTTGCCGCATCGCTGAACGACTTGACCGCCAGCCGGCTCGCAGCAGTCGGCTCGCGCACCTTGGCCCGATCCGAGCAGTTCGCACGCACCTACGGAGACGCCGGAACCCGGGCCTTCGGCTCCTATGCCGAGGTGCTCGGGGACCCTGGGGTGGACGTCGTCTACATCGCCGTCCCGCACAGCGGCCACGCAGAACTTGCGCTCGAGGCGATCGCCGCGGGCAAGCATGTCCTGGTGGAGAAGCCAATGAGCCTGGACGCCGGGCAAACTTCCCGGATCATCGAGGCGGCCAAGGCTGCCGGTGTTTTCGCCATGGAAGCCATGTGGTCACGATTCCTGCCCATCGGCAATGTGGTTTCACAGGTCGTCAAGTCCGGAATCCTGGGGCAGATCATCACCGTCCAGGCTGATTTCGGCGCCAAGTTCGAGGTCGACTACGACTCGCGCATCTACGACCCGGCACTCGGCGGCGGGGCCCTGCTGGATGTCGGCGTCTACCCTATTGCCTTCAGCGCCATGGTCTCCCCTGCCAAGCAGCTCCTGCACGCTTCGGGACGCATGGCCAAAACCGGGGTTGACGCTACTTTCACCGCGGTGCTTTCCAATGAAGACGGTTCCACGGCAACGGTCTTCAGCAGCATCGAAACCGATTCGCCGCAGGGCGCATGGATTGCCGGCACGCAGGGCACCTTGGAACTCCAGCGCCCGATTTGCTGCGGTTCCGGGCTGGTGCTGCGCAGTGCCGACGGCACGATTGCCGACAGCCGCGAGTTCACGGAAACCTCGCCTACTGCCGGTTTGGGCTGGGAAGCGGCCCACGTGGCCCAGTGCATTGCCCAGGGCCTGGCCGAATCCCCGGTCATGCCGCTGGCTGAATCGCTGGCGATTGCGCAGACCATGGATCAGATCGCGGCCACGCTGCGCACCAGCTAGTTTCCCAGGCCGCTGCGCTTCAGCTTGGGCGCAGTCAGCCGCGCTGGGCCGAAGCCTTCCAGGCGCTGTGGACCATCTGCTGCAGGCTATGGCGCATCTGCCAATCAAGGTCGCGGGCGGCCAGCTTCCCGTTGGCGACAATGCGTGCCGGGTCGCCCGGGCGGCGCGCTTCTTCCACCGCGGTGAAGCCGATACCGGTGGCCGTCGCTACCGCATCCATGATCTGGCGCACCGAGACGCCATCGCCGGAGCCCAGATTGTAGACCGGTTCCAATACCTCGCCGGCTTCCAGTTTCCTGGCCGCCTCCACGTGCGCCAGCGCCAGGTCGGCGACGTGCACGTAGTCGCGCACGCAGGTGCCGTCTTCGGTGTCGTAGTCGGTGCCGAAGATCTTCGGCGTCTTTCCGGCATTCAGCGCCTGGAACACCAGCGGGAACAGGTTGTGCGGGCTGGCGTCGTAGAGTTCCTCGCTGCCCGAGCCGACCACGTTGAAGTAGCGCAGCGAGGTGTGCTTCAGCCCGGTAGCCACCGCCTGGTCGCGGATCAGCCATTCCCCCACGAGCTTGCTCTGTCCGTACGGGGATTCGGGGAAGGTGCCGGTGGATTCGGTCACCACATCTTCGTCCGGGGTGCCGTAGACGGCTGCCGAGGAGGAGAAGACCATGTTGTGCACGCGGGAGGCCGCCATGGCTTCGAGCAGGTGCGCGGTGCCGGTGACATTCTGCTCGAAGGCCAGCAGCGGGTGCTTCACCGATTCGCCGGCGTACTTGTAGCCGGCCAAGTGGATGACCCCGGTGACCTCGTGGCGCTTCATGATTTCCACGAGCTTCTCGGTCTGCAGGATGTTCAGCTGGTAGAACGGCACCTGTTCGGGAACGAAGCCGTGCACCCCGCTGGACATCGAGTCCACGACGACCGGCTCAAGGCCTGCCGCGGACAGCGAACGCACCACGTGGGATCCGATATATCCGGCTCCGCCGGTCACTAGCCAACTCATGCCCGGCCTGCTCCTTCGTCTGCAATTACGGTGAAAATGGCCGGCTCGACATAGCCGGCCTGGTCAAAGGCTTCGCGGACGGCCTGGCTGACCGGTTCGATCTGCTCGCGCTTGATCAGGGCAATGGCGCTGCCGCCAAAACCGCCACCGGTCATCCGGGCTCCGATCGCCCCGGCCGCCATGGCCGCTTCCACGGCCGCGTCCAGTTCCTCGCTGGAAATCTCGTAGTCGTCGCGCATGGATTCGTGCGATTGGCAGAGCAGCTTGCCCACCGCGGGCAGGTCGCCTTCGCGCAGCGCCAGGACGGTATCCAGGACGCGGCGGTTCTCGGTCACGATGTGCTTGGCACGGCGCTTGGCTACCGGGTCCCCGATGGCCTCCAGTTCTTCGACGCTGTGCACCTCGCGCAGCGATGCTACCTCCAGCACCGCGGCGGCCTGCTCGCAGCTGGTGCGGCGGGCGGCGTAGCCGCCATCCACGTGCGAATGCTCTACGCGGGTGTCCATGACCAGGACCACCGCGTCATGCTGCGCCAGCGGCAGCGGCACGGATTGGGATTCCATCGAACGGCAATCCAGGAACAGCGCATGCTGGGCATGGGACATCAGCGAGGCGCTCTGGTCCATGATCCCGGTCGGAGCACCCACGAATTCGTTCTCGGCACGCTGGGTCAGCTGGGCCATCTGCACCTTGGACAGGCCCAGGCCGTAGAGATCGTCCAGCGCCACGATGGTCGCCACTTCCAGGGCATGCGAGGAGGACAAGCCCGAGCCCACCGGGACATCGGAGTCCACCATCAGCTCCAGCCCGCCAATCTGCACGCCATCGAGCTGGCTCAGCGCCCACAGCACGGCGGCCGGGTAGGCGGCCCAGCCGGGCACCGCGCGGGGCACCAGCTCATCGAGGGTAATGGAGGTGACCGGCGGTTCGCCGCCCGCCCCGTAGGTGGAGGCGAAGTCCAGCACCTGGCTGCCCGGCTCCAGCTGCGACTTGCGGCGCACGGCCACCAGCGCGTTCTTGTCGATGGCGAACGGCAGCACATAGCCCATGTTGTAGTCGGTGTGCTCGCCGATCAGGTTCACCCGTCCCGGCGCCCGCCAGATGCCTTCCGGGTGGTGGCCGTAGGCCTTGGTGAACTTCTCGCGCAGGGCGTTGACGCGCGCCGCGGTTTCCTTTGTTCCGCTGCGGCTCATGGCATGACCTCGCGCAGCCGTGCAGCAGTCTGCTCGGCCGGGACGTCGTTGATGAAAGCGCCCATGGCAGCTTCCGATCCGGCCAGGAACTTCAATTTGTCAGCGGCCCGGCGCGGGCTGGTCAGCTGCAGGTGCAGCCGTGAGGCCTTGCGGGCCCCGGGCTCCAGCGGAGCCTGGTGCCAGGCGGCGATGTACGGGGTGGGCGTCGGGTACAGCGCGTCGAATCCGCGCAGCAGGTCCCGGTACATCACGGCCAGCTCGGCTTTTTCGTCCGCATTGAGCGCGGCGAAGTCCGGCACATGGCGGTGCGGCACCAGGTGCGCTTCCAGCGGCCAGCGGGCCGCGTAGGGCACGAACACGGAGAAGTGCTCGCCCTCGGCGACCATGCGCGTGCCCTCCTTGCGCTCGAAGTCCAGGATGTCGCCCATCAGGGTGCGCCCGGTCTTCTCCAGGTGCGCGATGCCCTGGCCGGCCATCTTGGCGGCGGTTGGCGCCAGGTACGGGTAGGCGTAGATCTGCCCATGCGGGTGGTGCAGGGTCACGCCGATATCCTGGCCGCGGTTCTCGAACACGAACACCTGCGCAATGCCCTCCATGGCGGACAGGGCGGCGGTGCGCTGCGCCCAGGCCTCGATGACGGTGCGTGCCCGGGTATCATCCAGCGACGCGAAGGAACCGGTGTGCTCGGGGGTGAACACCACGACCTCGCAGCGCCCGTAGGCCGGGGCCGGCTGCTGCACCGGTGCGGCCGCTGGAATCCGGCCCAGCGCCGGGCCCAGGGACGGGAAGCGGTTCTCGAAAACCACCACATTGAAGTCCTCGGCAGGGATTTCGCTCTGCCGCCCGTGGACGCTGGGGCACAGCGGGCATTCTTCCTTGGGCGGGAGGTAGGTGCGCGACTGGCGGTGGGCCGCTACGGCCACCCAGTCCCCGGTCAGCCGGTCGTAGCGCAGTTCGCCAGGCTCCCCGCGCGGATCCAGCGGCCGGGTGTCGGCCACCGGTTCGGGCACGGCGGCATTGGCGTCGGCGAAGAAAATCGCCTCGCGGCCATCGGCCAGGTGATGGACCCGGTGGGTCGGTTCATGTGCTGCGGAGCCCTGCGGCATTGCAATCTCTCCAGTTGACTCGTGGTGGTTCCAAAGGTGGGTGGCGCCTGGGGTGCTAGCGCGGCTGGACCGGGCCGATCAGCCAGCTGGCTTCGTGGCTGGCGCCCGGTGCCAGGGCGATGACGTCCTGGCCGGAGTTGTAGCCGCCCGGCGGGCAGGTCATCGGCTCGATGGCCAGGCCGGTGCGGTCCAGGGCCGGATCATCGCGGTCGGCGGTGTGTATCTGGACCCACGGGCAGGCCTCGTCCCAGGTGATGTGCGACCCGACGCCCCCGGCGTCGGTGATCTCTGCGCGGAAAGAACCGTCCGCGCGGGCAGCCAGGCCAGTGTAGGCATGGTCGATGAAGAGATCCCCGATGGGCTTCGGGGTGCGGAAATCCAGCTCGGTGCCAGCGGCC
This sequence comes from Glutamicibacter sp. AGC84, assembly GCF_053543575.1. Taxonomy (NCBI): domain Bacteria; kingdom Bacillati; phylum Actinomycetota; class Actinomycetes; order Micrococcales; family Micrococcaceae; genus Glutamicibacter; species Glutamicibacter sp. AGC84. The sequence goes on from NZ_JBLVOC010000026.1 coordinate 168,784, forward strand.
TGAACCGTGTCGCGCGGCAGCAGGCGCGGGCCTTCGGTCAGCTGCACCTTGCCAGCTGGCAGGGTGAAGGTCCATTCATCCGCCTTCTTGCCCGGGGCGACCAGGTAGGCGTGGGAACCCCAGCCGAAGGGCGCGGTGCCCGTCCCGAAGTTGGTGGCGGCAGCGGCGGTGCGCAGCCCGCCGGCCTCCAGCCGGTAGCCGATCACCAGCTGCACCTCGTACGGATAGCCGGCGCTCGGGGCGATGACGGTGCGCAGCTGGGCGAAGTCGGCGCGGTGCTCGATGATCTCGAAGCCGGTATCGATCACCAGGCCGTGCAGGGCATGGCCGCGCTCCGGCTCGGTGATCGGCAGCTGCAGCTCTTGGCCTTCCCAGCTGTAGGCCCCGTCGATCACCCGGTTGGGCCACGGGGCCAGGATGGCGCCGGCGAAAACCGGGCGCGGCCCGTGCGGGTCGAAAGCGCGCACCAGCGGGCGGGAGCCGTACTGGAGGGAAACCAGGGTGGCCCCCACCGTGGCCACTTGCGCGGTGAAGCCATGGGCTTGCAGCGTCAGCACCGTTCCATTGGCGGTGTCCTTCAGGGGCAGTGCGAGGCGGTCCATGTCTTCATCCTTCTTGCTGGGCCATCAAAAACGTCGGGCACGCATGGGCCCTCCCGCAATCGCGTGCGGGAGGGCCCATGGCACCAGCGGCAGGCTAGTTGCCGGCGCCCGCGCGGCGCTTGTTGTAGATGTCGAAGGCGACTGCCAGAAGCAGCACAACGCCCTTGACGATCTGCTGGGTGGAGGCGCCCACGCCCATCAGCTGCATGCCGTTGGAGAGCACTGCCATCACCAGGCCGCCGACGATCGCGCCGGTCACCCGGCCCACGCCGCCGGTGGTCGAAGCGCCGCCGATGAAGCAGGCCGCGATGGCGTCCAGCTCGAACATGTTGCCGGCACCCGGCTGGGCGCCGTTGGAACGCGAGGAGAAGACCACGCCGGCCACGCCCGAAAGCAGGCCCATGTTGATGAAGATCCACATGTTGATCTTCTTCACGTTCACGCCCGAAAGCTTCGCGGCGGACAGGTTGCCGCCGATGGCGTAGACGTGGCGGCCGAAAACGGTCTTGGTGGTCAGCACGTGGTAGCCCAGGATCAGGGCAGCGAGGATGATCAGCACGATCGGCATGCCGCGGCTGGTGGCGATCTGCCAGAAGAACCAGAGGATGATGACGCCCGAGATGATGTTCTTGGCCAGGAACATGGCCATGGATTCAACGCTCTGGCCGTACTTGGCGCGTCCAGCGCGGTTGCGCCACTGCGAAACGAACAGTCCGGCCACGGCGATCACGCCGATGATCACGGTGAACAGGTCGAATCCGTTGCCGCCCAGCAGCCCGTTGAGGAAGCCGCCGGCGATCTGGCCGTATTCGCCGGGGAACGGCGAGAGCGACACGTTGCTCAGCACTTCGTAGGTCAGGCCGCGGAAGAGCAGCATGCCGGCCAGGGTCACGATGAACGCGGGAATGCCCACGTACGCCACCCAGAAGCCCTGCCACAGGCCGCACAGGGCGCCCACGGCGATGCCGGCGAGCATGCCGACCCACCAGGGCAGATCCCCCTTGATGACGATGACCGCGGAGACCGCACCGGTCAGCGCCACGAGGGAGCCGACCGACAGGTCGATATGCCCGGCGACGATCACCAGGATCATGCCCAGGGCGAGGATCAGCACGTAGGAGTACTGCAAGATGATGTTGGTGATGTTGATCGGGCTGAGCAGCAGCCCGTTGGTCAGGATGGTGAACAGCACCACGATGAGCACGAAGGCAATGTAAATGCCCGAGGTGCGCAGGTTCTTGGTGAAGATATCCTTCAGCTCGCTTGTGATGGTCATCGGGTGCTTTCCTTCTCGATGGTCATGAGTTCCATGAGGCGTTCCTGGGTGGCTTCGCTGCTGGGCAGCTGGCCGGTCATTCGGCCGTAGGCCAGGGTGTAGATGCGGTCGCAGATGCCCAAGAGCTCGGGCAGTTCGGAGGAGATCACCAGCACGGCCTTGCCGGCAGCGGCCAGCTCGTTGATGATGGTGTAGATCTCGTATTTGGCGCCGACGTCGATGCCGCGGGTGGGCTCGTCGAGGATCAGCAGCTCGGGTGCGGTGTGCAGCCATTTGCCCAGCACGACCTTCTGCTGGTTGCCGCCCGAGAGGTTCCCGACCTTCGCCATCACGTTCGGGGTCTTGATGCGCATGGACTTGCGGTAGTGCTCGGCAATCTGGATCTCCTTGTTGCCGTCCACGAAGCCCTTGGAGGAGATCTTGTCCAGGCCTGCCGCGGTGGTGTTCACGCGGATGTCCTCGATCAGGTTCAGCCCGAACTTCTTGCGGTCCTCGGAAACGTAGGCGATGCCGGCCTTGATGGCCTTGCCCACGGTGGAGGTGTCCACCGGCTTGCCGTCCATCTTGACCGTGCCGGTGATGTTCCGGCCATAGCTGTGGCCGAAGATGCTCATCGCCAATTCGGTGCGCCCGGCGCCCATCAGTCCTGCAATGCCGACGATTTCGCCGGCGCGGACCTCCAGGTTGGCGCTTTCCACCACGGTGCGGTCCTGCTGGACCGGGTGCTGGACCGACCAGTCCTGGACCTCGAAGACCACGTCGCCGATCTGCGGTTCGCGTTCCGGGTAGCGGGAGGACAGTTCGCGGCCCACCATGCCGCGGATGATGCGGTTCTGGTTGGACTCGGGGTCCGCCATGTCCAGCGCCTCGATGGACTGGCCATCGCGGATGATGGTGGTGGTGTTGGCAATGTCCTCGATCTCGCCAAGCTTGTGCGAAATGATGATCGAGGTGATGCCCTGTTCGCGCAGTCCGCGCAGCAGGTTCAGCAGGTGCTCGGAGTCGTCGTCATTCAGCGCGGCGGTCGGTTCGTCAAGGATCAGCAGCTTGACGTTCTTGCTCAGCGCCTTGGCGATTTCCACCAGCTGCTGCTTGCCCACGCCCAGCTGGCCTACCGGGGTGACCGGCAGTTCGTCCAGGCCCACGCGGGCCAGCAGGTCCGCGGCGCGGTGGTTGGTCTCGTTCCAGTCGATGAAGCCGCCGCGCGCGGTTTCGTTGCCGAGGAAGATGTTCTCGGCCACCGACAGGTACGGCACCAGCGCCAGCTCCTGGTGGATGATCACGATGCCCTGGGCTTCGGAGTCCTTGATGTTCGAGGCCTTGAGCTCTTCGCCTTCGAAAATGATCTGGCCCTCGTAGCTGCCGTGCGGGTAGACCCCGGAGAGCACCTTCATGAGGGTGGATTTTCCGGCGCCGTTCTCTCCGCAGATAGCGTGGATTTCGCCCTTGCTAACCGAAAGGTTGACGCCGTCCAGCGCCTTGACTCCGGGAAAAGTCTTGGTGATGTCCTGCATGTGCAGGATCGTGGTGTCCATAGTGCAGACGTCCTTGGTGTGTGCTGTGAGCGGTGCATCCGG
>NZ_JBLVOC010000026.1:172288-188609 GCF_053543575.1 Glutamicibacter sp. AGC84
CCCACCGGATTGCGGCCTGGGAGACTACTTGGTCTGGCCGGCCTTGACTTCCTCGGCCGTGTAGTAGTCGGAGTCGACCAGCAGGGAGGTGATGTTGTCCTTGACGACGATGTCCGAATCCAGCAGGTAGGAAGGAACAACCTTCTTGCCGTTGTCGTAGGTTTCGGTGTCGTTGGCTTCCGGCTCGCCGCCGCCTGCGTAGGACTTCACAGCCTCGACAGCCTGGGTAGCCAGCTTGCGGGTGTCCTTGAAGATGGTTGCGTACTGCACGCCATCGTCGATCAGCTTCACCGAAGCGATTTCTGCATCCTGGCCCGAGATGATCGGCAGGCCGGCCTCGATGGTCTTGCCGTAGCCGGCGTTGGACAGTGCGGTGATGATGCCGCGGGAGATGCCGTCGAATGGCGAGAGGATGCCGTCGATCTTGGTCTTGCCGCCCTGGTAGTGGGCGGTGATCAGGTCTTCCATGCGCGACTGGGCTTCTTCCTGGCTCCAGCGCAGGGTAGCTGCCTGCTCGATCTTGGTCTGCCCGGACTTGACCGTCAGGGTGCCGTCATCCAGGTAGGGCTTGAGGGTATCCATGGCGCCCTTCCAGAAGAAGTGCGCGTTGTTGTCGTCGATCGAACCGGCGAAGAGCTCGACGTTGAACTTGCCCTCCTTGCTGGTGCGCTTGCCTTCCTCATCGGCCAGGCCCATGCCGGTCAGCAGCGAGGTCGCCTGCTGGACGCCGACGTTGTAGTTGTCGAAGGTGACGTAGAAGTCGACGTTCTCGGTGCCGTTGATCAAGCGGTCGTAGGAGATGATCGGGATGTTCTGGTCCGCTGCGGCCTGCAGCTGGGTGGACAGCGCGGTGCCGTCGATGGAGGCGACTACCAGGATGTCGCTGCCCTTGGTGATCATCTGGTCGATCTGCTGCTGCTGGGTGGGGATGTCGTCATTCGCGAACTGCAGGTCGACTTCGAAGCCAGCGGCTTCCAGCTGGGACTTGACGGCTTCGCCGTCGGCAATCCAGCGCTCGGAAGTCTCGGTTGGCATTGCCACGCCCACCTGGATGTCTTCAGGTGCAGTCGACTCGCCTTCACCGGCTCCTGCTCCGCCGCCAGCGCCACCGCCGCTGCACGCTGCCAATGCGCCGACCAGTGCCAGCGATCCCATGGTCGCCGCGGCCTTGCGGGTCCAATTATTCCATGCCATCTTTTCCTCCTTGAAAGGTTGCCATATCTGCGAGTGAGACTGGACTCACACTATGTTAGCGCTAACACAGTGATTTCAGCCACCCTCGATGTAAATAAATTAAGATTCCTTACTCATTGGTAATGCACGCCCCTCCACGGGGCGCGCATTACCTGGGCAAGGGTTGTTCGAACCGCTAGAAACCCTGCGCCAAGCGGTAGTAGCTCTGGTTCACGCGAATCTGCTGCGCGAAGTTCCGGCGGGTGGTTTCCTCATCGATAACCAGCAGCTCGGTGCCTGCGATCTCGGCGAAGATCTCGAAAGCCTCGATGCCCGCGGCCGTGGACATCACCGTGTGGTGCGCACCGCCGGCAGCCAGCCAGGACTCGGCAGAAACATTGAAGTCCGGCCGCGGGCTCCACACCGCGCGCGCCACCGGCAGGTTCGGCAGATCCGCCGGCGGGGTGACTACATCCACCACATTGGCAGTCAGGCGGAAGCGCTCGCGCATATCGGCCATGGACACGACCACCGCACCTTCGGCAACGTCCGCGTTGAAGACCATGCGCACCGGATCCTCGCGGCCGCCGATGCCCAGCGGGTGGATTTCAACCCGAGGCTTGGAGGTGGTCAGCGACGGGCAGACCTCGAGCATGTGGGCGCCGAGGATCAGCTCCTTGCCGGGAGTCAGGTCGTAGGTGTAGTCCTCCATCAGCGAGGCGCCGCCCGGCAGGCCCTCGCCCATGACCTTGGCGGCACGCACCAGTACCGCGGTCTTCCAGTCGCCTTCGGCGCCGAAGCCGTAGCCCTTGCCCATCAGGCGCTGCACAGCCAGGCCCGGCAGCTGCTTGAGCCCGCCCAGGTCCTCGAAGTTGGTCGTGAACGCCATGGCGCCGGCCTTGGCCAGGAAGGCTTCCAGCGCGATTTCCTGGGATGCGGCATAGCGCAGCGACTCGTGGCGGGCACCGCCGGCGCGCAGTTCGGGCACGACGTCGTATTCGCGCTCGTACTCGGCGACCAGCGCGTCGATGTCGGCCTCGGCCACGGCCTGGACCGCTTCGACCAGGTCGTTGACGGCCCAGGTGTTCACCGAGACGCCGAAGCGGATCTCCGCCTCGGTCTTGTCCCCCTCGGTCACCGCGACGTTGCGCATGTTGTCGCCGAAGCGGACCAGGTTCAGGTTCTGCACGGCGTTGAAGCCGGCAGCGCCGCGGATCCAGGTGCCCACGCGGCGGGATACGGCCGGGTTGGAGACATGGCCGACCACGGTGGTGCGGGCCGCGCCCAGTCGGGTGGCCAGGTAGGCGTACTCGCGGTCGCCGTGGGCGGCCTGGTTCAGGTTCATGAAGTCGAAGTCGATCGAATCCCAGGGCAGTTCGACATTGGCCTGGGTGTGAAGGTGCAGCAGCGGCTTCTGCAGGGCCTTCAGGCCGTTGATCCACATCTTGGCCGGGCTGAAGGTGTGCATCCAGGTGATGACGCCCAGCACCTTGTCATCCGAGTTTGCTTCCAGCATTGCGCGGCGGATCGATTCGGAGTCCTTCAGGACCGGCTTCCACACGATCCTTGCCGGAACGTCGGCGGACGCATCCAGCGCCTGCGCGACCTCGGTTGACTGCTGCGCCACCTGGCGCAGCGTCTCTTCGCCGTACAGGTCCTGGCTGCCGGTGAAGAACCAGATTTCTTGGGTGTTATATGCCTTGGCCATGATGTCCTTACTGTCCGTAGACGTTCTGGTAGCGCTCGTAGAGCGAGTCGATATGCTTCTGGTCGATCGCGACCGGGTTGCCTAGCTGGCGCGAGATGTGCACGGTTCGCGCCACTTCCTCGCACATCACCGCGGCTTTGACTGCGGCCTTGGCGTCCTTTCCGATCGTGAAAGGACCGTGGTTGCGCATCAGCACGGCCGGGCTGCGGGACTCGCTCAGCGTGGACACGATGCCGCGGCCAATCGAATCATCGCCAATGATGGCGAAGGGGCCTACCGGGATCGGGCCGCCGAATTCGTCGGCCATCATGGTCAGCACGCAGGGAATTTCCTCGCCGCGCGCCGCCCATGCGGTGGCGTAGGTGGAGTGGGTATGTACCACGCCGCCCACCTGCGGCATGTGCTCGTAGGTGTAGGCATGGGCCGCGGTGTCCGAGGACGGGGCGCGGGTGCCATCGAGCAGCTTGCCGTCCAAGGTGCAGACCACCATGGACTGCGCGGTCAGCTCGTCGTAGGCGACGCCCGATGGCTTGATCACGAACAGGTCCGCGGAGCCGTCGGCGATTTCCGGGTGGCGCACGCGCTGCGACACGTTGCCGGCAGTCCAGACCACCAGCTCATAGCGCGGCAATTCGGCGTGCAGGTCGGCAACCATCTGGCGGACCATGGCCACCTCGTCCTGCATTGACTGCGGGTAATCCGCCAGGGTTCGTGGTTGATTCATCGGTTTCTCTTTTCGTCCGAGACTGTGTGCGATGCCTAGATGGCGGTGATGGCGGTGCGCTGAATAGCCAAGCCGGCTTCATAGGTTTCCAAGTAGGCCTCGAAGCCGGCACGGTCATCGGCCTGCGGCTCCGCGAGGCTCAAAGCGGCACCGGCGAAGACTTCGGAATCCAGGAATTCAGGCAGGGACTGCTGCAGGCCATCGAGGACTCGGCGCCGGTAGGCTGCCAGGACGGCGATCCCCCATGCTCCTCCGTGTCCGGCGCTGTCCCCGACAAGGACGGGAGTGTTGATCGCAGCGGCCAGCAGCCGTTGGGCCACCCCGGCGGTGCGGAAGATGCCGCCATGGGCAAACATCTGCTTGACCTCGACGCCTTCGGCGGCCAGCACGCGTAGTCCAAGGCTCAGCGTGGCGAACATGGCGTACACCTGAACACGCACGAAGTTGGGCAGGTTCAGCGTGGAATCCGGGGTGCGCAGGATGGCCGGCCGGCCTTCGGCAAGACCCGCTACCGGTTCGCCGGAAAGATTGTTGTAGGCCAGGAGCCCCGCACCGTCGGCAGCACCCTGAAGGGCCGAACGCAGCAGGGTTTCGAAGACCGCGTTGTCGTCGGCGTCGCTGCCCAGCGCCCGGGCGAACTGCCCGAAGACCTGGGCCCAGGCGGCAAATTCGCTGGCGCCGTTATTGCAGTGGACCATGGCTACCGGATGCCCATCGGGCGTGGTGACCACGTCGATTTCGTGGTGCACTTCCTTGAGCGGCGCGTCGAGGACCACCATCGCGAAAATGGAGGTTCCGGCGGAGATGTTGCCGGTGCGCTGGGCTACCGAATTGGTGGCCACCATGCCGGTTCCGGCGTCTCCTTCCGGTGGGCACAGCGGGCTGCCAGGCTGGAGCTGGCCGGTGGGGTCCAGGAGCAAGGCCCCGGCTTCGCTAAGCGTGCCAGCATCTGCACCGGCGGGCAGTGCCGCGGGCAGCATTGAGGAAAGCCCTGCGGTCGCGCCATGCCGGGCAGCCACCGCGTCAAAGGCGGAAAGCATCCGTGCATCGTAGCTGCCGGTGGCTGAATCGATGGGGAACATTCCCGCGGCATCGCCCACGCCAAGCACAAAATTTCCGGTGAGAAGCTCATGCACGAATCCGGCCAGCGTGTTCAGGCGGGAAACTTTCGACACGTGCTCTTCGCCGTTGAGCAGCGCTTGGAAGTAGTGCGCTACGGACCAGCGCTGCGGGATATTGAAGTCCAGTTCCTCGCTGAGCATCGCCGCCGCTTTTGCCGTGGAGGTGTTGCGCCAGGTGCGGAAGGGAACCAGCAGTTCCCGGTCGGCGTCGAAGGCGAGGTAGCCATGCATCATCGCGGAGATTCCAACGGCTCCTAGCTGCGTTGGGCGTACTCCGTGGCGCTCTTGGGCATCTTCCAGCACCTGGGCCATAGAGTCCTGCAGGCCGGCGACGATGGCTTCGCGGGAGTAGGTCCAATTCCTGTTTTCGTACTGGTTCTCCCAGGCGTGGCTGCCGCTGGCAAGCTGCTGGTGGCCGGGGCCGATCAGGCTGGCTTTGATATTCGTTGAACCGAACTCGATGCCCAGCACGGCTTCGCCGTTGCTGATGATCTCGCGGGCGGTTGGCCCGTTGAGCTGTGTTGCCATGAAATCTCCGTTCGCACAGCTCGGTGAGCAGCGCCATAGCCATCGTTTCCTGCTCCACTCGCGAAAAATGCGCTGGCAGAACAAAACCTCGATCCAATGTTAGCGCTAACAATTTGTGATCCGCAATACCGGATCCCGGACTCGGGGAATGAAGCGCTTGCCTAGCGGGCGTTGGGCGGTGCGGTACTCGCCCGGATTACCAGCGTTGGCGCAATCACTTTCGGGACCCTGTCAGCCGTGGCGCCTTCCAGCAATTCCATCAGCGCAGCATGGCCGACATCGCGGAAAGGCTGGCGAACCGTGGTCAGCGAAGGGATCAGGAAATTGGAGATTTGCAGGTCGTCGAAACCGATAACCGAAACGTCATTGGGCACTTCCAGCCCGGCTTCCCAGAAAGCACGCAGAACACCGGTGGCAAGGTAATCATTCGCTGCGAATACTGCCGTAACTTCGCCGGCGCGTATCGGGTCAACCAGACGCTGGCCTGCCTCATAGCCGCTCTGGGCCTGCCAGGATTCAGCTGGCACCTCAACAATCGGGGCCTTGGCTTCCAGCATTTTTTCCCGCCAGCCGATCTGCCGTTCGGTGGCGTCGAACCAGCCGGTCGGCCCGGACACGTGGACGATCTTGCGGTGCCCCAGGGCCAGAAGATGACCAGTGGCCAAGCGCGCGCCTTCACGCTGGTCGATGTACACGTAATGCGCCGGATCCGCGTCGGGAACCTCCGTGCGAGCGGCCACGACCACCACTGGAATCGTCAGGGCAGCATCATCCAGGGCATCGATCACCTTTTCGAAGGGCGCAACCATCACCACGCCATCAACGCCCTGGTCCACCAGGTGGCTGAGGGCTTCGCTCGCGCTGTGCGCGTCATAGCGATCCAGTGCGGTAACGGTCACGAAATATCCCTGCGCACGGGCAGCGGCCTCGATGGCCAGCACGGTGGATTGCGGTCCGAAGAATTCGCTGCCGATGGTCAGAATGCCGATAGTGCTCGAGTGCGATGTGGCCAGTGCCCGCGCGGCTCGGTTGCGGCGATAACCCAGCTGCCGGATGGCATCCAGCACCTGGTCGCGGGTTCCCGCCCTGACGTTTGGATGGTCGTTGAGCACGCGGGAAACCGTCTGATGAGACACCCCAGCCAAGGCCGCCACATCCGCCATCGACGGGGGCCGGTTTCCTGGGCGCCCTTCACCGGGCTGAGCAATGTTCACAACGGTCATTATTGCAAACACCTTCGAAACAGCCACTGTCGCGGGCGAATATCCAGTCAATCAGCGAGCCGGATTACTGCATTCCCTTGAAGGTATATAACGCACTTTCGCCTTGAACCATTGAAAAACCGGTGATGAACAGACGTATCCTGCACTCGCAGACCAGCCTAGCGGCGGCTCGGAAAAAACTCATGGAGAATTTGCCCGAGCGTATTACTTTCCGGGGAGCAGTGGGCATATGATCTTGGAAGCACCTTTGTACTGACAACTGTACATTTCGTTTCCACGCATGCATTCCACACGCCAAGGAGGACCAATGGCAAAACTGTCCATGAATGTCACAACAAGTTTCTACGGGAATGTTGCCACCGACATTGCAACGGCACGGTCGGCCGGATTCGGCGGCATCGAGCTGCAAAGCCCGAAACTCTATCGCTATCTTGATGCCGGCTTTTCTGTGCACACGCTTCCAGAAATGCTCACGGGCCTTGAAGTGACAGGAATCGGCGCAGTCCTTGACCTTGAACGCCAAGGCACCGCACGGGATGACATGCTCCGGGAAGTCAGGCGGATGGCCGAAATCGCCACAGTGGTCGGCGCACCGATCCTGCAAATGTGCACCGGGCCAGTGGACTGGAATGTGGTCAAGGATTTCAAGTCCGGAAAACTCGCAGCATCTGATGATCGCTACCGCGGGACACTCGGCCTCTCGGAACCGGAAGCCATGGCCATTGCCGCCGATAATGTATCTGCTGCCGCCGGGATCGCCGCAGAGCACGGGCTGGAGATCTACTTGGAACCGCTGGCTTGGTCCAATATCAATCGGTGTCGGCAAGCCCTGGAAATTATTGAGCGCTGCGGCCGCGAGAACGTTGGCATCGCCTTGGACACCTGGCATTTCTGGACCGTCGGGGACACCTTGGAAGAAGTGGCCGCGTTGCCCAAGGAACTGATCAAGGCGGCCCATATTTCCGACGGGTTGGATCTGGATCGGCGCCATGAGGTTCCGGCCCAGGACGTGCACCGCAATGTCGTCATCGGCGGTGGCGCCATCCCATTGCAGCAGTGGGTGGACGCGATCAAGTCCACCGGCTATGACGGCTGGTGGGTTTCCGAGATGTTCTCTGACCGCGCCAATGAGCACGACTTCCACAAGGTTGCCAGCACCATGCGCAATCTTCTGGACATCATGATCTCCTGACTTCAACCAACTTCACGAGGTGCCTTCAATGCAAAGATTCGCCCTGATCGGCGCCGGCTTCATCGGCTCGGTGCATGCACACAACTTGGCCGCACACCCGGAGATCGACTTTAAACTGGTCTACGACATTGACCCTCAGCGAGCTGCTGCTCTGGCCTCGCGACATGGCGCCAAGGCAGCAGCAACGCTCGACCAGATTTTCGGCAATGACGGCCTGGACGCAGTGTTCATCGCGTCATCAACGGATTCCCACGCCCAGAACCTCCGCCTTGCAGCCGATGCGCGCCTGGCGGCTCTCGTCGAAAAGCCAATCGACCTCGACTTGGAAACGGCAAAGGCGACGGTAGCCTACGTTGAACGTTCAGGAATCAAGGCCATGGTCAATTTCAACCGGCGCTTCGATCGCGCTCACGCAGAGCTCAAGGAGCTCGTGCACTCCGGGCGAATCGGCGATCTGGCTTTGCTCCAGTTGACTTCGCGTGGCCCGGGATTGCCACCACTGGCTTACCTGAAAAATTCTGGCGGCCAGTTCCGCGATCAAGCCGTGCACTTCTATGATTTGGCACGCTGGATATCAGGCCAGGATCCCCTGCAGGTGCACGCCTTCGGCTCGGCCCTGTCCGCCCCGGAGATTGCGGAATTTGGCGATGTGGACACTTCGATCAGTTCGCTGCAGTTCCCTAGTGGCGCGATGGCCCAAATAGATTGTGTGCGCCATACGAATTACGGCTATGACGAACGCATCGAAGCGCTGGGGTCTGAAGCCATGGCCGCATCTGAACGGCAACCCTCGGGGCACGTCAGCCTGTTCCAGGGGCAGCACGCGCAATCCCACGGGCTGCACGGCAACTGGTTCGACAGGGTTCAGCCAACCTATGCCGCCAGCTTGGGAGCCTTCGTTCAGGCACTGGACGAAGACCGGGAAGTACCTGTCACGTTGCGTGAGGGGCTCAAATCCCAGGCCATCGCCCAGGCCGCGGTGCGTTCCATCGCTACTGGCCATAGTGAAATGATTGACTACTCGCTCTAAGCACTGGGACAGCTAAGGCCTGGGCTTCTTCACCATCGCGAAGAAGCCCAGGCCTTAGCTGCGGTTGGGTCAGGCTGTTGCTTGAGAGTTCGCGCCCGCCTCTGCCTCTGCCAGCTCTTCATCATGTCCACCAAGCTGTTCAAGCTCATGAGCCAGTTCAGCGAGTTCAGCGCCACCGGCCATCTGGGCGGTCAGCTCTTCGACGGTGATTTCCGACTTCGAGTAGTACCCGATGGAGCGGCCGCGTTTCAGCAACAGGAACGAGTCCCCTACCGGATACGCGTGATGCGGGTTGTGCGTAATGAAGATGACACCCAACCCGCGGTCGCGCGCCTGGAGGATGTAGCGCAGCACCACGCCGGACTGCTTGACGCCCAAGGCGGCGGTGGGCTCATCGAGGATCAGGACCTTGGCTCCGAAATATACCGCGCGAGCGATGGCTACGCACTGGCGTTCACCGCCGGACAGCTGGCCGATCGGCTGCTCGACGTCACGCAGATCAATGCCCATGTCGGAGAGCTCCTGCTTGGTGATGTCCTTCATTTTCTGCACATCAAGCTTCTTGAACGGCCCAACCCCGGTGGTCAGTTCCGAGCCGAGGAAGAAGTTGCGCCAGATCGGCATCAAAGGAACGACCGCCAGGTCCTGGTACACCGCGGCGATGCCGGCATCCAGTGCGACGCGGGGACTCTTGAGCTTGATGGCCGAGCCATGCAAACTGAACTCTCCTTCATCGTGCTGGTGCAAGCCGGCGATGATCTTGATCAGCGTGGACTTGCCGGCGCCGTTATCCCCGAGAACGCAGGTGACCTTGCCCGGATCCACCACCATGTCGACACCGCGCAGGGCGATGATGCTTCCGTAGTGCTTGCCAACTCCCTTGAGGGTCAGCAGGTTGTCGCTGATCTTGGGCTCGAGCTTCTCGAGCAGGTCTTCGGTCTTCTTATTCTTGCGAGTCTTCATGATTTTTGTCCTTGGCTTCCTACTTGCTGGATTCCGCACGCTTTTTCACCACGATGTTGACCACCGTAGCCAAGAGCAGCATCAGGCCAAGGAAGAACTTGAACCAGTCCGGATTCCATTCCGCGTACACGATGCCCTTGTTCGCCATGCCGAAAATGAACGCCCCTATAGCGCCGCCAATGGCTGAACCGTAACCGCCGGTGAGCAGGCAGCCGCCGATGACCGCGGCAATGATGTAGAGGAATTCATTGCCGATGCCTTCGCCGGACTGCACCGAGTCAAAGGCGAAGAGGTTGTGCATGCCCAGCACCCAGCCGCAGAATCCAACGGCCATGAAGAGTCCGATCTTGGTGCGGACCACTGGAACGCCGACGGCGCGAGCGGCCTTCTCATCCCCGCCTACGGCGAAGATCCAGTTCCCGATCTTGGTTCGGAGCAAGATCCAGGAAGCGATGATCACCATGGCGATCCAGATGAACACGGTGATCTTGACGTCGATCCCGGCGATATTGACTGAAGAGGCAAAGACCGCCTTTGCGCTCTGGAATCCTTCAATATCCGCAATAGATGGAGAGGACACCGAGCCGCCAATGGCTCGCGTCAGGCCCAGATTCAGGCCGGTGAGCATCAAGAAACTGGCCAGCGTCACGATGAAGGATGGCAGCTTGGTCTTGATCAGGATGATTCCGTTGATGAAACCGATCAGCAGCGAGACGACCAGGGCCAAGGCAATGCCGACCCAGACGTTGAGACCGAAGTACCAGGAGATCATCGATGCACTGAGCGCCGAAGAAATGACGGCCACACCGGTGGATAGGTCGAACTCGCCACCGATCATCAGCAGTGACACGCCAACGGCCATGATGCCGATGGTCGAAGCCCCATAGAGGACGGTGGCCAAGGATGCGGGAGCCAGGAAGACCGGAGCGACGACGGCGAAGAATACGAAGAGGGCGATGGCGCCCACGAGAGCACCGATCTCCGGACGGCCCAGAAGGATAGACAATGCGCTTTTCTTGCCGACGCGCTCGTCCAGAGCCGGAGATTTTCTCTTTTGAGAGGGTGAAGCTGTTATAGATGACATGGGATTTCCTCCGTGTCCAGGCTGCGCGCCGGATCGCCGCTACCGGCAGATCAGGCGCGCGCCGAGGGGATGTGGCTAGCGGACGCCTTCTTGGGCGAAACTGGTAATTTGCTCAGCGACGGCTTTGTCTACAACAGCCGGGCCGGTCAACGTCGCCTGTCCACCGCCGATGGTGAAGCCGCCACGGTTGTTCTGCCACAGCGCATCAACTGCCATGTAGCCCTGCAACCAAGGCTGCTGGTCAACGGTGAACATCACATTGCCCTTGGTGATTTCTTCAACCAACTGCGAGTTCATGTCGAAGGAAGCTACCTCGACCTCGGACTTCGCCGTGGCTTTAGCCTTGAGCAGTGTCATCGTGATGGGTGCGCCCAGGCCGATGATCGCGTCGGCTTGCTTATCGGCTTGGAGCTTTGCGGTTGCCGTTGATTCAACCTGGGTCATGTCAGTGCCCTGCACGTAGAGTATTTCGGTGTCTGGGACGATTTTCTTCACGCCGGCGCAACGTGCTTCAAGCCCAACGTGCCCCTGTTCCTGGATGACGCATATCGGCTTCTTGATTCCCGCCTCCTTCAGCTTTTCGCCAGCGGCCTGGCCTGCAAGCTGCTCATTGGAACCGAAGTGGGCAAATGCTCCGAGATCCTTGAATCGGGCTTCACCGGCATTCAAGCTGACAATGGGGATCCCGGCATCGGCAGCCTTGCCTAGCGCTCCAGCCATGGCGTCGGGCTTGGCCAGGGTCACGGCGATGCCGTCGACGCCCTGGTCAATAGCCTGCTCGATCAGCTGGGACTGGCGTCCGCCATCAGGATCACTCAGGTACTGGAGTTCTACGTTGTCCTTGGCCGAAGCTTCTTCAGCGCCCTTTCTAAGAATGTCCCAGAAGGTATCTCCTGGAGCCGCGTGGGTGATGACCGCGATTTTGATGCGGTCAGTAGCCGCCACCGCACCGCCACCGGCATGGCTTTCCGGTTCCGGTGCACGCCCGCCAGTGGACGAGCAAGCCGCCAGCCCCAATGCTGGAATGATGGCGAGCGTGATTGCGAGTTTGCGCCAAATTGGCTTTCCCATATTCGTTTCCCCTTCAGGAATCCCCGGCGCACCCCGATTGTCCCCTGGGGCGGGCCGCCTTAACAAGATGTTCCGTGACTTGAATCACAAGATGCCTAAAGTGTGCGTGACGAAAAGCGATCCGTCAAGACTTTGTTAAGACATAAGGATGTGAAGACGAGTAATTTGCCGACCTTGACAAGCACGGCGAAACGCCGCTTTCACAGGGTTCAACGGTGCAGCTGCGACGAGGAGCGCACGATAAGCCGCGGTGGAATCATCAACTGACGTGCAAATTTTCCTTCCGGATTCCGCATCAATTGGAGCAGCAGCCGCACGCTGCTGCGACCGAGATCTTCCGAATCCGAGCCGATGCTGGTCAGCGAAATTCTTCCCAGCGACGATAGGGAAATATTGTCGTAGCCAGTCACCGCCGCAGACACGCCAGCCTCATCCAGAGCCTGCAGCGCCCCAATGGCGGAAAGATCATTGAAACAAGCCAGCGATTCAGGCCGTGCCCCCGAGGCCAGCAACCGCGCTACGGCTTCATGCCCGGCCCGAATCGTTGGCCCGGCTTCCACCACCTGTACGTGCTGGCGCAAGCCATGGCGCAGCATCGCCCGATGATAGGCGGCTTCGCGCATCGCAGAAACCGGACCAGCGCCACCGGCTATATGGGTAATCCGCGCATTTCCGCAATCGACCAAGTGGTCAATCACCATGCCGAAGCCCTGCTCATCATCAACCGAAACCGCGCCAGTGCCTGATTGGGCCTGGCGCCCGCCGCCAACAAATACCGCGGGAGTCTCACCCAAGGCGGCTTCGAAGCTGACTGCGTCATCGGCTGATCCGACGACGAGAATTCCGCTGACCCGCAAATCGCGCAAGGTCTGCAATTCCGCGGGCCCAACACCCTGCCCGTCATGAATCGCGGCCGCACTGAACAGCACGTCAAGCCCTGCTGCTTGCAACTGTTCGCGAACCACTTCCGCGACGGTCAGAACCCAGGGATTATGCAGTTCCCCCAGGACAACGCCAATGGCATGCCGGTTCTCGGCCGAAAGCGAGCGCGCTGCCAGGTTGGGCTGATAGCCCAACTCGCGGATGGAGTCCTCGACCAGCGAACGCCGCATCGAACTGACCTTGCTAGGATCCGAGAGCACCAGGGAGACCAAGGATTTTGAGACCCCGGCATGCTTGGCGACATCCCGGATCGTGGGGCGGCGGCGCGACGAGTCAGGCATGGCGGTCAGTATTGCACACTCGCAGCGCGCACCGGCTCATCCAGCGCCTGCCACGTGCCGCTTGCGGCAGATGCTTCGGCCGCTTCGACCACTGCGGCTGCGGCCACCGCATCGGCGATGGTGGAGTTCGTTTTCTCGCCACCGGCGACAGCCAGCAGGAACTTCTTGGCCTCGATGGTCTTGAGGTCGTCAAAGCCCATCGCGTTCCCTGGGCCTGGCTGGAACCGGGAGTATTCGCCATGCTTTGGCGAGCCGATCACCGTCGTGAACCCCTGCTCTTCGTTGTCTCGACCGAGCACGACTTCCAGTTCATTCATGCGTTCAAAATCCCACTTGAGCGAACCTTCCGTGCCGTAGATTTCCAGTCGGTAACCGCACTGCGGTCCCACAGCCACCCGGGATGCCTCAATAGTTCCGATCGCGCGGTCCGCCGCGCCTTCTGGGCTGAAACGCACCAACGCTGCGGCGTAATCCTCATTCTCGACTTCACCTTGCTCACCGCCTTCGATCAGGTCGAAGTGCGTGCCCTGGCCCATGGATAGTTTCGGCCGGGACGGGATCATGACATTGGTGGATGCGGAAATGCCCTGGATGGGGCCGACAACATGGCTGCATAGATCAGCTGCATGGCTGAACAGGTCAGCGAGCACCCCGCTGCCGGCCAGCTCCCGGTTGAAGCGCCACGATAAAGCGGCTCGGGGGTCTGCCGCATATCCGGCAAGGAAGCTGGCGCGGACATTCGTGATGGATCCCAGCCGGCCTTCTTGCACCAGCTGGCGGGCGCGTGCGATAGCTGGCGCATGCCGGTAGTTGAACCCGACCGAGGTGACCACGCCATTGCGGATGGCGGCTTGCTCGATAGCCTGCGTTTCGGCCAGGCTTCGACCGGCGGGCTTTTCGATCCAGAAGTGCTTGCCGGCCTCTGCTGCGGCGATCGCCATGTCGGCGTGCAGGAAGTTCGGAGCGCAAATCGAGACGACATCCACCTCGGGATCGGCTAGCACCTGGTGGTAGTCCAGTGTTCCGCGCTCGAAGCCCAGTGTTGAGATCGCGAAGTCGACTCGCGACTGCTCGGTGTCCGCGGCTATGACCAGTCTTGGCTTGATGCCCAGCTCTGGATAAGCATAGGGCACCGAACTGTAGGCGCGAGCGTGCAGCTTGCCCATCCATCCCACCGAGATCAGCCCCACGCCGATGCTGCGCTGTTCATTCATGATTTTCTCCTGCCTGCGGCGTTTAACGCCGTGATTCCCTGTGGCCGCCGCGGCTCGCCTCAAGTCTTGGACCGTTCCAAAAAACCATATGTGCCACTCGAATCCTCGGGCAATGGAATCTGCCGAATTTTTTATCAGGACAATTGGACAATCAAACCTGTTGTCCAATCCCCCTTGTCGGACCTCATGTCTGACTCGAACCCCGCGGTTGGCAACGCCGCTGGGGATCACCAACTAGCGTGGAGAATGCTTTGGAATGAATGGATTTCCAGCCAAAGGATGCCCAAATCATGAACTTTCATATATAGTTTGTCCTGTCAAAGCGACATATCATGACAAAGTCGCCGGCAAGGAGCAACTGTGAGCACACCACTGAGCATCAAGATCGACCGATCTTCGCCCATTCCCCTCTACCACCAGGTAGCGCAAGGCATCGAAGGCGCGATCCGCGACGGTTCGCTGGCCTCGGGCACTCGACTGGAAAATGAAATCGAGCTGGCCCAGCGGCTGCGGCTTTCGCGGCCCACCATTCGCAAGGCCATGGATGACCTAGTCCAGTCCGGCCTGCTGGTGCGCAAGCGCGGTGTGGGAACGCAGGTTGTTTCCAGCCAGATCCGCCGGCATCTTGAGCTGTCCAGCCTGAATGACGACCTTGAGCGCGCCGGGAAGAAGCCTTCTACCACCCTGCTCAGCTTCGAGCACATTCCCGCTCCGCCGGAGATCCAGGATCTTCTTTCGCTGCCCAAGGACGTCTCTGTCTACCACTTCACCCGGCTGCGTTCTGCCGGAGGCAGCCCGCTGGCCCTCATGGAGAACTGGGTTCGCGACGACATTGTCGAGCTGGACGAAAAGTCCTTGCAGGCCCATGGCCTCTACGAGCTCCTGCGCGAAGCAGGGGTGAACTTCCGCCTGGCCCAGCAGCGCATCGGGGCCACGACCGCAGATGAAGCCCAGGCCAAGACCTTGGACGCAGCGGCCGGTTCGGCCCTGGTGACCATGCAGCGCACCGCGGTGGATGACACTGGGCGCAACGTGGAAACCGGCTCCCATGTTTATCGAGCAGACGCCTACAGTTTTGAAATGACCTTGGTGCAACGCTAGGCACCTGTCCCCCGCCGTCGAAAGGATCGACTGATGACCGATTGGATTTACCCTGCAGGTTCGGCCGCTAACGGAGAATGGAGCATCTCGCTCGGTGCCCATGACTCAGCCGTTTCCATAGACGGCTGGGCACACACCGGACTCAAGGTAGCTGAGCTGGCCCCTGGCCAAACAGTTGAACTGGAGGCCTGCAGCGAAGAACGGATCGTGGTCCCGCTCAGCGGCGAATCATTCACTGTCGCCATGGCAGGAACCGAACATGTTCTCAAGGGTCGCGAATCAGTCTTTGCTGGACCTGCTGATGTCCTCTACACCGGCATCAACACGGCGCTGTCCATCAGCTCCGCCAAAGGGGGCCGGGTCGCCGTCGCGCTGGCCCCGGCCAAGCAGTCCTACCCGACCCGGCTGATCAGGGCAGAAGAGACCCCTGTGGAGCTGCGCGGCGCAGGAAACTGCTCCCGCCAGGTCCACAACTTCGGCACCCCGGCCGCCTTGGAAGCGGACCGATTCATCGTCTGCGAAGTCATCACTCCGGCGGGCAACTGGTCTTCCTACCCTCCGCATAAGCATGATCAGGAGAAGGAAGGCGAAACCAGCCTCGAGGAAATCTACTACTTCGAGACGCAGCTAGCCCAGGGCATGCCCGCCGAGGCGGCAAGCGATCCCATCGGCTACGCGCGCGTTTATGCTTCGGATGAACGCCCCATCGATGTAAATGCCGAGGTCCGCACCGGGGACGTTGTCCTGGTCCCCTACGGCTGGCATGGTCCGGCCATGGCCGGGCCGGGATACGACCTCTACTACCTGAACGTCATGGCCGGCCCGGGGCGGGTGCGCGATTGGCTGATCAGCGATGATCCCCACCACGGCTGGATCCGCCAGACTTGGGATTCGCAGAGCATGGATTCGCGCTTGCCTTTCGGCGCTGGCGCGTAGCTTCTCGGAACGCACGCCAAGTGGCGGGGG
>NZ_JBLVOC010000026.1:188641-191670 GCF_053543575.1 Glutamicibacter sp. AGC84
CCCCCCGCCACTGGGCTTTAGACTCTCATTCCGATGCTCGGTGCATGATGCTAGCGCGCCACGGGCTTGAACAGCGGTGAAAACGCCTGGGCAAAGGCCGCGATGGCTCCTTCGGAATCTGCGCTGGCGTAGGCCTCCATGCCGATCGGGCCAGAATAACCCAGCTCGGCCAGCACACGGGCGACGGCCAGATAGTTGATCTCCCCGGTGCCCGGCTCGCACCGTCCGGGTACGTCTGCGACCTGGATTTCCCCAATGTGCGGAAGCGCCGAGCGCACCAGTTCGATGAGGTTCCCCTCGCCAATTTGGGCGTGGTACAGGTCCAGCATCATCTTCACGTTCGGGTGCCCGACGGCCTTGACCAGGGACATCGTGTCCTTGGCGCGTCCCAGCGGGATTCCAGGGTGATCCAGGATCGTGTTCAGGTTCTCCAGCATGAAGGTGACCTGGTGCTCTTCGCCGATGCGGCCCAGTGCTTCCAGCGTTCGCGCTGCGGTGAGCCACATCTCTCCGGTAGCCCGGAATTGCGGGCTGGCCGCCTGCCCGTCAACGAGCTGGGCCGGATGCACAACTAGCCGGTGGATGCCCAGCTGCTGGGCTGCCGGGATCAATTCCTTGGCGGTGCGAACAACTTCGCCCGCGCTGTCCGGATCGCAGAGGCTGCCTGCGCTGTAGCCTGTCATGGAGCCGAAACGGGCGCCGGTGGCCGCCAATGCCGGCAGGTCCTTGCCCCGGATATCCCAGAGTTCTATTTCAAAGCCGGCCTCGTCCAGGCGCTTCACCCGGTCGATCAGCGGAAGGTCCAGGAAGACCATTTCGGCACAGACCGCCAGTTGCCCGTTCATGGGTTCACCGCAAGGCGGGTGGCGGATTCCAACTTGACCGGCAGCCCGGATTCTGCGGATTCCAAGGCCGCCAGTGCGATGCGCAGGGCTGCGCGGGCGTCGGCGCCGGTGGGGACCGCCAGGGCCGCATCAGCCGTATCCTCGCGCAAGCCCCGGATCTTGCGGGCGAAGACCGAGAGCTGCTCGCGGTAGGCCTGGGCGAATAGCTCGATGTTCAACCGTTCGGTTGGCGCATGCGCTCCCTGGCTGTCGAAGCTGGCCGCGGCCAGCTGCACCGGATTGCCTGCCTGCACCATGCCCTTTGAACCGAAGACTTCTCCGCGCACGTCATAGCCGTAGCTGGCCGAGAAGTTCGCCTCGGCCACGGCGATTGCCCCATTGGAGTAGCGCAGGCTCACCACGGCGGTATCCAGCAAACCGGAGCCCCGGTGCTCAGGGGCCACCAGCGCATCGGACATGACGTGGACTTCCACTGCTTCGGCTCCCGGGTTCAACCAGTTCAGGGTGTCAAAATCGTGGATCAGGGTTTCAGTGAAAATGACGTGGGAACGGATCTTTGCCGCGTTGGGCAGCCCGCCGGCCACTTCTGGATCCCGGGTCAGCGAGCGCAGCAGTTGCGGGGTGCCAATAACTCCGGAATGCACCTGTTCCGCCACAACGGCGAAGTCCCGGGAGAAGCGCCGGTTGAAACCGATCTGCAGCAGCACCCCGGAAGCCTCCACGGCGTCAAGCGCGGCGTCCAAGTCCGACAACGCGTGCGCTGCCGGCTTTTCGCAGAAGATGTGCTTTCCGGCTGCGGCGGCTTGGGCGATCAAGCCGGCATGGAAGCTCGAAGGCGCCCCGATAACCACGGCGTCCACGCTGTCGTCGGCCAGCACGTCGGCGATGTCTTCGGTGTAGTTCGGGCAACCAAGCTCAGCGGCCAGTTCAGCGGCCCGGCCCGGCGCCGGGTCCGCTATGACATGCAATAGCGCATCCGGCAGATGCTGCGCCACGGTGCGGGCGTGGAATGCTCCGATCCACCCGGTACCGATAACGGCCAGGCGCAGCGGCTTTACTGAAGTTTCTGGCAGGGTCTGGTAAGCCATGAAGTCTCTCCTAGAACG
The DNA here is from genome assembly GCF_053543575.1 of Glutamicibacter sp. AGC84. NCBI lineage: Bacteria > Bacillati > Actinomycetota > Actinomycetes > Micrococcales > Micrococcaceae > Glutamicibacter > Glutamicibacter sp. AGC84. The sequence goes on from NZ_JBLVOC010000026.1 coordinate 190,593, forward strand.
TTCTAGATTTAGTGTTCAGGAAAATCATGGCACACTGGATAGCAACTGTCTATAACGTTCTAGAAGAAAGTTCCGCCCATGCCGACACCCCCTGCAAAACGCCCCACACTGGCCGACGTCGCCCGCGCCTCTGGGGTCTCGGTAGCGCTGGCCTCGATTGTCATGCGCGATGCCGAGGGTGCCAGCGAAGAATCCCGGTCCCGAGTCAAGCAGGCGGCCGCGGAGTTGGGCTACCGCCCGGATTCGCGCGCGCGGTCGCTGCGCAGCAGCCGCAGCCGGACCATCGGTCTGGCCCTGGCGCTGGGAGAACCGTTGCATGCAGAATTGGCCGATGCCCTGTACGAGCAGGCAGACCAGAACGGCTTCGAGATCATCCTGGGCGCTACCGGCAGGCACCGCGATGAACGCCGAGTGCTCAATACGCTGATCGATGCGGGAGTCGAAGCGGTGATTGGCCTGTTCCCGGAACTTCCGCCGGCTCAACTGGTCCACGCCTCCAAGCAGCTTCCCATAGTCAGCCTGCTGCGCACGATTGACGGCATCCCATCCGTCATTACCAACGAGGCTGCCGGCGTTGAACAAGCCGTCAGCCATGTGGCCCAGCTCGGCCACACACGGCTGCTGCATCTGGATGGCGGATCTGCCATCGCGGCGCAACAGCGGCGCGATGCCTTTGCCGAATCCGCCGCCCGCGCCAACGCGCACGGCCAAGTGCTCCCAGCTGGCCCCGATGACGCCACCGCTTTCACGGTCCTGCGCGAATACCTGGCAGCAACTCCCCCAGCCGAACGCGCCACAGCGGTACTGGCCTTCAATGACCGTGCGGCACTCGGCGCCCGCCAAGCAATCGACCTTGCCGGCCTGCATGTTCCCGAACAGATCTGCCTGGTCGGCTATGACGACAGTGAATTCGCCAGGCTGGCGCACGCCGATCTGACCAGCGTTCGGCAAGATGTCGCGGCACTGGCCCAAGCCGCCATGCACGCGGCCCTGAACGCCCCGGGCGCTTCCAGCACCCATGCCCCGCAGCTGGTAGTGCGAGGCAGCACGGCAAGGCCCCGGGCATAGCGGCGGGGGG
>NZ_JBLVOC010000026.1:191724-205693 GCF_053543575.1 Glutamicibacter sp. AGC84
CCTTTTGGCGGGGGCTGGGCTCGCCAGCTCAGCGATGCGCCGGGATTCAGGCGTTGACCACAGGCTTGACGTGGTAGATCGCTCCGGTGGAAACATCCTCTTCCAGCGCTTCCAGCGAGCGTCCACGGGTTTCAGGCACCTGCGTGGCTACGAAGAACAGTGCCAGCACACCGATGCCAGCGAAGATGAAGAAGGACCCGGTAATCCCGATCCCGGAGACCAGCGATGGGAAGAACAGCGCCAGCACGCCGTTGGTCGTCCAGCCGAAGAACACCGAGATGCCAATGCCCAGTCCGCGCATATGCAGCGGGAAGATTTCAGCCAGCCATACCCAGACGGCCACGTTCAGGAATGTCTGCATGGACATCACGAAGGCAACCACCAGGATCAGGATCACCACTGGCCGGATCGGGCTGCCAACTGGCAGCAGCATGCCCGCGATAGCCACCAGCAGGTGGCAGGTGGTGGTCAGCGACAGGCCAATCAGGAACGTCTTGCGGCGGTCCATGCGGTCCATGTTGCGCAGGGCGATAATTCCGCCAATGACAGCAACCACGCCAAAGGCGATATTCGCCAGTACTGCCTGCTGCTCTGACATCCCGGATTCTTCCAGCACGCGCGTGCCGTAGTACATGATCGAGTTGATGCCCGTGAGCTGCTGAGTCATGGAAACGCCGATGCCGATGGCGATGATGCGCATCAGCCATTTGTTCTTCAGCACCGCTTTGATGCCCACCGGCTTGTTAGCCAGCTTTTCCTCGTCGGCGACAATCTCGATCTCGTGGACTTCGGCCAGTGCGCGTTCAGGCGAGCGCACGGTCTTGAGCACCCGCAACGCCTCGGCATAGCGGCGCTTTTCCACGAGCCAGCGAGGGGATTCAGGCATGCGCAGCATGCCGAAGAACAACGCCAATGCCGGCAAGGCGCAAATCGCGAACATGATACGCCAGATGCCATCCACGGTCCCGCCCAGAACGGTTCCAATGATCGCGTTCATGACGAAGGCGGCCAGCTGGCCCGAGACGATGGCCAACTCATTGCGGCCGGTGATCGAGCCGCGAATTTCATACGGTGCCAGTTCAGCCAGGTATACCGGTACGACCGTAGATGCGCCGCCGACGGCCAATCCGAGCATGATGCGTCCGGCAATCAGCACGCTGTAGCCAAAGGGCGAGAACGTTCCCAGTTCCGGTCCAGCAGGCGAAAAGACAACCAGCAGGCTTCCCGCGAAGAAGAGGACTGCCAGCATGATGATGGTTTTCCGCCGGCCCCACACGTCAGCGATCTGCCCACCGACCAGTGCGCCAATTGCGGCGGCGAAGACCAGCGAGCTGATCACCACGCCAATCTGCAGGAGATTCAGGCCCAGCTCGGCGGCCATCGGGCCTTCAGCACCGTTGGCAACACCTGTGTCATAGCCGAAAAGCAGACCGCCGAAACAGGCAACGATGGAGATTAAACCGAGACGTTTTGCATGGGGGCCCGGACTAAGGGGCGGCAGACTCGACTCTGCAGAAGCACTCTGCGCACTGGACATGGGGACTCCTTTGGATTGCCCGGGTGGAAGCGTGGCTGGCCTGCGGCCATCCATCGGATCAACTGCGATCCGGCTTCCTCCACTCGGTGCGGCGGGGGCCATTGAGCATTATTCCGGCCCCGTCGATAATTGAAAGTGATGGGCTTCACAGCCCTTATGTAAGGACAATACGTCATCAGTGTTTTCTGGGCAAGCATTCTTGGACATTTTGTCCTGGCGGATACTGCTTTTTGGACTGCCGCAGCCTCCCGGTCCGCCACTTCCCGGGACCATGCCCACAGATCATCACGGCATTTTGCGGCTCTTGCTGGATCCGCCTTCTGCGCAGGATGGCCCCCGGGCAGGACGACGAAAGCCGAACCCTTGCGGATTCGGCTTTCGTCATATTGCAATTCGGCTCGGGAAGCCGGTTTGGCTAGGCGCGAACGGCACGGGCAGCGTCAACGCGGCTTCGCATCTGCTCCAACTGGTATTTGGCGACTGCTACGGCGTTCTCGTTCTCGGCAAAAACGCAGGAGACCATCACGCTGTCCTGGCGGTCGGCAAATCCGTTGGCAACGAGGCCGGAGAAGAATTCGTCCCAGTTCACGTCGCCATCGCCAAGCTTCAGATGCTGGTGCACGCGCACCGCATTGCCCGGCGGGTTGGTGATGTAGCGCAACCCGTGCGAGGCATGATGGTTCATGGTGTCCGCCACGTGCACCACGCGCAGCCGCTCTCCCACTGCCTGCATGATATCCAGCGGCTTGTCCTTCATGTGGAAGGAATGCGAAGCAACGTAGACGAAGGACAGATTCGGCGAGTTCACCCCGCGGATCACCCGCCAAGCGGCCAGGCCTTCTTCGACAAAATCATCCGGATGCGGGTCAATGGCCACATTGATGCCCTCGCGCTCAATGATTGGCACGAGCTCTTCCATGGAACGGTAGAACGCCGCCTCGGACTCCTCGGCGCGTTCCGGCCGCCCGGAGAATTCAGTGTTCATCTGGTTCACGCCGAGATCCACGGCAATCTGGATGGCGCGCTTCCAGTAGCGCACCGCGGCCTGGCGCAAATTCTCATCGGGCGAGGCCCAGCGCAGTACCGGCAGCACAGAAGCGATCTCCACCCCGGAAGCCCGGCAACGGGCCGCGAGCTGCGCGACCAGGTCATCGTCGGCCTTGGGGTGGGTGAAGAACGGAATCATGTCCGCATGCGGTGTCAGCTGGATGCTGTCATAGCCCAGCTCCGCTGCCAGTTCCGGGAACTGGAGCAGCGAATGGGTGGAATGGAACGGGGTCGGGTCCAGTGCGTATTTCATGATGCCCTTAGCTGTAGAGATCCGGCTTGCTGTTCAGCTTGACTGCCACCTTTTCGCCGGTGCGCTGGGCTTCGACTCCCGCCTCGCAGCAGGCCGCGGTGGCGTAGCCGTCCCAGGCGCTGGGCCCGCCCAATTCGCCTCGCAGCGCGGCGTCCACCCATGACTGGATTTCGGTATCGTAGGCGGCGCCGAAACGCTCCTCGAAGCCCGGGGTGACCTTGCCGCCCCACTGCCCGGCGGTACGCACATACGGTCCAGCGTCATTGCCGATGGACACGATGCCCTCCTCGAAGGAAGCCTGGGTCGCCACCTCGTAGCCGAACTTCGCGTTGACGTAGATCTCCACGTCGGCAAGCACTCCGGTCGAGGTTTCCAGCAGCACGTGCTGGGGGTCGTGCTGGCCGTTGGGAGCATTGCGGGTGGCCTTGCCCAAGCGCACCTGCACCGAGGTGATCTCGTCACCGGTGAAGTAGCGGATGGCGTCGAATTCGTGGACCACCGAGTCGTTGATCAGCATCTCATTGGTGAAGCCCTCCGGGGTGGAGGGGTTGCGGTGCTGGTGGTGCAGCACCAGCAATTCACCCAGGCTCTCGTCCTCGATCAGCTGGCGCAGCTGCCGGTACTCGGCGTCGAAGCGCCGCATGAAGCCCACTTGGATGCGCTTGCGGCCCAGCTTGGCCTCGGCCTCGACGATCTCCCAGGAGGAAGCGGCATCGGGGGTCAGCGGCTTTTCGCACAGCACCGGAATATCTGCCTCGAGCACCGCCAGCAATGCATCGTGGTGCAGGAAGCCGGGGGTCGCCAGCAGTACCGCGTTGACCTCGCCGCCGGCGAGCGCCGCGGACAGGTCGGCGTAGCCCTTGGCACCCGGGATCCCGTCGATGGCCGCAGCGACCCGGTCGGTGTCGATATCGACAACGGCCGCGACTTCGGCTCCGGAAATACGGTGGTGGATCCGCTGTATGTGGTCGGCGCCCATGCGCCCGGCTCCAACGACGGCGACGCGCAGGTTATCTGGCACGATATGTCCTTTCAAGAATTCTTGGCTAGGTGGGGATTTCTTAGACGCGGCTGCGCGAGCCGCAGCTGAGCAGGTAGTCGCGGGTGCGGGTGGCGATGGGCAGCGGCACCGAGAAGTCGGCCACCGGGTACATGTCCTGTTCGACAATTCCGAAAATCGGACGGCCCAGCTTCTCCACTTCCTTCAAGACCTCGTTGAGGTCAGGCAACCCGGAAGGCGGTTCGCACATCACCCCGGCCAAGTTGGCCGCGGCCCAGGTCATGTCCTGTTCGCGGACCGTGGCCAGGATGTCCGGGTTGATCTGCTTCAGGTGCAGGTACCCGATGCGTTCCGGGAAGCGGCGGATCAAATCCACGCTGGAAGCTCCACCGTATTCGGCATGTCCGGTATCCAGGCACAGGGTGGTGAATTGCGGGTCGGTGAGCTCAAGGAACTTCTCGATGTCGCCCTGGCCGCAGACATGGGAGTCGGCATGGGAATGGAACTGCTGCTTGAGGCCGAATTCCTCCTGCAGGATCCTTCCCAGCCGGTCATGGCCCTTGGCCAGCGAATCCCAGGCCGAACCGTCCAGGGTGCCCGATTCGATGGCCTGGCCGGTGACGTCGTCGCGCCACATGGCAGGGATCACCACAATATGCTCGCCTCCCATGGCGGCGGTCAGCTCGGCCACCTTGCGGGCTGGCTCCCAGGCTTCTTCCCAGGCGCTGGCGCTGCCGTCGATGCCGCGGTGGAAGGCGGTGAAGACGGTGCCGGCGCAGACGTTCAGGTCGCGGGCGGCCAGCTCGTCGGCCAGCTGCGCGGGGTCGGTGGGCAGGTACCCGTAGGGACCCAGTTCGATGGTCTTGTAGCCGGCTTCAGCCACTTCGTCGAGGAAGCGCTGCCAGGGTGTCTGCTGGGGATCATCGGGAAACCAGACTCCCCAGGAGTCGGGGGCAGTCCCAATGGTGATGTTCTGTGCCATGGTGCGTACCTTATCTTCTGTTCAAGGTGCCTAGTTGGAGGGGAAGTTGAAGGTGGCGGCCGTGCTCTGGGCCGGCTCCGGCCAGCGCTGCGTGATGGCCTTGCCCCGGGTGTAGAAGCGCACGCCGTCCGGGCCGTAGATGTGGTGCTCGCCGAACAGCGAGTCCTTCCAGCCTCCGAAGGAGTGCCAGGCAACCGGCACTGGCAGCGGCACGTTGACCCCGACCATGCCTACCTGGATGCGGCGGGTGTAGGTGCGGGCGTGGGCGCCGGAGGAGGTGAAGATGGCCGTGCCGTTGCCGTAGGGGTTCGCGTTGACCACTTCGATGGCTTCTTCCAGGCTGTCTACGCGCAGCACCACCAGTACCGGGCCGAAGATCTCCTCGGTGTAGGCGCTCATCTCGCGGCTGACCTTGTCGATGATGGTCGGGCCGACAAAGAACCCGTTCTCGTGGTCCTTGACCACCAGGTCGCGGCCGTCGATGACCAGCGCAGCGCCAGCTTCCTGCGCCTCGCCAACGATCTTCTGCAGGCGGGACTTCGAGGCCGGGGTGATCACCGGTCCCATATCCGCCGCCTCGTCGAAGCCGTTCGAGACGTTGACGTTGCGGGCATGCTCGGCGAGCTTGTCCACCAGGCCGTCGGCGGCGTCGCCCACGGCGACGGCCACGGAGATGGCCATGCAGCGCTGGCCCGCGGAGCCGAAAGCGGCGGCGTTGATGTGGTCGGCGGCCAAGTCCATATCGGCATCGGGCATGATCACCGCGTGGTTCTTCGCTCCGCCCAGGGCCTGCACGCGCTTGCCGTGCTTGGTGGCGGTTTCGTGCACGTACTTGGCGATCGGGGTGGAACCGACAAAGGAGATGCCATCCACATCCGGGTGGGTGAGCAGCCCGTCCACGGTTTCCTTGCCGCCGTGCAGCACCTGGAAAACGCCGTCGGGCAGGCCGGCTTCCTTGAACAGCTCGGCGATCAGCAAGGCGGCCGAGGGGTCGCGCTCGGACGGCTTGAGGATGAAGGCGTTGCCGGTGGCAATGGCCACCGGTGCCATCCACAGCGGCACCATCACCGGGAAGTTGAACGGGGTGATGCCGGCGACCACGCCCAGCGGCTGGCGGAAGGAGAACACGTCGATGCCGGTGGAGACCTGGTCGGAGTATTCGCCCTTCAGCGACTGGGAGATGCCGCAGGCATACTCCACCACTTCGATGCCGCGGCTGATCTCGCCGGCGGCGTCGGAGAGGACCTTGCCGTGCTCGGAGGTGACGATGCGGGCCAGCTCGCCGGTGTGCTCGGTGAGCAGCTGCTGGAAGCGGAAGAGGATCTTGCTGCGCTTGGCGATCGATACTTCGCCCCAGGTTTCGGAGGCGGCCTTGGCCACGGCCACGGCCTGCTGCAGGTCCTCGCCGCTGGCCAGGTGCAGCTGGCCGGTGATTTCGCCGGTCGCAGGGTTGTAGACCGGCTGGGTGGCGGTGCCGGTGCCGGCGCTGGGCTTGCCGTTGATGTAGTGCAGGATTTCGGTGACTTCGGTAGCGGTAGCAGTCATGGGTTCACGTCTTTCGGTATTCGAGTTGGTCTGGTGCGGTACGCCTAGCCCAGCAGGGGCTTCTGGCGGGATTTGTGCTCGGCGTAGGTCTTGCGGGCCTCGGTAGTGGAATCCAGCTCGGCGACCTCGCTGACCGGCACATCCCACCAGGACTCGCTGGAGGGAGCATCGGCGTAGAGGTCGGATTCGATGTGGATCAGGACCGGTCCCGAACCCTCGGGCGCGGCCTTGGCCTGGGCGATGGCCGCCGAGAGCTCGTCGATGGCTTGGGGCCCGGGCTCGATCCGGATGACCTTCACGCCCAGCGACTCGGCGTTGGCAGCCAGGTCCACTGGCAAGGTCGCCCCTTCATCGAAGCTGTGGCGCTGGGCATCGAGCGTGCGGTACTTGGTGCCGAAGCGCTGGGAGCCCAGTGATTCGGACAGGGCCCCGATCGAGGCGTAGCCATGGTTCTGGATCAGCACGGTGATCAGCTTCAGGCCTTCGGCCACGGCGGTGACCAGCTCGGTGTGCATCATCAGGTAGGAGCCGTCACCCACCATCACCACGACGTCGCGGGACTCCTCGGAGCCTCGCGCGGTTTCAGCAAGGGCGGCGCGCTTGATGCCCAGCCCGCCGGCGATCTCGTATCCCATGCAGGAGAAGCCGTATTCCACGTGGTAGCCGAACGGGTCGGAGACCCGCCACATCTTGTGCAGGTCCCCGGGCAGCGAGCCGGCGGCGCAGACCACCACATCGCGCGGATCCATGGCCTGGTTCACCGCTCCGATGATGGAGTTCTGGCTGACCAGCGGGCTCAGCCGCTCGGCGAAGGCCGCATCAACGGTCGCGTCCCAGCGCTGCTTCTCGGTGGCGGCCTGGACTTCCAGGGCCCCCTCGACCCGGTATCCGGTCAGCGCCTCGCGCAGCGCGATCAGCGCCTTGCGGGCATCGGCGACCACCGGCAGCACGGTGCCGTGCTTGTAGGCGTCCAGCGCGGCGACGTTGATGTTCACGAACTTCACGTCCGGGTTCTGGAATGCGGTGCGGCTGGCGGTGGTGAAGTCCTCATAGCGGGTGCCGATGCCGATGACCAGATCCGCCTGCTCGGCCAGCGCATTGGCCGCGGTGGTGCCGGTGGAGCCGATGGCGCCCAGGGAGTACTTGGAATCCCACGGCAGCACGCCCACCCCGGCCTGGGTATTGCCCACGGGGATGCCGGTGGCTTCGCAGAAGGCGGCCAGCTCCTCGGTGGCGTAGGCGTACAGCACACCGCCGCCTGCGACGATCAATGGGCGCTTGGCTTCGCGGATCATCGCCGCGGCCGCGGCGATGTCCTCGGATTCCGGTGCCGGGCGGCGGATCTTCCACTCGCGCTCGGCAAAGAGCTCTTCCGGGAAGTCGAAGGCCTCGGCCTGCACGTCCTGCGGCAGGGAGATGGTCACCGCGCCGGTTTCGGCGGGGTCGGTGAGCACCCGCAACCCGTGGTGCAAGGCACTGGCCAGCTGCTCGGGTCGCGTGACCCGGTCGAAGTACTTGGACAGCGGGCGGAAGGCGTCGTTGACGGTGATGTCGTAGCCGTGCGGCATTTCCAGCTGCTGGAGCACCGGGTCCGCGGCGCGGGTGGCGAAGGTGTCCGAGGGCAGCAGCAGCACCGGCAGGCGGTTGGCGGTGGCCAGCGCCGCACCGGTGAGCAAGTTGGAGGATCCGGGGCCGATGGAGGTGGAGACCGCGTAGGTGGCGCGCCGGCGGGTGTGCCGCGCGTAGGCAACGGCCTGGTGCGACTGCGCCTGCTCATTGCGGCCCTGGTAGTACGGCATGAGGCTCGGGTCCTTGGCCTGCCACTGCTTCAGCGCCTGGCCCACCCCGGCAACATTCCCGTGGCCGAAAATCCCGAACATGCCCGGAATCAGCCGTTCGCGGTAGTGCGTGCCGCCGATGGAATCCACCGTGTACTGGCGGCCCAGGAATTCCACGACCGCCTGGGCAACGGTCATTGTGCGTGTAGTCATCGAGCTTCGTCCTTCTCAGCTGCGTACGGTTGCGGTGGTGTCCAGTAGCGATGCGGCGGTTGCCACGGCGGCGGCCACATCCCCGTCCTCGGGATACAGCAGGGTCCGGCCCACGGTCAGCCCCTGCACCGAAGGCAGGGCCAGCGCCGCCTGCCAGGAGGCGAAGACCTCGTCGGGACTGCCGGATGGATCCCCGCCGAGCAGGACCGTGGGCAGGGTGGTCGCGGCCATGACCCGTTCCATCTCCTGGACCACGGGAATCTTCAGCCAGGTGTAGGCGCTGGTTTCGCCCAGTCCCGAGGCGATGCCCATGGACTTGATCACTGCCTCCGGGCGCAGGTCGTTGACTACCTTGCCCTCGGCCCGCTTGGAGATGAACGGCTCGACCATGGCCACCAGCTGGTGCCGGGCCAGATCCGACACGGCGTCGGCGGTAGCGGCCAGGGTTTTCACGGTGTCCGGATCCTCGTAGCTGATCCGGGTGAGCATCTTGCCGCCGTCGGCGCCCAGGGCAGCCAGAGCGGCCGCGCTGTGCCCGGTAAAGCGGTCGTCGATCTCGTTGACCAAGCCGGTGAGCCCGCCGCGGTTCATCGATCCGAAGACCAGCTTGCCTTCCAGCGCGCCCAGCAGCAGCAGATCATCGAGGATATCGGGCGAGGCCAGCACCCCGTCGCAGGCGGGGTTCTGCAAGGCGATCTGCAGCCGGTCCAGCAGCTGGCGGCGGTCGGCCATGGCCGTGGCGCGCTTGCCCACGGACAGGGCGCCGCGGGCCGGGTGGTCGGCGGCGATGATGAAGTTCTGCCGTCCCAGCACCGGGCCGGCGTGCTTCCGGCGCAGCGAAGCGGCGCGCTGCACCGAGGCCGGGTCTTCCAGCCGCTGGCGGGTAATGGATTCGTAGCGGCGCGGGTCTTCCCGGTCCACTGGCAGCTCTGATGCCTGTTTCATATCTAGACCAGGTCTTTCTGGGAGTCGGGTACGGTGCGGCCGCGCTCGGCCAGCAGGGCATTGACTTCTTCCGGGTCCGGCATGGCGTCGGAGCAGGCAACCTTCGAGGCCACAATGGCTCCGGCGGCATTGGCGTAGTCAAGCACCTGTTCCAGCGGCCAGCCGGAGAGCAGTCCGTGGCAGAAGGCGCCGCCGAAGGAATCTCCGGCACCCAGTCCGTTAGCGGTCTGCACCGGGACCGGCGCGGAAACCACGCGCTCGGTGCGGGTTTTGGCCATGACCCCTTCGGGGCCGAGCTTGACCACGGCTATCTGCACACCGGCCTCCAGCAGGCGGTCGGCTTGCTCATCCGGGGTGCCTTCGCCGACGGCTACCGAGCATTCGGTGTCGTTGCCGATGGCCACGGTGGCCGATGGCAGGGCACGCGCTACCTGTTCGCGGGCCTGTTCCACGGAGTCCCAGAACATCGGGCGGTAGTCCAAATCCAGAATGGTGAACTGCCCCTGGGCCAGGGAATCTGCTGGGCGGGCGGCATAGGCTGCCAATTGCGCGGTGCGCGAAGGTTCGCGGCTCAAGCCGGTGACGGTGCTCCAGAAGATCCTGGAGTCCTTGACCGCTTGGAGGTCGATGTCGCTGCTGTCGATGTTCCAGTCCGGCGCCATCGGGAAGCGTCCGTAGAAGTACAGCGGGAAGTCGTCCGGCGGCATGATGGCGCAGAAGGTGACCGGCGTCTGCAACGTGGCGTCGCGGGCTACCTGGGTGCGGTCCACGCCGAAGCGGTCCAATTCGCGTTCCAGGAATGTGCCGAAGTCGTCGTCGCCGATTTTGGTGATCACACCGGCTGCTCGGCCGTGCCGGGCTGCCGCCACGGCGACGTTGGTGGCGGAGCCGCCGAGGTACTTGCTGAATGTGTTCACATCCGCGAGGGAAACGCCGATGTCATTCGGATACACATCGACGCTGATGCGTCCGAGGGTGAGTACGTCGTAAGTCACGCAGATCGACGTCCTTTCGAGTCAGAAGTTCAGGGATCGGCCAACTGCCGAAGATGTGAACGGTGCCACAAGAAATACTTTGCACCATGAATTCGGCACTGTCAAAGGTTTGTACTGACATATTTACAACATGAGTAACATGATGTGGACAAATCCCCGGAATTCCGGGGTTTTCCATCTGTTTCGGACGTTGAAAATAAAAAAATTTCCACATGCCATGTCCTGGCTCCATGGCGTGGCCCGCGAAGTTCCACGCGTCGAAACCGCCCCGCACGGTCGTGCGCTCGAGCAAAACGCTAGGCTCTTAACGAGAACAACCGACACCCCAGGAGGAACTGTGGCCGCAGAACGCCGTCGAGCGACCATCTACGACGTTGCCCAGGCCGCAGGTGTTTCCAAGTCGCTGGTATCCCTGGTGTTGCGCGGCTCCCCCAGCGTCTCGGAAGCACGTCGCGCGGCAGTACTGGCCGCCATCAAGGAACTGGATTATCGTCCCAGCCAGGCCGCCACGGCACTTGCCGGCGGCACGAGCCAGACGGTCGGCGTGGTCATCGACGACTACACCAACGTCTGGTTCGTGGAACTTTTGCGCGGGCTCCAAGAAGGACTGGCCAGCGCAGGATTGCGCATTGCAGTTTCCGACCGGGCGCTCAACGCCCACGTCGGGTCGGACCCGCTCGATGGATTCCTCAGCACCCGGGTAGAGGCTTTGGTACTGGCCACCGAACCGACTCCTGCCATGCGCTTTCCAGCGCAGGTTCCGGTCATTGTGGCCGGCAATCGCGCCACCCAGGTTCGCGGCGCGGACATTTCTTCCAGTGACGACAGGCTCGGGGCACGCCAAGCCATCGAGTACCTGGTTTCGCTAGGCCACCGGAATATTGGCCACATCGCCGGTGGCGGCGGAGCCTCGATGCTGCGCCTGGCCGGGTACCAGGAGGCAATGAAGGCCGCGGGACTCGAAGAGCGCATAGTTTCGGTCAGCGAACTGACCACCGAAGACACCGGCTACCAGTGCGCACGGCAGCTTTTGGGCGAAGCCCCGGAAACAACGGCCATCTTGGCCGGCAACGACTCAATGGCCATGGGAGCCATGGCAGCCGCCCGGGAAGCCGGCCTGTCGACACCTGGGGATTTGTCAATCATCGGCTACGACAACTCGCCGCTCTCCGGCACCCACCTGCTGCGCCTGACAACCGTGGATAGCCGCAACCACGAGCTTGGATTGCACGTGGCCCAGCAGGTGCTCTCCCGGCTCGCCAATCCCGAACGCGAAGCCCAGCGCGTGCTGATGGAGCCGCTGCTCATCGAGCGCGGCACCTGCGCGGCACCACGCCGGCCCTGATTCCTTCCAGTTCCAAACCTTCTCCTGCAGACCCCTTGACCGCGATCTGAAATAGGTTCTAGACTTTTTTGGAGCGCTCCAAAATATTCCATGAACAGCTTTCATCCAGGAGAATTCCATGACAAAAACCATCGGCATTGCCGTCATTGGCGCCGGCATGGCCGGGCTGTCCCATATCGCTGGGTACCGCACAGCACCCACCCTCTACAGCTCCGACTTGCCACCGCTTCGCTACGTTGCCGTGGCTGACGTGAACACCGAGCTCGCAGCCAAGGTCGCCAAGCGCTACGGCTACGAAAAGGCGCTCGGTTCCTGGCAAGAGGTGGCCGCAGATCCAGATATCGACGTGGTCTCGGTAGTTATTGCCAACCGTTTCCACCGTGAAGCAGTCGAGGGCCTGCTGGCTGCCGGCAAGCACGTTTTGTGCGAAAAGCCGCTGGCTGACACCCTTCAAGAAGCTGAAGCGATGGCCACCGCGGCCCGCAACGCCGACTCCGTGGCCCGCGTTGGCTTCACCTTCCGCCGCACCCCGGGCATCGCCACGATCCAGAACCTGATCGCCGATGGCACCCTGGGCAAGGTGCTGCATTTCTCCGGACGCTACTGGACCGACTACGGCCACAACCCGCAGGCACCGATGAGTTGGCGCTTCAAGGGCCAGCCAGGCTCGGGCGCACTGGCCGATGTGGGAAGCCACCTGGCCTACGTTGCCGAATTCCTGGCCGGCGAGATTCTTGCGGTCAGCGGCGGCCAGCTGAGCACCAGCATCACCGAACGCTTCCTGCCAGCCGGCACCGTCACCGGCCACGATCTCGTGGAACTGAGCGACACGTCCGAGCCGGTAGAAAACGACGACTACGCGGCGTTCAACGTACAGTTCGCCGGGGCCGCAGGCAGCCTGGAAGTTTCCCGCGTGGCAGCCGGCCACCCCAATACGCTGACCTTCGAGGTCTTTTGCGAGAAGGGCGCCGCACGCTTCAGCCAGCTGCGTCCAGCGGAAATCGAAATCATGCTCACCGAGGGGCCTTCGGCAACCAATGGCTACCGCACGGTGAATCTCGGCTCGGAACACGCCTACCTCAGTGGCGGACTGCCCATGGATGCGCCAGGTGTCGGCTTCGGCCAGAATGATGCCTTCGGCTACCAGGCGCGCGCCTTCCTCGACGAGGTCTGCGGCCTGGGCAATGCACTTCCCATCAACGCAACATTCGACGAGGGCGTGCACAATATGCAGGTCCTCCAGGCGGTCGTGCAGTCCGCTGCCAATGACGGAAAGAAGGTTTCACTGTGAAACTCGGAGTCTACAACGCAATCCTCCACAACCGCCCGCTGGCCGAAGCCCTGGAGGTCATTGCCGCCCAGGGACTGACCGGCATCGAGTTGAATACCGGCGGCTTCTTGCCCCCAGTGCACGTGCCGAACATCGATGAAATCCTGGAATCGGACATCGCTCGCGATGCTTTCCTCGCCCAATTCGAAGGCACCGGCGTGGAAATCTATGGGCTGAACTGCAACGGCAACCCGTTGCACCCCAATCGCGAAATCGGCCAGAAGCACGCCGAGGACATTCGCCGCTCCATCAAGCTGGCCGCGCGCCTAGGCCAGGCCCGCGTGGTCACCATGTCCGGCCTGCCCGCTGGGGACCCCAAAGCTTCGACCCCGAATTGGGTAGTCAATGCCTGGAATTCGGCAGCCCTGGACCAGCTGGACTATCAATTCGGGATTGCCGCGGAATTCTGGAAAGAAATCGATGAGCTGGCTGTCGAACACGGAGTCAAGGTCGCTCTGGAGCTGCACCCGCAGAACCTGGTCTTCAACCCTGCAAGCTTTCGGGAGCTGTTGAAGCGGGCGGGTACCAGCAACATCGGAGTTGAACTGGATGCTTCGCACCTCTTCTGGCAGCAGATGGATCCGGTGGCCGTTGTCCGCGACCTGGGCCCATGGGTCTTCCACGCAGCAGCCAAGGATGTGCGCGTCAATCCGAATGCGGCCATCCAGGGCGTATTGGATAACAGCTTCCGCAAGCTGGGCGAAGACGAACCGCGCACCAACCTCGGCGGGGATGAATGGGCGAACGAGTGGCCGAAGAATTCAGCCTGGGACTTCGTGGCTTTGGGCAAGGGACATGGCACCGCATTCTGGACCGAGTTCTTGCGCGCATTGCACGAGGTGGATCCGAAAATGATGGTGAACATCGAACACGAGGACACCGAGCTAGGTGCCGTTGAGGGCCTGGAAGTCGCCGCCAAGGTACTCATTGAGGCCGACGCGGCCCTGCAAGCTTCATTGGCCGCAACCTCCTAGGATCCTCCCGCTGGCGTGCAGAAGC
>NZ_JBLVOC010000026.1:205713-210609 GCF_053543575.1 Glutamicibacter sp. AGC84
ATTCCGCGCTTCTGGCGCATGCCGTTTTCGAAGTACTCGATGCACCTAGACGGTGCGGACAACTGCTTCGTAGTCGAAGCGTGCTTTTGGCGAGCCGATCTCGCTTGCGGCTGGCTGGCCGATATTCACGACCAGGAAGCTCTTCTGCTCGCCTTCCGGGAAGAACGATGCGTCGATGGCGGAGAAGTCTGCGCCGGTCATTGGACCTACCGCGAAGCCCAAGCTGCGCGCGGCGAGCATGAAGTAGCCTGCCTGCAGGTGTGCGTTGTTGTTGCCGGTGGATGCGGTGAAGTCCGCATCAGCATCGTACATGGCCTTGGGCGCGTTGTAGCCGGGCAGGAAGTTGTCCCACTGTTCGTGCCATGCCGTGTCATAGCTGAGGATCGCTACCAGCGGAGCTGCTGCGGTCTTGGCTTTATTGCCGTTGGAGAGCGCGTCGACCAGGGTGGCGCGGGCTTCGTCCGACCGCACGTAGGTGACGCGCAGCGGCTGGGAATTGAACGCGGTTGGACCGAACTTGGCCAGTTCGTAGATTTCCTGGGCCTGCTCCTCGGTAACCTCTCCGGTGAACGCGTTAGCGGTGCGTGCCTCGCCAAAAATGGCGTTGAGCGTTGCTGTGTCGGCCTGGATTTCCTGGGATGCAACTGTCATTGATTGCCTTTCAGATCTGTCCGAGGCCACTGGTTCGGGCCATTGCCGGATACGGTTTTCTTCTATCAATGCCCAACGAGGATCGGCTGCACCTCATTCCGGCAAGCCACGTGTTCTCTGCCACACGCAGGCCTAGGGACCGGCAGGGATTCGCGAGTTTGCGGAATCATCCCAGCTGCGATGAAGCCTGGCGCACCCGACTGCGCACAGTGCGATGATTGCGCCGAAGCAGGTCACTGCCATCGATTCGCCGCTGATCTGCCCTACCCAGCCCAGCCCCAGCGCCCCAAGTGCGGTCAGGGCGTAGCCCAGTACCCAGAAGGCGGAGCTGGCGCTGCCTCGATGCCGCAGCTCGATGCGCCGCAGTACGATGCCCAGTCCCACCGGGAACAGCGCACCATGGCTCAGTCCAGCAACCACTAGGCCAACCAGGTACACCGTGACCGCCAGGCCCCCGCCCAACCTCGGGGCAATAGCTATCAGCACCGCGCCCACCGCCAGCCCGGCATAGCCCAGCTGCACTTTTTCGCTGACCAGCTTCCCGCCCGCTTTCTGTCCCACGGCAGTGGCGACGAAAATCAGCGAACCGATGAGCCCCAGCAGGCGCAGGTCGGTAATCCCAAAGGCACGGACCACCAGGATGGACGTCATGGCTGTACAGCCGCCCATGACCGCAAAACCCAGGGTCATCAGTCCGCCCACGCAGAAGTCCCGTCGTGCCAAACGCGGCACCAGCGGAAGGCTGAGTTTCCACCCGCCCCGGCGGTGCACAACACTGTCCGGGATCGTGGCCAGCAGCACGATGCATAGGCCCGAAAGCACCGCGTGCACGCTGAAGGCGATCATGGGGGTAGCCGGGAAGAAGAAAGTCAGAAATGCCGCCAAGGCCGGCCCGCTGCCTAGTCCCGCCATATTCGCCAGGCTGGAAATGGCGGCACCGCGTCCGGAGCTGGAGACCAGATCCGCCAAATAGGCTGTGGCCGTTCCGGTGACCAAGCCGGCGCACACCCCGGACAGGGCCCGGGCAATGAACAGCATGGGAGCGTCGGTGGCCACGGCATAAAGCATCCCGCTGGCGGCCGAGGAGAGCAACCCGAGAATCATGACGGGCTTGCGGCCAATGGCGTCAGAGAGGGAACCGAAGATGCACAGCACCGTGAGCACCACAAGGGCGTATATCGCAAAAAGCTGGGTCGAGGCGGCGGTGCTCAGGCCGTATTCATCCTGGAGCATTGGATACAGCGCGGTTGGCATGGTGGTACCGCACATGGCGACCGCGTAGGTTCCCAAAACGACTGCTAGCGGCCAGCCACGGGTCTGCGGCGGCTTCTCTGGCAGGACCATGCCGGAACCTCGCTCTCGTGTTGAATAACAACCTGAGCCTAGATAAGACCTAATGTCCTGTCAATGTTTATTGCTGTTGATTGAACCTCGCCAAATCAGCAGCCCCGATCAGGCCTGCCACCGGACCCAATTCGGCTTGGCTGATCTTTGCAAAGGGACGGTAGCCCCTGCCGGAGAGGGTGCGGCGGTAAGTCTCCTCCGCGGTGGCCACCAGTTGCTTCGACGCCGCGCCCAAGCCGCCGCCGATAACGATGGTCCCCGGATCCAGAACCGAGACCAGATTCGAAATGCCCAACCCGAGCCATTCGCCCATATCCGCAATGAGGTCGGCGCACGCCGGGTCGCCCTCTGCGGCAAGTCGAGTTACCTCCGCCCCGGTAACGGCGTCCGGATCATCGCCCACGGCCTCGCGCAGGCGGAAGGCCACCGGTGATTTGCTGCGCACAAGTTCGGCTCCTTCCCGGCCCAGGGCATTGCCAGAGGCGTACTGCTCCCAGCAACCGCGGTTTCCGCAGGCGCACCGATGGCCGCCGGGAACGATCACCTGGTGCCCGAATTCGCCAGCAATCCCGGACTTGCCCCGGTGGATTTGCCCTCCGAGGATGACCGCCCCGCCGATTCCCGTTCCGAGGGTCAGGCACACCATGTCGCTTTCGCCCCGGCCCGCGCCAAAACGATGCTCGGCCCAGCCGGCCGCATCAGCGTCGTTGACCAGAGTCACTTCATGTCCTACCAGCTGCATCAGACGGTCGCGCACCGGTTCATTGCGCCAAGACAGGTGGGGGCTGAACAGCACGTTCTGGCCCTTGCGGTCCATCCATCCCGCGGCTCCAATGCCCACCGGAAGACCTTCGTTGCCCTTCGAGAGCTCGCGGATCATCTCAGCCAGGGCACGTTCGGTCTCCGCCACGTCATGGTCAGGTGTCTCGCGGCGGATTTGCCCGAAGGCGTTCCCCTCTTGATCCACAAGGGCTGCAAGGATTTTGGTGCCACCGATGTCAACGCCGATGGAAAGATTTGCTGAACTCACAGTCATCTAGCTTAGACCCTCGCAAAACGCCGATGCTCCCGCTGCCGCACAGGAGCCCCTGACTGGTCCGGTGCCTGCACGGAACTTCCAACGCAGTCCAGCACTTGGGCCAGCCCTGCGAAAGGTGCCCGGAAAACTCGTCCGGCGGTGCTCCCTGGCTGTTCGCGCTGTGAAGTGCAACTGCTCGAGCTCGCGCAAAATGCCCGCAAACCGGAGTTTGCGAGCATTTCGCGCTAGCTGCTACTTCTCGTCATCGAGCTCGTCGTAGACGTCGGGTTCGGACGGGGCCGATTCCTCAGTGCCCTGATGTCTCGGCAGGCCTGGGTACAGGCATCTGGATGGCTCCGGTCTGGATCTGCTCGAATTCATCGGGTGTGACCACCGGAATTTCGTAGCCTTCCTTGTCGATGAGCTTGCCGCCTACGTAGTGGTCGCCATCGAGCAATCCGCAGATCTCCTCGGTCTTGACCATGCGCGGAGGAGCCGCCGAGAAGACCGATGCATCCTTTGTATTCCCGAACTTGAGTTCGTTGAACAGCAGGTTCAGCAGCACGGCCATCACGGCCGCCGAGGAAATCCCGGAGTGGAAGATCGTCTCGAACCACGTGGGGAATCCAGCGTAGAAGTCCGGCTTCACAATCGGGATGCAGCCAAAGGCAATCGATGCCGCGACGATCACCAAGTTCATGCCGTCGTACTTCACCTTGGACAGGGTCCGGATCCCGGAAGCGGCGACGGTGCCGAAGAGCACGATGCCTGCGCCGCCGAGCACCGGAGTCGGGATGGCAGCGACCACTCGTCCGAGGATCGGCAGCAAGCCGAGCACGACGAGGATGCCGCCACCGGCCGCGACAACGAAGCGGCTGGTGATGCCCGTGATGGCCACCAGGCCGACATTCTGCGCAAAGGCCGACTGGGTGAAGGTATTGAAAATCGGCGCCACTGCGGAAGAGGCCATGTCGGCACGCAGGCCGTCGGCAATGCGCTTGGAATCCACCTTCGATCCGGCGATCTCGCCCACAGCGAGGATGTCTGCGGTGGTTTCGGTGAGGATCACCAGCACCACGATGGTCATCGAGATGATGCCGCCGATTTCGAAGACCGGCATGCCGAAGGCCAGTGGCTGCGGGAAGGCGAAGATCGCGCCGTGCCCGACCTGCGAGAAATCGGCCATGCCCAGCAGCGCTGCGGCGACGGTGCCCAGCACGATGGCCAGCAGGATCGACATGCGGGAAATCGCTGCATTGCCGACCTTGGACAGCAGCAGGACCACCAGCAGTGTTCCGGCGGCCAGGCCGATGTTGGCCAGCGACCCGTAGTCATCGGCCTTGGCGTCCCCGCCCATGGCCCAGTTGGCCGCGACCGGGGTCAGCGAGATGCCGATCATCGTAATGACCACGCCGGTGACCACCGGCGGGAAGTACCTGACAATGCGGGCGAAGAACGGCGCTATGAGGAAGCCGATCAGCGCTGCGACGAGCACGGCCCCGAAGACCGCCTGGATTCCGCCTCCCCCGTTGACGATGGCCACCATGGTAGCCACGGATGCGAAGGACGTGCCCTGGACCAGCGGCAGCTGCGCCCCGAAGAACGGGATGCCCACGGTTTGCAGGATGGTGGCCAGCCCGCCGACAAACAGGCAGCAGGCGACCAGCAGGCCCACCTCGTCCGGGGCCAAGCCGGCAGCGTTTCCGATGATCAGCGGCGGGGCGATAATGCCGCCGTACATCGTCAGGACATGCTGCAGGCCATAGGCAAAGGACTTCCCCAGAGGGAGCTTCGCGTCCTCGGGACGATTGCCTTTGATAGATTCATCTTGTGTAGCGCTCAAGGCTGACCTCCTACGTCAGTCGCTGCCAAAGGTGTGCCGG
>NZ_JBLVOC010000026.1:210629-238224 GCF_053543575.1 Glutamicibacter sp. AGC84
CCCCCAACACCTTCAACGCCGTTCAGTTAGATAAATGCCGGAATATTGGCCCAGATGGGGTGATTCGCCTCGGTGCCTTCGCGGGTGATCGTCGCTTCGATCAGGCCGTATGGGCGATCCGCGGCGAAGAAGACCTCATTGGGGTTGTCTTGGCCGAAGACTTCCAGGTCAACCAGGAAGTGGTGCTTGTTCGGCAGGGACATCTTGATTTCGGCGATTTCCGGATGCGCTTCGAGCACTGCCTGCCCCATCTGGAACATGGTCTGCTGCAACGCGTACGAGTGGGTGTCGGCGAAGCGGGTCAGCAGCAGGTGGCGCACCGAGGTGTAGACCGCGTCGAAGTCGATGCCCTGGGCGATGGCCTGGCCGGTGTAGCGCCAGCGCGCAGTCACGTCGGTGGCCAGGATGCGGTCGGTGGTTTCCTTCAGGGTCGTGTACTTGTCCACCGGGAAACCGTGGAACTCGCTGCCCGTGGACTTCAGGACGGTGAGGTCCTCCAGGCCGGCAACGATGGACTTCTTGCCTTCGGCGTCGATTTCCAGCACGGCGGTGCGCACTTCGGACTTGTTCTGCGAGAAGGCGTGGTCATGGTCGTTGATGCGGTCCCAGAAGAACTGCTGGGCTGCCCAGCGGCCGCCGGTGATCCAATCGAATTCGCCAGTGAAGTGGTTTCCCAGCTGCACCAGGAACTCCTCGATGGCGCCCACGCCGTTGCGGGCCAGGCCATAGACGGTGTTCTTCTGGGTGTCAGTGGCGACGACGCGGCCGTTGTCGCCGTCCTGGTGCGCGGCGGTGAAGTCGCCGTGCAGCTGGCTGGTGACGTTCAGGTCCTGGATCTGGTGGCGCACGGTGTCGCGGGTGATCTTGACCAGGCGGACTTCGGCCTTGCCGTACTGGTTGGAGCCCAGCACGATCTTGGTATCTGCTGGGGCGGTGATTTCGGTAGTCATTGTTCTAACTCCCTCGGTACGTGGAATATGCAAACGGGCTGATAAGAAGAGGTACGTGGTAGTGCTCGTCGACGTCGTTGACGAAGAAATCGATGCTTACCGCGGGGAAGAAGCTTTCCGTTCCCTGCTTCCCGAAGTAGCCGCCGGTTTCAAAGGAAATCCGGTAGCGGCCGGCTCCAACCTGTATCGGTCCGAGGTTCTTGATGCGGCCATCGGCATCCGTGGAACCCGAGCCGATTTCTTGCCAGCCGGATGCCGTCTTGGCTTCCAGCGTGGCCTTGACACCGGAGGCAGGCCTCCCGGTCCCGGTGTCGAGTATGTGGGTGGTGATGTGGCTGCGTTCGCCATTTCCATCTGCCATGTTCATCTCCTGGCTGTCGGAGGGATTGGTATCGATAAATGCGCAGGGGTTCGCCCCGGGCATGGGCTTAGTTGTCCACCGAGTTCTCCAGCCGCAGCAGCGCAATCTGGCGCAGCTGCTCGGCTACTTCAAGCAGTTCGGCCTGTTCTGCGTTGGCCAGCCGGCGTTCGCATTCGGCAAGGATTTCTTCGGTGCTGCGGCCGGCGGCGCGGATGAGGAATACCCTGTTGAAGCGCTGCTCATAGGCCCGGTTGGCTGCTGCCAGGCGGCCGGCGACATCGTCATCAAGGTCCAGGCCTGCCTGTTCGCCGCGGGAGAGGTCCGCTTCCTTGCTGCTTCCCTGCGCCTGTTCGCCGATGCGCGGATGGTGGGCCAGGGCGGCGGCAATTTCCTCGCGGCTGAAGGGAGCGACGTCCTGGAGCGCAAAGCTGGAAAGCGCATCGAAGCTGCTGAAAGGACGGGCGGAAACAAGGGCATCGATCCAGCGGTCGACATCGACGCAGGGGCGCAGGAAATCAGCGGCCTCGGCTGCGGGCAATTGGTTGAATACGTCTAAACGCATCGGGTGATCAGCTCTTTTCAAACGGTCGTTCTTTCCACGGACCTTGGCTGAACACCCTTACCACCGAAGGAGACTTCGGCTTCGACTCGATGCTGGTTTCGTGGAACCTTGTGTGACCACTGTAATCCACCTCACAGCGTCGCAGTCAAGCGAAAGCTGGAAAAACTTTAACAAGTGTGACTTTTTGCCAGTTTCCATATTGTGGATAGATAATTTTGCGCCCAGCTATTGCAAACGCTCGGACCTAGCCCACATAATGGTTTCACAACACAGAAGATAATTTCCATATTATGGAAATACGAAATCGTGAAGGAGGGTCGCAATGACCGCTATCAACCCAAGCAAGATCAACTGCACACCGGAGGACCAGCGCCTCATTGCCACCACCGACGCCTTGCGCACCGGACTGTTCCAGCCCATCGAGAACCTGGATCCGGATATTGCCCGCCAGCCGCGGATCACCCGCGAGGCTCCCTCGCTGTGGAGCCGCCTGTTCGGCCAGCACCCGGGACGCTAGGCGTCCACCCAAGACCACGCAGAGGCCAACCCCTGAGGCGTCGGGACCTGGCCTCTGCGTTTTTTTAATTCCAGCTGCAGCGCCTCGCGCCAGCCCGGCTAGTCCTCGCCGAATCCCATGAAGTCGGCCGCAGCGGTGCTTGGCGCCGCCAGCATGCCGACCATGGAATCGACCAGGAAGTAGCCCAGCGATTCCCAGTTGCCCTGCTGCTTGCCTTCATTGACCGTGCGCTCGTACTGCGCGCACAGCCCCAGGAACATCGGACCGAGAATCAGCGCACGCGACCTGACCACGACCTCCGGAATGCCCTCGAATTCCTTGCGAGCACGTCCTGGGCCCGCCACGCTCAGCACCTCGTCGCGCAGGCTGTCGCCCACAATCGCCGGCAGTCCTGGATGCAGCCGTGCCTGGTAGAGGAATTGCGCCCGCCAGGAGGGCCGCGGCAGCGCGTCAAAGGAATAGATCCAGGGAAGGGTTCGCACGGTGACCACCTCGCGCAGACTCGCCTCCGGTCCGCCAGCAAGGGATGGCAGGCGATTGCGGCAGCTGCGCATGTCGTCCAGCGCCCGCTGGAGCATGGCCTGCAACAGGTCCTCGCGGCTCCCGAAATGGTATTTGATCGCCGAATGGTTGGCAGTACCGGCATGCTCGGTAATTTTCCGATTCGATACGGCGTCTATGCCGTGGCTCGCGAAGAGCTCTTCTGCCGCATCGAGCAAGACCTCCCGCGCCTTATCGCCGTGTCGGCTCACCATTCCCGCCTTTCCTCGCATCATCTCGTCCCGGCGTCCAGGAAGTGAACCTCGGCACAGTTGCTGACAATTTTACGCCACGTGGCGTAAATTAGTTGTCAGTATTCAACTAAAGACCTTGGCGGGTTGCCTCGCACCCCGCTGCAGACCGAGAATCCAAGGAGCATGCGCAGTTGAGCAACGACGCCGCAGTCACTGAAAACCCGCCGCCCTCCCGCAGGGCCAAGCACGAGAAGCAGCCTCTTTCCGAGCAGGAAGCGGCCGCCAAACGCGCCAAGGCCGAAAAGATCGGCAGGACTGTCGCAGTCTTCATCATGCCATTGATGATCGTGGGCATGATGATCTGGGGCTACCTGGGAGCCATGCACCACCAGTCAGCCGCGAACATGCCGGTGGCCATTTCGGCCACCAGCAGCGCAGCGGCCGGTGACTTTGCCCGGGCGCTGGAGGACAGCAATGCTGAGGCCGTGGACCTGCGCATCGTGGACTCGGCCCGCGAAGCCCGCGAGCTGGTCTACGACCGCGAAGTCACCGCTGCGGTGGACCTCGATGGCGATACGGCCACGCTGTACACCGCCAGCGGCGCCGGCATGTCAGCCACCTCGGCCATCACGGCCGTGCTCACGCCGGTCATCATGGAGCAGTCGCTGGAACTGGCTTCCCAGGATCTGGTGCCGCTTCCGGAGAACGACTCCATGGGCATGGGCGCCATGCTGCTGGCCACCGCGATGATCACTGCCGGCTACATGCCTTGGTCGATGGCCTTCTCGAACTCCCCGGAACTGCTCAAGCGCCGCCGCGCGCTGCCGCTGCTGGGCGGATGGTCGATCCTGCTCTCCGGGCTGGGCATCCTCGTCGGCGGCCCGATCCTGGGCGTCATTCCTGCCGCGAGCATCCTGCCCGCGTGGTCGACCCTGGCCTTGGGCGTCTTCGCCGTGGGCGCCGGGCAGCTGCTGCTGACCCGCATATTCGGCGCCATGGCCGTCATCCCCGGAATGTTCCTGTTCATGGTGCTGGGCCAGCCGGCCTCCAATATGGGCATGTCGGTCTACACCCTGCCGAAGATCTTCCCGTTCCTGCACCAGTTCCTGCCGATGCCGGCCCTGGGCGAAGCCATGCGCTCGGTGCTGTACTTCAACGGCGACGGAGCGGCCCGGCATATCCTGATTCTCGCCGGCGGTGCCGTCGCGGCGCTGCTGCTGGTCGCCCTGCTCGATGCCCTGCGCATCGCCAAGGGCAAGAGCGATATCCCCACCCAGATCAATGTCGCTTCCCTGCATGGCGGCCCGCGCCCCAAGAACAAGGCGTGGCGCTACATCACCTTGGCCGCGCTGCCCTTCGGCATGATCGCCATCATGCTCAGCTCGATGCTCGGCGCCATGCAGACCCCGGTGCCACGCGACATGCCGGTAGCCGTCGTGGGCTCCTCCGTGGAGCAGGCCCAGCAGACCGTGGATTCGCTGAACGAATCCATGGAGGGCATGTTCGAGTTAACCGCCATGGACAATGCCGCTGACGCCCGGTACCTGGTCGAGTCCCAGGAGCTGACAGGGGCCTTCGTGCTGCCTTCGGAGCAGAGCCCGGAAGCTGCCGTCTATACCGCCCAGGCTTCCGGCAACGCCGCATCGCAGCTGGTGGTCCAGGTGTTCACGCAGATCGGCCAAGCGCAGCAGATGGACGTGGACCACCAGGAGCTGGCCCCGCTTCCGGAGCACGACAATATGGGCACCGTGGCCATGTACCTGGGCATGGGCTGGGTGATGGCAGGCTTCATGGTCATCATGGTCGGCGCCACCGCGGCACCGCACATGGCCCCGCTGCAGAAACTGGTCCCGCTGGTGGCCGTGTACTCGGCCTTCATGTCCGCCGTGCTCTGCCTGATCGCCGGCCCGTTCACCGGGGCAGTGGAGGGCCACTTCGGGCAGCTGTTCAGCGTCGGCATGCTCGCGATTTTCGCGGTGGCCATGCTCACCACGGTATTCAACCGCCTGCTGGGCATGGTCTGCCTGGTCCCGACCATGCTGATCGTGATGTTCCTGGGCGTCCCCGCCTCCAATGGCGGGCTGTCCATCTACATGGAACCGCGCATCTTCACCATCCTGCACGACATCCTGCCGATGCCGGCTGCCGTCGAAGCAATCCGCGCGATCGTCTACTTCGACGGGGTCGGGCTCGGCTCCCACCTGGTGGTCCTGGCCATTTGGGCCTTGGCCTGCCTGGCCGTGACCATGGTCATCGACCAGCTCAAGCCGGTGCAGACCTCCAGCCACCCGGTTTCCGCCGAGGAGCTCGCCGCGCTGCAAGGCCGGGCGCTTGATGCCAAGGCGAGCGAAGCCGCGGCATCCGCCGACGCCATCGACGCTGAAGCCGGGGACTTGGCAGACGCCGAAGCCGCGGCCGGCGAAAGCGGCACTGGAGACCGGGAGAAGGACGCGGTCAGCGTCTAATCAGTCCTTCTCCCCTGCAGATGCGGGCCGGTTCATGGATGTGAACTGGCCCGCATTTTTGGTGTCCCCTAGCGATCGATCTTGGCTACGGTGAGCAGCACGCTGGAATCCTGCGTGGCGCTGATTTTCAGCCTCCCCTCGGGAAGCACAATGAGATCCTGGCTGCGCCCCTCCCACTGGTTGCCCATGGATGAAACGGTGACCCTGCCCTGGAGGACCAGCAGTGTCGCTTCGCCGGGATTCACATGTTCTTGCAGCTCGGTGCCGGCCGTGAGCCCAATGACGGTTTGGCGCAGGGTGTGCTCATGTCCGCCGAAAACCGTGCTGGCAGCTCGGCCATTGGTTGCATCCGCGGCTTCCCTCAGCTGGGTTCGGGCGATGGCGGCCAGCGAAAACTTCTTCATCAAATCCCTGCATCTCATCTCTCGGGCTGGATACTCCGGGCCGATTAGCCTGTGCTGCTACAAGACTGTCCCCGCACCGGGGCAAAGGTCAAGGAAAGCGCGGGGACTACTTCAGTACCAATTGAGCCAGCACCGGCAAGGCAATGACCGACAGGACGCAGGTGATGACGATGGCCACCGCGGTCGGCTCGCCATCCCCGGTGTCGTTCTGGGCCATGATGTAGGCGGTCGCGCTGACCGGCATGGCCGCCATGAGCACCGCGGCATTGAACCAGATGCGCTCCAGATCCGGGGCGAAAACGAGCAGCATGGCCACCGTCAGCAATGGCATTGCCACGAGTTTGCCCAGCACCATGGCCGCGATGGAGGTTCTCGCCCGACTGGCGGCAGCCGCAGTGCCATCCGGAGCAACCGGTGCATGCCTCCTGGCACGTGAACGGTCCATGGTCCGCTTCAGCGACATGCCGATGACGAAGAGCGCTCCCGGGGCGGCCGCGGCGGATATCAGGTCGACGGTGTCGTCCACCGGCCGCGGCACGGGCACACCGAGGATTGCTACCGTGCCGCCAAGGGCCATGGCCCAGGTGACCGGGCTGCAAGCCAGGGCATTGCGGATGGTCCGGGCGATACGCGCTGCGCTTGCCGGATGCTGGCCTCCTTTGCCGTTGGACAGGAGAATTTGGGCAAGGATGGGGAATCCGACCATGAAGATGATGTTGTGGACCAGTTGCCCCATGCCCGCGGCGAACCCGGCTTCTGTGCCCATGACGCCGAGGATAATCGGGATTCCCAAGTACGACACGTTGCCGAAGCTGGTGGTGAGCATGCCGGCGAGCGCCCGCGCCCGGTTTGCGCGCAGCAGATAGCGGAAAGCCAGCCAGCTGAGCAGGGCGAAAAGCAGCGCGGAGACAATGCTGATCCACAGGAATGCGAGCGGCACGCCTTCACTGATATCCGCCCGGGCTACCACCTTGTAGAGCAGCGCCGGCAAGGCGACATAGAAGACGAACACATTCAGTGCCGGTTCCACGCTGGCCGGGAATTTGGGTGCATGGCTGGCGCCGTAGCCGATGAGCATGACGAAGAACAGCGGCAGCACGCCATAGAGCACGTCGAGGAACACAAGCCTCCTTAGGGGATGTTCGGCCGGGGTTGCGGGGACCGAGCACTTCAAGGTTAGTTGCTTGCCAGGCTGATCCGGGAAATGCGCTCGGGGGCGCTTCGCAACATGCAGGTGAAAACTGGGGTTTGGCGGCGCAAATTCCTAGGATGAGACCACGCGCCTCGTCCCATCACTGTTGAGCTTTCTGCAAGGAGAATTGATGTCCCACGCATCTGGAGTCCCGCATGCCCCGCGCACGATTGCCATCACCGGCGCAGGATCAGGCATTGGCCGCGCCACCGCCCGCCTGCTGCTGGCGCAGGGATGGAATGTGGTGCTCGCCGGGCGCACCGCGGCTAACCTGCATGAGACGGCGCAAGGCCACGGTTCCGCCTTGGTGGTTCCCACGGATGTTAGTGATCCGCAGGCTGTGGAACACCTGTTTGCCGAAGCGGCGCAGCGTTTCGGCACGGTCAATGCGCTGTTCAATAATGCCGGGATTTTCGGTCCCTCGGCAGCCATCGATGAGCTGAGTCCGGCCCAGTGGGATGAGGTTTGCCGGATCAACCTCACCGGGGCCATCAACGCGGCCCGCACGGCCTTTGCCCATTTCAAGGCCAACGACGGGGGACGCATCATCAACAATGGATCGATTTCAGCGCAGGTTCCGCGCGTGAACTCCGTTGCCTATACCGTCACCAAGCACGGCATCGCCGGCTTGACCAAATGCCTTGAACTTGATGGACGGGAGCACCGGATCAGGGCCACGCAGCTCAATATCGGCAACACCGCCAGTGACCTGCTCGATGATTTCGGTGCCACCCAGGGTGCCTTGCAACCGGGCGGCCAGCGGCTCGTCGAGCCGACATTCCCGCTGGTCCAAGCCGCTGAGGCCGTTGCGTACATCGCCGGGGTTCCGCTCGGTACCTCCATCAACCAATTCACCATCACCGCTGGCGGAATGCCCTACATCGGGCGAGGCTAGGCCGCAGGCAACCGGAGGAAGGAATCGGCGTGCAAGTCGATGCTCCGGTTGCGTGCGGCAATGCTCCGCGCCATCAGATCATCATGGGATTCTGGTTGCGCTACACGGCAAGAACCTGCCAGAACTGCGCCAGCGGCGGCAAGGAAACGCCTTTCAGTCACATGCCACGCTTTGACTCCGCCGGCATGAGCGCGAAACTGGCAAGCGTTCGCAGCTGCTGTGCTGGTTCTTCCCCTGCCGTACTAAAGGCCTAGAAGAATTCCGCCAGCAGCGCTTCGAGCTTCGCAAAAGCGGAATTCCATGCCTTGGTGCTGGATTCGAGAACCTCATAAGGCAATGGGGTTTGGGTCAGCGTCAGCATCGTCTGCCCGGCGAATTCCTTGAATTCGATACGGGTTTCGATCACGAGGTCCAAGGTCATTTCGTGCGGGCCGTCGGCACTGACCAGGCATTCGTACTCGTCGAAAGACGTCAGGACCGCCTTGAGCGGCACCTTGGCATCCGGGTTATCAGCCTGCACCATATTCAGCTCATGCCGGCCGCCGACCTTGGCTTCGAATACGACGGAATCTTCCTCGACAAGCCAGCCATCGGGACCCCACCACTGGGCGATGATTTCCGGCTCGACGAAGGCAGCCCAAACGGCGTTCTTCGGTGCGGAAAATTGCCGGGCGACTACGAGTTCAGTCATCGATTCCATAAGGTCAATATTATCGCGGCCCGCCATCAGGTTCACCCGCAGGGGCAACTACCCCTGCGGACGGCGAGGCTCCATGCGGCTCGCGGTGTACAGCGTTTGCTCATCCGGCGAGGTTCCGGCAGCTTCATGGGCGCGCATGACCTTCATTGCGCGGTCCCATTTGATGCGTTCGCGAGGGCTGGCGAGGACACGGCGCTCGGCCGGACCGAAGATGGACAATCCCAAGTACTTCAGACGCCAGAATATGCGGTAGCCGACGCTTAGTCCGGTGGTATCGGAAATGATCGGCAGGGGTGATTCATCCATGATCGTCGTCCTCTTCGGTCATTGGGTTTGCGAGTACTGGCACTTCAATCATACGTCATTAGTTGGTGCACCAACTAAATGGGGTTCTAGCTTTTCGGAGCGTTCGAACCTGCAGCAATAATGCGGTCCAGGATGCCGCGCAGCTCCAGCACATCCTTGTCGGTCAGGGCAAGCCGGGCCATCATTTCGCGCGGCACCTCCACCGCTTCAGCACGCAGCGCGGCACCCTTCTCGGTGGGCTGAATGATGACGGCCCGCTCATCGTCCGGGTTCTTCGTCTTTGCCACCAAACCGGCAGTTTCGAGGCGCTTGACCAACGGGGAAAGCGTTCCCGGATCCAGGTGCAGATGCCCGCTGAGGGCACGGGCGCTGATCGGCCCCAAGTCCCAAAGGGCCAGCATCACCAGGTACTGGGGATGCGTCAGCCCCAGCGGATCCAGCACGGGCTTGTATGCCGAGATCACCGAGCGCGAGGCTACGGCCAGGCCGAAGCACACCTGCTTTTCCAGCTTGAGAAGATCTTCGTCGCGAAGAATAGCACTGTCCACGTTGTCGCAAGCTCCTTGAAAGATGCCTAATACCACTGCATTGATCGTACCGCGGTCGAGAATACCGTGCCCGGGCCGAAAGCTGCCCCGGGTCGCAGCGCCAATTCCAGTTGCGTTCGAATCGGTGGCGCAAGTAGTCAAAGCGGGCCACAGTGAATAGCCTTGGCATATGAGCAATCTTGAGCACCGGCCTGAGGAGATCGGCTGCAGTGCAGTGCGTTCCCAGGCAGAGGTTGAAATCCTGGAACCACGCGAAGTGCCCTTGGGCGGTCCGCGGGCAATGACGGTCTTCCGGACACTGCCGCAAAAGCAGCGCAGCCTGATCGGCGCTTGGTGCTTCCTGGACCATTACGGTCCTGACGATGTCGCAGTCACCGGCGGGATGAACGTGCCTCGTCACCCGCACACCGGACTGCAGACTGTCTCTTGGCTCTTCACCGGAGAGATCAACCATATGGATTCGGCCGGGTTCAAGGCGACCGTGCGACCCGGCGAGGTCAATCTGATGACCGCCGGGCACGGAATCAGCCATTCGGAGATCCTCACCGAAGACACCACCATCCTTCACGGCGCCCAGTTATGGACCGCGCTGCCGGATCATGCACGGGATATGGAACATACTTTTGAGAACTACCGCCCGGAAGCGCTCACCGCTCCCGGCTGGTCGCTGTCGGTCTTCCTTGGCACCTACGGGGTGTCGGGCAAGTCGTCCACCTCCCCGGTGAAGACGCACACCGAGCTCGGTGGCGCCGAACTGCGCCTTGAACCGAACACCGAGATCGAAGTGGTTGTCCCCGGGCACCATGAGCACGGGATCCTCCTGGACTCCGGCAATCTTGAAGTCAACGGCCATGAACTCGCTCCACGCGATCTCGGGTTCGTGCGTGCGGGATGCACGACCCTGCGCCTGAAGTCCGGGGACCAGCCGGTTCTGGCGCTGCTCATCGGCGGAGAGCCGCTGAAGGAAGACATCCTGATGTGGTGGAACTTCGTAGGCCGCACCCATGAGGAAGTCCTCGCGTTCCGCGCGCAATGGCAGGCCGAGATCGGGGCCGAGCCCGGGGATGCCTCCGAGGATCGCTTCGGGCCTTTCCCGCCTAATACTCCGGCAGCCTTGCCGGCTCCAGCACTTCCCACCGTTCGCCTGCGCCCGCGCGTGAACCCCGCCTAACCAGTAAGGAACTCCCAATGAGCGACATCAGACCAGTATTCCTGCCCGAGCGCCAGCGCTTCGCCCTCGACGATGACGGCAAGATCATCGGAGCGGCGCACTACCGCGATTTTGATGGGGCCCAAGGCGTCGAGCGGATCTTCTTCCACACCACCGTGGATGAGGAATACGGCGGACAGGGCCTAGCCAGCGTCATGGTGAAATTCGCGCTGGAGAACACCATCGCCAGCGGTGCCAGGATCGTTCCGGTCTGCCCGTACGTGAAGGCCTACGTTGCCAAGCACACCGAGTATGCGCAGCATAGCGTGGAACCGGACAAGGACCACCTGGGCATCCTGCCGCGCGGCTAAACCGGAGATCTCAGGGGTTCATCTTGAGGCCGCGTGCGGCCAGCTCGTCGCGGAGGATGCGGATGGCTTTCGGGCCGACGCCGTGCAGCGCGAGCAGCGCCGCGGTGCCGGCTTGCCCCGCCTGCTCGAGACTGGTGATGCCGGCCTGCTCGAAAGCCCTGGCGGCGGGGTTGCTCGTCTTGGGAAGCTCTGTGTCCATGATCCCAGCGTAGTCAGGCTGCTGGCTGCGCAACAGGTTTGGTGCGCGGCGAGATCGCGATCAGGACCAGAATCAGCAAGAGGCTGAAGCTGAAGACCGAGATGAACTCCATCCCGGTGGCGGCCATCGCGAAGATGACGCCACCGATGGCGGTGGTTCCGGCGTTGCCCAGGGAGTCGGCCACGGTCATTGCCGATGAGTTGAATCCCTGTTCATCCTTGGCAGACAGGGCCAGCATGTTCACGTTTTGCCGCGGGAAGATCATCCCCATGCCGAAGCCGCCCACGGCCCATCCGCAGACCAGCACGAGGACCGGCGGATGGAAGATCGCGGTGGCCAATGCGGTTGAAATCGCTACGCTGCCGGCGATCGCACCCACGGTGATGCAGGTGGAGGATTCCACCTTATCCCCCAGCTTTCCTTGCAGCCATGAACCCACCGACCAGCACAATGCCGAGGCCGTCAGGATCAGGCCCGCCCGGTCGGGACCCAGCTGGTAATCCTCGCGCAGCAGGTACGGCAGATAGACTTCCACGCCGAAGAAGGCCCCGGCCACGAAGATGCGGGTCATGATGGTGGACGGCAGCCCCTTGGCCAAGCTGAACGTGCCCTTGGGCAGCAGCGGGCGAATCGCCGCAAGGGCTACCGCCAATGCCAAGACCAGTCCCAGAAGGGACCAGCTGCCCTGCGCATTGCCGAGCAAGTTCATGCAGATGACAGCCAGTCCAGCCAGGCCGGCCAGCATCAGCCGCTTCTTGGAAATCGGCCCCAGGTCCGGATTGCGCTGGGAGCTCAGCGACTTCAACGCCGGCACGATCCCGCAGAACGCGAGAACCACCAGCACCGCCACGCCGGAGAACACCCAGCGCCAACCGAGGTGCACGGCCATCAAGCCGGCCAGCCAGGGGCCGATCATCGCCGGGACCACCCAGGCGGTAGCGAACAGGGCGAAGATCTTGGAATGCAGATGCGCAGGATACGCGCGGGCAATGAGCACGTAGATGGCGACGGTGATCGCGCCACCGCCAATTCCCTGCAAGATGCGCCCGGCAATCAGGACCTGCATGTTCTCGGCTGAACCGCAGATCAGCAGCCCAATGCAGAAAACGGCCACGGCGATGGACAGCGGGTGCTTGGGCCCCCACCGGTCGGTGACTTCTCCGGCGGCAACCATCCCCAGCATCCCGCTGGCGATTGGCGCGGCAAAGGCCAGGGCGAAGTAGCGTTCGCCCTCCAGCAGCTCGCTGACCAGTGGCATTACCGTGGTCACGGCCATGGATTCGAAAGCGACCAGGAAGACGAGCACGAACATGCCAAGGGTGGTGGCAAGATACTGCGGAGCATAGATCGTTGACTCGGCGCGCTCGGCTGATTGGCTGCTGCGGTTCAGGGGCATGCATCCATGATCTCAGGTTTCCCCTAGCCGCCGATCACGTGCAGGCTGAAGGCCGCCAGGAAGCCCGAGGTCACCAGCAACCCTGTGTAGTCGAGCTCCACCTTGTAGGCTTCCGGAATCATGGTGTCGGCGATCATCGTCAAGATGCCTCCGGCAGCGACCGCGGTGGCGAAGGCCAGCACTTCACCGGGCATGGATTCCAGCAGCAGCGCTCCGAGGAAGGCAGCGATGCCGCAGGAAATGGCTATCGATCCCCAGAGCAAAACGATCGAGGACCCCTTGCGCCCGGACGCTTTCATCTGTGCGGTACTCGCCAGCCCCTCGGGGACATTGGAGATGAATATGGCGATGAGCATCGCCGGATTAATGCTCGCGGTGGCGACCACGGAAAGTCCAAGGGCCACGGACTCGGGAATGCCGTCGATGAGTGCACCGACCGCGAGCGCGGTTCCCGATGGCTCCTGCTCTCCTGCGCGCTGCGCCTGCCGCTTTGAGGTTCTCCAGGCCAGCAGCCGGTTCGCGCCGAAATACAAGGCAGCGCCCACGATCACGCCGCCCAGCGTCGCAACGAGGCCGCCGGTTTCATAGGCTTCGAGCACCAGCTCGAAGGCCAGTGCGCTGACCAGGACCCCGGCACCGAAGGCCATGATGGCGCTGACCCAGACCTTGGGGATCTTCAGCCACCAGGCCGCGCCAGATCCCAGCAGCAGGGCCGAGCCGGCCACAGTGCCCCACAGCAAAGCCTGCATCGAAGCGAACATGGCACCCACTATAGCCAGCAATTCGCTGGCTTAGTAGGTGCCATATGAGTTCTGACTGGGACTAACCCTCGGTGGACATGTTGTTGAAGCGCGAGTAGTGGCCCTGGAAGGCCACGGTGATGGTCTTGGTCGGACCGGCACGGTGCTTCGCGATAATCACGTCAGCTTCGCCCGGACGGTTTTCCTTGTCGTAGACGTCATCACGGTGCAGCAAAATCACCATGTCGGCGTCCTGCTCAATCGAGCCCGATTCGCGCAGGTCCGAAACCATTGGCTTCTTGTCGGTACGCTGCTCGGAACCACGGTTCAGCTGCGACAGCGCAATCAACGGAACGTCGAGTTCCTTGGCGAGCAGCTTGAGGTTACGCGAGAACTCGGAAACTTCCTGCTGGCGCGATTCCACACGCTTGCCCGAGCTCATCAGCTGCAGGTAGTCCAGGATGATCATGCGCAGCTCGTTGCGCTGCTTGAGGCGACGGCACTTGGCACGGATTTCCATCATGGACATGTTCGGCGAATCATCAATGAACAACGGGGCTTCGTTCAGCCGGCCCATGGTCGTGGCGATCTTGGTCCACTGCGCGTCTTCCACCGAGCCCTTGCGCAGATCCTGGAGCTGGATGGATGCTTCGGCCGAGAGCAGGCGCATCGCAATTTCATTGCGGCCCATTTCCAAGGAGAAGAACACGGTGGCCATATTGTGCTTGATGGCAGCAGAACGGGCGAAGTCCAGCGCGAAGGTTGACTTGCCCACCGCAGGACGGGCGGCGATGATGATCATCTGGCCGCCCTTCAGGCCCTGGGTCAGCTCGTCGAATTCATAGAATCCGGTGGGCACACCGGTAATGCCATCGCCCGCGTTGGCCGCGTTCTCGATTTCATCAACGGTGTCTTCGATGATGTCCGAAAGGCGCACGTAGTCTTCACTGCTGCGGTTCTCGGCCACCTTGTAGACCTCTGCCTGGGCTTCGTTGACGATCGCATCAACTTCACCATCTGGAGAGTAGCCCATCTGGACAATACGCGTTCCGGCGTCAACCAATCGGCGCAGCACGGCGCGTTCGCGCACGATTTCTGCGTAGTACCCGGCGTTGGCTGCAGTTGGAACCTGCTGGATGAGATTGTGAAGGTAGGCGGCGCCACCAATGCGCGAGATCTCGCCGCGCTTGGTCAGCAAGTCGGCTACGGTGACCGCATCGGCTGGTTCGCCACGACCGTAGAGGTCGACAATCGCCTCGTAAATTGAT
The DNA here is from genome assembly GCF_053543575.1 of Glutamicibacter sp. AGC84. Classification (NCBI taxonomy): domain Bacteria; kingdom Bacillati; phylum Actinomycetota; class Actinomycetes; order Micrococcales; family Micrococcaceae; genus Glutamicibacter; species Glutamicibacter sp. AGC84. Next base: position 225,388 of record NZ_JBLVOC010000026.1, read on the forward strand.
TCGTGGGAGGGACGGTAGAAGTCGGTGCCGCGAATGGATTCAACGACGTCAGCAATGGCGTCCTTGGAGAGCATCATGCCACCGAGGACCGACATCTCGGCCTCGATATCCTGTGGCGGCTTGCGCCCTGCGTCGGAATCTCGTCCTTCGTAAACCGGCTCAGCACTCATTGCAGACACTTCCATCCCCTATTGACCCGCTGGGAAAAATTATCCTTGCCTCATGGCAACGCTTCATCGTGTCAGTCGATACGGACATTTGGATGTCAGGCGCCTGTGGATATTTCTCTCCCGAACCCAACACTAGGGCTGTTATTAACAGGCGTAAACCTCATTATCCACAGAATATGTGGATAACACTCCTCTACCTGTGGAGTTCCCTGTTCACAGTCTGGGGAGAACTCTGTGGATTACCCCACTCTACGTATCATTAATATCTTTTGACTTGGTTGTTTGTATTCGCACACCTGTGGACAGAAACTTAATTCATTGAAGCTCACGCCAACCGACCCAAGGTTATCAACACCCTTAATCGCCCAGTTCCCGGGGTTTTTCACCCTTTATACACATTTGCCCACGTCTTGTCCACAGTTTTGTGGATAACCTTGTGGATACTGGTGAATTTACAAAACCCTAAGTCACCGTGGATTAAATTCGCCAGCAAGGCCGGATCTTCCAGTAGTCCACAATCGGCCAGGGTTTCTGCGTTCGGGGGCGGTGGATAACTTAATGTGTGCAACGACTCGGCGGGCGAACCTGGATCAGCGACTGGGCTGCCGGCGCACTCTCGCCACTTCGCGTCCGCGACGCGCGCCAGTGAAGACCCCATAAAGCGCCGGTTTCATTTGTGATGCGCAGCCTTTGCATGGCTCGGAAACCCCATCCGAGGGTGGCCGGCAATTCGCTGCCACTCTGCGTTTATCAAAAGATGGTCGATGCCTACCTGCAGGTTCACGGACTTAACTTTAAGATATGTTGGTAAACCTTTGCCGAACGATCCCCGCTATCAACAGCGCCAAAGTCCAGGCAGCCATCACGGTACCGCCTAGTACGGGGGACAGCGCAACGCCTTCCCGAGCGATTAACATTTGTGATCCCGCGACGTCAGGAAAATACGGCACGAGAATGGAAGTTTCAGGCCAACGCGAAAAAATTGGGGCACCAAAAAGGGAGAAACCAAAGATTACCGCCATGGACAGTATGTTTCCCTGGAACAGTGCAGAAACGCTCATGGCTATGATTGACACCATCGCAAAATAGAGGGCTGCTCCAAACACTGGATAAGACAAGCCATCTTGTATCGGCGATATATCAGGTGAGACCAGAGCCATTGAGAATGCGCTGATGATGGTAGCGAGCAAACCGGAACAGAAAGCTATCGCGCCCACGGTAACAGCTTTGTGCAGTACAAACACCGCGCGTCGCGAAATGATACAGAATGAAGCAGTAGCATGTGGCCCGGTGCAATCCGTGCAGTAGGCCTGTACGCCGAGCACCACGGCTGCTACTTGACCGATACTTACACCGGCGGTTTGGAAATCGTGGGTTTGCAGGTCGTTTCCTACCTCGTTGCTACCCATCATGAGAAGGGAAGCAGCCCAGGCTGATCCGCAAGAGATGACGGCGGTCAGGACGACGATGAACAGTGCAGCACCCATTGTCGATCTACAGGTAAGTATCTTGAAGAGCTCGGAGTACAAAAGGTTTCTTGAATCAGCTATCGACCAGTCGGTCCGCGGCCGATTCTTCTTGGCCGCTTGCCTGGTAGTAGGCTTTGGATAAGTCGGCTCGGCCCCGATGTTTAGCTTAGACGGATGCATTGTGCATGCCCGTGGTTAAAGAGAAATAGGCCTGCTCAAGAGAGGGCTCGGTCCAGCAGATTTCATACATTGGGATGGATGCCTCCGCAGCTAACCGCGCGACCTGTTTTATGTCCACCATCTGTATCAGAGTAGTCTCACTTTCCAGCTCCTTCCATCCAATGTTTAGGCCGTCCAACATTGTCCTCAACCTCTTTGATTCCTCGGAACGTAATATGAAACCTGGCTCGCCGGCGACTCTGTTCAAAGACTTGACGGAGCCCTGGAAAACAATTGCACCGTCTTTGATGACAGCGACCTTATCTACTATGGGCGAAAGTTCACTCATCAAATGGCTCGAAATGAGTACCGTCCGCCCCTCGCTCCTCCATTGATTCACGAGATCCCTAAACCATCTGATGCCCTCAGGATCCAGCCCATTAAGCGGCTCATCGAGGATCAAAATACGCGGGGACGCCACGAAAGCCACACCCAAGGACAGCCTTTGCCGCATTCCCAAGGAAAGATGTTTAATTTTAGTATTTCTGGCTGCCAGCAGGCCGACTTCTTCAAGCACAGCCAAGACCCTAGAGCGTCGAAGCCCAGATGCCAAGGCAGACGCATATAGATGCTCGAACGCGGTCCTGCCCGGGAAAGGTGCAGCGGCATCGATGAGGACACCTACACTTTTAAGGGGCGAAGTCATCCGTGGCACCGGCACACCGTTGAGTAGAGCAGAGCCGGCATCCGGCCGGCAAAGTCCTACCAACATGCGAAGAGTTGTTGTCTTTCCGGAACCGTTGGGTCCAATGAATCCTAGTACCTGACCCGAATCTACATTTAGGTCAACTTCCCGAACGACATTTTTCCCACCGAAACTTTTTGTCAAACCTGATGCGGTGATCATTTTGCCTGGAATTCTGCAGTAGACAGCGGCCCATTGAAAGGTCTCGGAACGTCATCCAGTACCCGCCCGGATTCCAAGACAATTTGCCGATCCAGCAAGTCGAGGATCGGACTTGGGTCATGGGCGGTCATCACGACAGTTCTTCCCCGTTCCTTAGCCAGACGCAGATCGCGGGCAACCAGCTTAACGGTTTCTGCATCCAAACCGTTAAAGGGTTCATCGAGTATGAAAAGAGGACCTTTTTTTAAAGTCGATAGCACGTAACCCATCTTTTTTCTGGTGCCCAAAGAAAGGTTTTTTACCAACGTTTCAAAATCGCTCTGCACACCGAATAAGAGAAGTCTATTTAGTGTTTCTGATACATCCTCACCCCAAATTGAACAAGCAAACCCTACGTTCTCCCTGATGCTTAGATAATCGTATAGGGCGGGGCTGTCTTGAATAAAGACGGCATGGCTTTTCAGAATATTTTGAGACATTTCCTGTTGATTCACAAGAATGCTTCCAGAGGTGGACCTCTCAAGTCCGGAGATAACTTTGAGTAAGGTGCTTTTCCCAGATCCATTATGCCCAAAAATACCGATAAAATCACCCGGTTCGAACGCTGCCGTCACGTCATCTATGGCAAGATTTTCACCGTAACGGACGCTGATGTTTTTTAGGCTAAACATACACTTTGACATCTTCCCTATTGTTTTTGAAAAATAGTGTTACTACAAAGACCACAGTCAAAGCCAGAGGAACCAAGCCAACGAGTCCCTGTAGTGCTGGTGACGGCATAAGTGCGACACACGAAATTACTACGGCAGCACCAGAAGAAATAAGTATTGGTTGTACTAGATCCGCCACGGGTGATCGTTCAATAACGCGCATGGAGTTGGCTTCGGTGAGGGGGGACAGAACCTGCGTCAAAACCGAACTGATCCCTGCTAAAAGACTGATGGAAGTAGAGATTGCCAAAAGAATCCACATCTGACTTGTCTGGCCTGATGTGAGTAAGACAATTCCGACCACTCCCGGCATTGAAATAATGATTGTAACCATTGCAAAGGAGCAGATTTTCGTAGCCCGCAGATGGCGTGTTGTCAGTGGCATCAAACACAGCATCTGCCAATTGTTTCGTTCAGCCTCGATACTTGAAATCTGCACGGATCCATCGGCCGCGAGGACCATGAATGCCGTTATAAGAGTGCCACTCAGAATCAATGGAGCATCCAGAACAGCCCTGCCATCAAGGGACAGATAAGCCCCGATGCCGGACCCCAAGAGTGCCAGGCCTCCGAGAAAGGTCAGATAGGCCTTTCTGAGCGCGAGCCGATCTTGGCGGAAACAAGCTAATACGTCCTTGGTAATGACGCTGGCAAGCACTCGGAATGCCATGGACCGACGCAGAGCAATGTTTTTGAACATTTTGGACATCGCAAGGGAAACGTGAGATGAGGCTCGTTGGTCATCATCTACTTTAAATCCAGCTTGAGACTCAGGGCCTTTGAGCAGCGACAGCGCCACACCGCCAAGAAGAAGGATCGAAAGGCCGGTTAGAACAATGCAGTATGTTGTTACAGCAACTGGCGAAGTCTGGAAAAGATCTTCCCACCAGTCTGGTCGGGATGACGCGATGATTTCAGCCAATACGGTGTAGCCTGATTCGACTATGTTTCTGGTCTCCGAGAATTGTCTGACGCTGGGTCCAAGCCAAGTACCAAGAAGCATTGCCAGAATGGGCGTCATTATTATGTGTCTGACCGAAATGGTTGACGCCTTGCCCCATCGAGTCAACAACAAAGTTGCTGCCATTCCAATACAATTTCCGCCTACTATGGTGCTCAATAGCACTGCAAAAACAATAGGGAGCATTTCAACCCCTGCGTTGGAAGATGCCAACCACGGGCCAAAGGCTAAGCAGGAGAATAAGCTCATCCCCAGCACTCTGGCCATCATGGGGATCAAGAGGCGGGACCATATCAAATGTCGGCGTAGAACTTCGAAGGAACTCAGCACTGCCGCATCAGTTGGTTCATTAACTGCTCTTGCTGATTCTGGATCTATACTCCCAGCAAGCGCGACAAGAAGAATCACCCACACGAACCACGATATGAGAAGAAACGTGGGCTGTGTGGTGCTGTTTAAAGGGGCAAATCTACCAACTTGAGTGGAAACAGTGAAAACGACTGCTCCGGCAAGAACGATACAGAGGATGATGAGCACAACGCCCGCGATCTGAACCCGGAATGGAAGTGAACGTCCATTCAACATATTAAGTTGCCGTCGCCGATCAGAGACCAGCACTGCGGCAATTATTGGGAATTTTCTGATGCGACGCATAGTCGGTTCTCGTTGTTTCCTACTCGGAACTTCGCTGGGCATTTCCCGAGCTAATGATTTTATCCGCTTTGGCTACCACGAGATAAACGACGGTTATCAGTGCAACCAGGAATAGTGCAGCCAGAATTTTCGACGAGATCGTTGTTGGAAAGAAAACTCCGATAGCGAAGAGGACGGCGCCAATAACTCCGTTAATTCCAATGAGCACTAGATGCCCAATTCCAAGGAACAGCGGCACCAGGGCCAATACTGTAACAATGACTGGAGCTGCGATCCAAGCAATGTTGGCAGGGTCCTGAATAGAGATAACGAAGTCGCGGTTATTATTTGCAACAACTGGACTCAATCGCGACATTTCTTGGATAGCTTCACGGTTTGTATAATATATTGCGGCTCGTCCCCATGCAGTTAGGAAAAGTGCTATCAGCGCTCCGTAAAAAATATTACGAGTTCTATTTTTTTTGATTACGTTATTCATATTTAAAACCCTAATGGTTTTTGTTCAGATGATTTATTATTTTTATAGTACGGAAAAAGCGATCGCAAACAAGGCGGTTGGAACCAGGGGTACGATGAACACTGATTTTCTCGATCCGCCTTCGCGCGCCAGTAGCAGAACTCCACCAAAATAGACCACCAGCACCGAGATATCAGCCTCAAAGAATGAATCCATTATCGTCGGCACGACGACTCCGAAGACTGAGGCTAGGTACCATCCGAGACTTCTGAAAGCTACATACAGACCAACCATTACCGAAATGGAGCGGCGGGTTGTGCGGGTTGTTTCAGCGCCGTCAAGACGCGCATTGAGTCGAGCTGTGAGGAAACCGGCAAATGCAGTTAGTAAAACAAGGATTACGGAGTTTAGCAGGGCGCTGGTGATAAGTGCGGTGACGGCCCCAAGTCGAATTTCAGCAGGCTGTGCTTCAGGTAGCTTCAGCGACACTTCATGTTCGTAGACCCCGACGAACCTGCCCATCAGCATGAAAACACTGACCCCGATCAGAAGCATAGTCAAAGGCCAAGCAAACCTGCTGTTGAGAAGTGAGGTTTTGCTGGAAAGGTCGTTCTGTGTCATAGGAGAGTAACCCAAGTTTCTATAGTTGCGGCTATAACGATCATGAGGAGGGAGATGCAAAGTAGGGAGACCGCATCAAGGATTACGCCCTGTGCGGCCTGAAACAGGTTTTCTCTAGGTTCTTTTCTGCCTCCGAGAGCAGTCCGTAGAAAATAAGCCAGAGGCGAGATCCCTGCTGAAATCGCGATAATAATGGCCGGAAATTCAACTATCCCGTGTGGTCCAACCCCTCGAATAACGCCGAGCAAGCCAGCGAGGTTGACTGCCTGTGCCAGAAAATGGCCAAAAAGCAAGCCCGACGCAAGGGCATACAACACCGTGATGATGCCGAAGGTCAAAATTCCTGCAAAGGCCAGCAGAGCAATGATTGCATTGTTCGATAATATGCTCCACCATAGGGCCCATGAAGGTGATGCCGGAACCAAACCTGAATGACTCTCTTGTTCAAGAGGTACCGTTGCAATACCGGCTGCTACGGCGCCCAGCCACAGCAACGCTCCAATGCATAATGCTAAGCGCTGCCTTGCAAAAAGACCCTTTAAATAATGTGTCATAGGTTCGAAGGCGGACCGACAGCTTGTCGGTCCGCCCATCGTTTCTACTTAACCAGAGCCTTCTTGCCAATAGCGCGGCGGAGCATAGCCAAGGCAGCACCACCGATAACAGTGGCACCACCGAAGAGCGAGACCGCGGTCGCAACATCCATGCCAGCGAGAATTGCTGTTGCCGCTGCCGTTGCATTGGCCGTGGTAAAGCCAAAGAAGGCAACTAGTGCCTCTGGCATTACAGCGGATGCTACCAGAAGGATGGTGAGTGACGCCGTGACTGCCGCAAGTACGATGATCCCTTTTCCTGCCGAGATCGCTTGGACCGTGCTCTTTTCTGAGGTAACGCTTGACATATTTTTCCTTTTGATTGAGGCCCTGTGGAAACACGAAGAATCGCATTTTCACATGCCCTGAGTTATTGCTCCTAACTTCCAAGTTCCATTCGCCAAATGAGATTTGGCGCTGAAAATTGATGCGCAGGAGCTTTGCACGACCGAAGTCAAGATCGACTACAAGATCCGTCTCTGATCAGTCGTAGTTACTATATCAAAGAAACTTACCCACTAGAATAAATATTTTTTTGGAGGTTCAACAACTGGAAGGTGGATTTGACGTTGGTCAGGGAACAAGCCCTCCGGCGGCGCTGCATAAGGCAACGGCTGCCCTTTTTTGGACTTGTTTTCGTCGGTGTCCGCTGCCGAGGAAAACGGCCCATCCGGGTCCAGCAAGACCGCCATATGGTGGTCCGCGTGGTCACGCCACCACACGCTCATGCCGGTGCTGGGGTCCATGCGCAGATGTTCCCAGGAACGCCACAGCGCTTCCAGACGGATCACTGCCTCGTCATATTCCCACCACCGGGCAGCCCAGACCCGCGACCGGCCGTTGATCGCCCGGCGATAGACATTGCGCAGGTACTCACGGACAAACTCATCAACGGAACCGTAGTAAAGGGTTTCCTCCGGTTCAGCCTCGCCCTCGTCGTCTTGGGCTTCTTCGGCTGCCTCGTTGGCCTCCACCTGTTCGGTCACGGCGGCCACGGCCGCCTGGACAGCTCGCTGCCTGAGGGATTCCAAGAGCTCCTCAGTTAGGGCTTCATCAACCGCGGCCGTGGCCACGTTATTGATTTGCTTACGAACCGAGGCCGGTCCAGCGTGCAGCGAGGATCCATGAGCTACCTGCGCGGTTCTGTTCGACAGCCCAGGCGGGTGGCGGATATGGCGAGTTCAAGGTTTCTCGCGACAGATACTTTGATGACGAGGTTATCGCCAAATGCCTGGGGCAGCTGGCCCAAGATGGCAGGCCATGAGATTGCCAGCCATCTTGCCACGTCTTCAGGGTGGCGAGAGAGAACGGGCATTGCCGGTGTCGAGGGCTGCGGGGAACGGCTCAACCCGCCTAACCGGAATTCAAAAAGCTCCGGCCAGATCGATGATTTGATCTGGCCGGAGCTTTGGAAGATGCGAAGCGCTTATACGAGCTCAGGAATCGGCAGCGAATGGAACCGCGAATCATGGAAGATCTGTGGCGAGTGCTCGGAGGTGCGGTGCCCGTGGACTTCCATCAGGACTACCCAGTGATCCCCCGCTTCGACCTCGTTGTAGATCGAAGTCTCCAGCCACAACGTGGAGTCGTTGACGAAGAGCGCGCCCTGATCCGAGGAATAGGTATCGATTCCGCGGAACCGGTCGCCATTTTTCGACGCAATCTGAGCGCAGACACCATCATTGCGTTCGCTCAGCACTGAGACGCCAATGCGGCCAGCTTCGCGCAGCTTTGGCCAAGTGTTCGAGGACTTCTGCACGGCGAACATCACCAGTGCAGGTTCAAGGGAAACTCCCACGGTAAACGATGAAGCGACAATTCCGGTCTTCACGCCATCCAGTTCTGCACAGAGGGCGGCTACCCCTGATGGATGCTGAGCGAAAACCTTGCGCAGGGTCAACGGGTCAAGTTCAAGATTCAATGACATGGCTCGATTCCTTTGGGTCTTGCCCACCGCGCAGTAGCCTGCAAGCATTGGCTTCTCGTTACTCGAAGCCGCTTGGGCTGAAGTTCCGCGCCGTGTGCGGTACTTGTTCCAGCACATTTTGTGTGGAACCGAATCCTCACCTGGAGCACCCCACTACCGTTGAGAGGGTTGCCGATCAGCAAGCCAGGGCTTATAGCTGATGCTCTTGATTCTGTTTAAAACGATATGGCTCATGACGAACAGCCGTCAAACATTTCACTTCGCAAATCGCAATATTCGACGCAATATTCGATCCAAGGCCCCGCCAGAAGTCCTTGGGCAGTCTTTTATTCGCCATACGCCGCGCTTCTTGAACGCTTCGGCCCCATGATCGCAGCAGGCTTCCGCCGCTCTTGATTCGGCAGAACACTAACTCCTCCCCTGGGCTCGGGGCCCTGGCGCGAATTCCCTACCGCCCACCGTAATGAAACTTGGTTTCCCGGCATGACGCTGAGGTTCATGCCACTATTGGTCATGGAGTGCATTGAGTCACACTCCTGCTTATTGTTCTCCGTAACCATCGATGACGATTGAGGAATAGCCACACCATGGTAGAGATTCAGGCAAACCATTCAGAATTGACCCCACTGCGTTTCTTGGAACGCACAGCCGAGGCCTATCCGAAGAAGACCGCCGTCATCCATGGAACTCGCAGCTTCTCCTATGAAGAATTCGAAGCACGGGTGCACCGCTTTGCCCAGGCGCTGAAGGCTCGCATTGAGCCGGGCGACCGCGTGGCCGTGCTGGCACCGAATACTCCCGAAATGCTCATGGCGCATTACGCCGTACCGCTGGCAGGCGCAGTCCTCGTTGCCCTGAACACCCGACTCTCGGCCCACGAGCTGCAATACATCATTGATCATTCTGCTGCCAAGCTGATGCTTGCCGACACAGAGCTGTTGGAGAACACGAAGACCCTGCGCCGCGAGAACCCAACGCTGGAGGCGCTCATCGAGATCGCCGATGACCAGTACGCCGGAGAACGTCCGGACGTGCCCGTGGACGCCACCTTGGACGAGCTAATCGCACAAGCCTCGGATGAAAGACTTCCCTACGCCATCGCCGATGAGCGGGCTCCGATCACTCTCAATTACACGTCGGGCACCACCGGCAAGCCGAAGGGCGTGCTCTACTCGCACCGCGGCAGCTACCTGAACTCGTTGGGCGAAGCGCACCACCAGGGCTTCACCGCCAAGACCCGCTACTTGTGGACCCTGCCGATGTTCCACTGCAACGGCTGGTGCACTCCATGGGCCGTCACCGCAGCGGGAGGAACGCACCTGTGCCTGCGCGGCGTGCGCGAAGATTCCGTTTGGGATGCCATCGAGGATCTTGGAACCACCCACTTGTGCGGCGCTCCGACCGTCTGCTCCATCATCGCCGACTCCACCCGCGCCCACCAGCTCGATGCGCCACTGCGCATCACCACCGCAGGAGCTCCCCCGTCCCCGGCAATCATCTCCAAGCTGCAGAAGCTGGGCATCGAGGTAGTCCATGTATATGGCCTCACCGAGGTATACGGACCGTACACGGTGTGCGAGTACCAGGATGAGTGGGATGCCCTCGATGGCCCGGACCGGGCCGCGAAGCTCGCCCGCCAAGGCGTTGGCATGATTACCGCCGAGTCCGCACGCATTGTTGACGAGAACATGAACGATGTCCCGGCGGATGGACAGACCATGGGCGAAATCGTGCTGCGCGGCAATAACGTCATGATCGGCTACTACCGCGATGAAGCGGCCACTACCCAAGCTTTCCATGGCGGCTGGTTCCACACCGGCGATCTGGGTGTCATGCACCCGGATGGCTACATCCAGGTGCGCGACCGGGCCAAGGACATCATCATTTCCGGCGGCGAGAACATCTCCACCATCGAGGTGGAGCAAGCCCTCGCCTCGCACCCAGAGGTGCTGGACCTGGCCGTCATCGGCATCGCGGACGAGAAATGGGGCGAGCGTCCGGTGGCATATGTCATCCGCGCCAGCGGATCCTCCCTGGACGCGCAAACGCTGATTGAATTCGCCCGCGAAAAGCTTGCCGGTTTCAAGGTGCCGCGCACCATCGTCTTCCCGCAGGATCTGCCGCGCACCTCCACTGGTAAGGTGCAGAAGAATGTCCTGCGCGCCCAGGCGCTCGAAGCCAGCACACCGAACTAGCCTGAGGATCACCAATTGGAAAACACTGCACCGCGGATTCCCAACAAGACCAGCCGCTTCACCGAAAGCATCGGACTGGAATTCGACGAAATCACGGCCACGGAAGTACGCGGCCACGCGCAGCTGGACGAGAACCACCACACCCCTTGGGGCGTGGTGCATGGCGGCGTTTACACCTCGATCATCGAGAGCGCAGGATCAGTGGGCGCCAGCTACGCGGTGGCCGAACGCGGGCAATTCGCCGTGGGCGTGCACAACGCCACCGACTTCCTGCGCCCTTCCACCGGAGCACGGGTTCAGGTAATCGCCACCGCGCTATTCCAAGGGCGCACCCAGCAGCTCTGGGAGGTCATCATCACCGATGAATCCACCGGCAAGCAGCTATCCCGCGGCCAGTTGCGCACCCAGAATGTGGATTTGCCTGAGAATCCGGCCTAGCTGGTTTTCACACCGCGAGCACGGGCGTACGGTAGGTGGCATCTAACGCTCAAGCTCCAGGAGATTCGCCATGAGTGCGACCTATACCTTCGATGTGTTCAGCAGCCTCGATGGCTTCGGCAGCGCCGCCGGCGATTGGGGCGGCTACTGGGGAAAACAGGGGCCAGAGCTGTTAGCCCACCGCCTCGCGCTCTACACTCCGGCTTGCCGCATGGTTTTCGGGGCCAACACCTTCCGTCTCTTCAGCCGCTTCTGGGCAGAAATCGAGGCGAATCCCGAGGTTGAAGACGCGTGGGGTGTGGCCCTGCACGACAAGCCCGCCACCGTCATCTCCACCACCCTGGAAGAGCCGCTGTCCTGGCCAAACCCCACGCTGGAGCGCGCTGATGCACTGGAAGTCGTCGCACAGCTCAAGGAAGCTTCAGATGTGCCGCTGCGCTCCCACGGCTGCTTAGCGATGAACCATTCCCTGCTGGCGGCAGGTCTTGTGGACTTCATCCAGGTGACCATCTTCCCGGTACTGACCGGGCATAGCGGTTCTGCCCCGGTACTTGGCGGGGTCGATGACTACGATCTGGAACTTGTCGAGTCCAAGCTGCTGGACGGACGGATCCAGGAACTGACTTATCGCCCGACGCGCCATCAACCAGCCCATGCATAGCAGCTCGATGAAGCGCATTCTGGGTACCTGCCTAGTGCTCGGCGCAGTGTTCCTCGCCGGATGCTCCGCGCCAACCCCGCCTTCAGCTCCAGCTACCGAATCGCAAGCTGTTCCAGCACCACTGGCCACCGGCTTGGACGCCCCATGGTCCATGGTTTACGCCCAAGACAGCCTGCTGGTCAGCGAACGCGATTCTGGGCGGATCGTGGAGATCTCAGGATCCGGACCAGGCCGCGAAGTGGCTCGGCTCGATGATCTGGTGGCGACCGGAGAAGGCGGACTGCTGGGCTTGGCCTTCCTCTCCCCAGACCAGCTTTTTGCGTATTCCACCGCTGAATCCGGCAACCGCATCCAGCGGTTCACGGTGCAAGGCAGCGCCAGGAATCTTTCACTGTCGGCCCCGCGCACCTTGATTGACGGGTTGCCCTCGGCCAGCATCCACAACGGCGGGCGGTTGGCCATCGGTCAGGACGGGATGCTCTATGCCACCGTGGGCGATGCGGGCAATCCCCAGCAAGCCCAGGACCTGCAGCAGCTGGGCGGAAAGATCCTGCGCATGGCACCTGACGGCAGCGTCCCGGACGACAACCCGTTCGAGAATTCCCTCGTCTACAGCTACGGGCACCGCAATGTGCAGGGCTTGGCGTGGGGTGCTGATGGCACCATGTTCGCCAGCGAGTTCGGGCAGAACACCTTCGACGAGCTGAACATCATCGAAGCCGGGGGAAACTACGGCTGGCCCGAAGCCGAGGGAAAAAGCGGCGGAAATCCGTCGTACACCGATCCGATTGCGCAGTGGTCCCCGTCCGAAGCCAGCCCCAGCGGCATCGCGATCCTCGATGGCACCCTCTACCTGGCGAATCTGCGCGGAGAAGTGCTGCGCGCGGTGGAACTGGACGAGCCCGCCACCGAGCA
>NZ_JBLVOC010000026.1:238244-241482 GCF_053543575.1 Glutamicibacter sp. AGC84
ATGGCCGGCTCGGCCGGCTACGCGACGTGCTAGTGGATCCTGACGGCGCACTGCTGGTGCTGACCAACAATACCGACGGGCGCGGCCAGCCAGGGGCGGGCGATGACCGCATCCTGCGCATCGATCCCCGCCTGGCCGGCGACTAGCTGGCCGGGCGCATGTCTCCGGTCTCCTGGAAGCGCTGGTGCCAGGACAGGGCCTCGCCCAGCAGGTGCGGGGTGTGCTTGCCGTAGCTGTCCTTGCACGCACGGTCGAAGTAGTCCTGCAGCATCGGGCGGTACTCCGGGTGGGCGCAGTTATCGATGACCAGCTGCGCACGCTGCTTTGGCGAGTGGCCGCGCAGGTCGGCCAGGCCCTGTTCGGTAATCAGGATCATGGTGTCGTGCTCGGTGTGGTCCACATGCGAAGCAAAAGGAACGATGCCCGAGATCTTGCCGCCCTTGGCGGTCGACGGGGACATGAACACCGACAGGTAGCCGTTGCGGGCGAAGTCGCCCGAGCCGCCGATGCCGTTCATCACGTGCGATCCCAGCACGTTGGTGGAATTCACGTTGCCGTAGATGTCGGCTTCGATCATGCCGTTCAGCGCAATGCAGCCCAGCCGGCGGATGATCTCCGGGTGGTTCGAGATCTCCTGGGCGCGCAGCAGGATGCGCTCGCGGTAGTGGTCGACGTTGCGGTTGAATTCCTCGATGCCCTCCGAAGACAGCGAGAAGCTGGTGGCAGAGGCGAACTCGATGGTCCCGTCCTTGATCAGCTCCAGCATTCCGTCCTGGATGACCTCGGTATAGGCGGTCAGGCCCTTGTAGCCGCCACGGGCCAGGCCAGCGAGCACTGCGTTGGCGATATTGCCCACGCCCGACTGCAGCGGGAGCAGCTTCTCGGACAGGCGTCCGGCCCGGATCTCGGAATCCAGGAAGGTCAGCAGGTGATCGGCGATCTTCTCGCTGGTCTCGTCCACCGGGGCGAAGGGGCTCAGGCGGTCTGGCGCGTCGGTTTCCACGACGGCGACGATCTTGTTGACGTCGACGTCCATGTACTGCTGGCCGATGCGGTCACGCACGGTTCTCAGGTCGATCGGCTTGCGGTGCGGAGGCAGTGCGGTGCCGTAGTAGACATCGTGCATGCCCTCCATGGCCGCAGACTGCTGGGAATTGACCTCGATGATGATCTTGTCGGCCATCTCCAGCCAGGTCTTGTTGTTGCCCACCGAGCTGGAAGGGATCAAGTCGCCCTCGGCGGTGACGCCGACAACTTCGACGATGGCCAAGTCGATCTTGCCGTAGAAGCCGAACCAGGCGTGCTGGGCGACATGGGACAGGTGGATGTCCATGTATTCCATGTTGCCCTCGTTGATGCGGCGGCGCAGCTCGGGGTCGGACATGTACGGCAGGCGCAGGTTCATGCCTTCGGCCTTGGCCAGCACGCCATCAAGCTCAGGGGCGGTGGAGGCGCCGGTAAGCACGTTGATCTTGAAGTTCTTGCCCGCAGCGTGCTGGCGCTCCATCTGAGCTGCCAGCGCCCCGGGCACGGCCTTCGGGTATCCTGCACCGGTAAAGCCGCTCATGGCGACAGTCATGCCTGGCTTAATGAACTCTGCAGCTTGCTCGGCGCTCATCAAGCGATCAGCAAAGGCCCGGTGGTGAATACGTTCGTGCAAAATAACCCCTTCAGAACTTCCTTGTGACACAGGTCTATAACCCGCGTCTCACCGGAATACTTTAGCTGGTCGGCACAGTGATTCAGGCCTCGCTGTGCGCTTCTGCGCGATGGGTGGCATATTTATCGATGAGGTGCGCTCTATTTGCGCTGACCGGTCGGTCAGGAATGGCAGCTTGGCAGCGACCGCCGGGAGCTCGATCACTAGCCAAGTTCGGCGTGCGTGCCCTCGCGGATCGCTTTCACTTGCAGGCGGGCGCCCATGGCTTCTGCGTAGCGGCGCAGGGTGGCCAGCTGGACTCGATCAAGGTCCCCGGTCTCCATGCGGGCGATGCGGTCCACGCTCAGCTTCAGCACGGTGGCAAGTTCTACTTGGCTCAGTTCTGCTTCTTCGCGCAGGGCACGCAACGACAGGCGCCGGGACTCGCTTTGCACACGGCGCTGATGCTCTGCCACAGCTTCGCGTTGCGCCTCGGTCAATACTTCAGGATCCGCATACGCAAAACCCATTTGTTCCACCGCTTCTCTCGATCGTGCTGGCTTTGGACGTACTCATCTTCGAGGCTATTGCTGCAAATTGGCCAAGCCAATGATTATGACGCATTGGACGCAAGACGATCTGGTGAAATGTTAGCCACTTCTAAGTGACCATGACCAGTTCCGGCTCGGAATTGAATCGCCGGATGCTGCTAAGCCAAGATCATCCGAACGAAGGATAGAAATGCACCTATGTAGGATTCATACTTAAGTCATGTCACAGAGCAGAGTACTTCCACAGGTGAAGCGTTCCATGCTTCCGGTCGTTCTTCTAAGCTTCCTGGCAGAAAAACCCGAACACGGATACTCCATGCTGGCTAAGCTCGAAGAGCTCGGAGTGCCTGGCATCAAGAGCGGGACTTTATACCCACTGCTTCGAACCATGGAAGAGTCCGGGGACATCGTCTCCGACTGGCAAATCACCGCTCGCGGACCCGCACGCAAAATCTTCGAAATCACCAAGCAGGGTCATCAGACCCTGAAATCAGTCAAAAACTGGTTAGAACAGTTCAATTAGGAGCCTTCCATGGAAAGTAACCTCAAAACCTACATCGACGAACTGCGCTACAGCCTTTCACTACGAAACGTGGATACGGCCACCATCCGCGATATAGCCAGAGAGGTCGAGTCCGAAGCCACCAGCTACGAAGACGCGACAGCCAACTTTGGATCTCCTGCAGAATATGCGGAGTCCTTTCCCGCAACAGCATCTCCAAAGAGCCACTCTGCCTTCATTCTCGTAGGCGTGGCCTTAGGTTTTCTTTGGCCTTTGCTGGCGATATTCCTACGGGATCGCGAAACAATGGTTTTCTCCGGATGGGCGATCACCTGGTTACCTGCATTCGGATTTATCGTGGCAGGAATCATCACAGATTTCTCTCGTTCGCTGATTCGGTCTCGCGCCAGCCGGTAAGCGCCGAAAGCCTGAACGAACTCAAGATTCTGAATTGGCTTTGAGCCTATTCGAAGGTGGAACTTGCTATTCGTTGACCCGGAGGCCCAAAAGAAATCCGGTTAACGCCAAGAGGTGGCGTGCTCTCCT
>NZ_JBLVOC010000026.1:241502-248835 GCF_053543575.1 Glutamicibacter sp. AGC84
CGGAGTGCCCCCCACCTCTTGAACAGAAGCTGAGTCTAGAAGACTTACTTCTTGGCAGCAGCTACAACCTGCAGGCGCAGGTTTGCAAGAACGTCAGCGTGAACGCGAACGGTTGCGGTGTAGTTGCCAGTCGACTTGATCTGGTCGTTGACCTCGATGTTGCGCTTGTCGATCTTACCCAGACCGGCAGCCTCTACGGCAGCAGCAATTTCGGTGGTCTTGACGGTGCCGAACAGGCGACCGTTCGAGCCAGCCTTCATGGTGATCTTCACCGGCTGGGACTTCAGCTTAGCTGCAAGTGCCTGAGCATCCTCAAGGTTTGCAACGGCGCGAGCAGCACGTGCAGCCTTGATCGACTCCACCTGCTTCTCACCGCCCTGGGTCCAGACGATTGCGAAGCCGCGTGGCAGCAGGTAGTTACGGGCGTAGCCGTTCTTTACCTCGACAATATCGCCAGCAGCACCGAGACCGGATACTTCGTGAGTCAGAATGATCTTTGCCATTTTGCTATCCCTCTTCCTTAGCCGCGGCCAGCGCCGGAGTAAGGCAACAGGGCTACTTCACGTGCGTTCTTGATTGCCTGTGCGATCTTGCGCTGTTCCTGAACGGAAACGCCAGTTACACGACGAGCGCGGATCTTACCGCGGTCGGAGATGAACTTGCGCAGCAGTGCGGTGTCCTTGTAGTCGATGACAGTGATGTCAGCGGCCTTCAATGGGTTGGACTTTGGTTTGGGCTTACGGATTTCAGCCTTAGCCATCGTGGAGCTCCTTAGCTTTGGAGCCCGCAGAGTGATCTGCGGGATGGTGAATAAATATTGTTTAGAAAGGCGGTTCGTCTGCGCCCGGGTTGCCCCAGCCGCCACCGTTGTTTCCGCCGGTGCTCCATGGGTCTGCGGCTGGAGCATTCCATCCGCCACCCTGCTGAGGCTGCTGCTGACGCGGCGCCTGAGCTGGTGCACTTTGCTGCGGTGCGTTGGAGAAGCCTCCACCACCGTTGCCGAAGCCACCGTTGCCACCGCCGGAGCGCTGGGTACGGGTGACCTTGGCGGACGCGAAACGGAGCGATGGGCCGATTTCATCGACTTCAAGCTCCATGACGGTGCGACGTTCGCCTTCCTTGGTGTCGTAAGAACGTGAACGCAACCGGCCCTGGGCGATGACACGCATGCCCTTGGTCAGCGTTTCAGCAACGTTCTCTGCAGCTTCGCGCCACACCGATGCGCGCAAGAACAGGGCTTCCCCGTCCTTCCACTCATTGGACTGGCGGTCAAAGGTGCGAGGAGTCGAAGCGATCGTAAAGTTCGCTACGGCTGAACCGGACGGCGTGAAACGCAGCTCCGGATCGGCAGTCAGGTTTCCGATAACGGTAATAACAGTCTCGCCTGCCATTGACTCTCCTTAAAAAGATTGAACGTTAATTCCTACGACGGAAGGTTTCGCGTAATTAAACGCGTGCCTCTTCCGGACGGGTGACCTTGTGGCGCAGGATCAGTTCGTTGATCTTGAGCTGGCGCTCAAGCTCAGCGGAAGCTGCTGGCTCTGCGGTGTAGTTCACCACTACGTAAGTGGCTTCTGCCTTCTTCTTGATCTCGTAGGACATCTTGCGACGACCCCAGACATCAACCTTTTCGATAGTGCCACCGTTGGAGCGGACAACCTCGAGGTACTTCTCGATGGTTGGCTCTACGGTGCGGTCATCGACCTCTGGATCAATGAGGACCATAAGTTCATAAGCACGCATGTGAACCCACCTCCTTTGGGCTAAACGGTCGCGGTATTTCCGCAACAGGAGGTTCTTGCGTTATCTGTGCACCAGACGCCCAACTTTCGGGCATGCAGTGGCACAGACCTTCCAATCCTACCCGAGAGACCCGAACTTGCATAAGCCTTGGTGTCCTAAATCATGCTGGGCTACTCGGAATCCAAGGCAGCCTCGATCCTATCGCCAAAGATCGGGGCCAAGGTGCGCATGTAGGTATCGCTGATGTGGTGCTTGTCCCGGTAGACCAAGACATTTCCCACCACTGCCGGGCAGGTTCCATCCATGCAGAAGTAATCGCTGAAGTCGAGCACTTCGACGCGCGGCTCCAGTTCGGCGGCCTGCTTGGTGGCATCGCCCACTTCATAGGCTCCCTTTTCCGGGAAGGCGCACTTATCCGGGTTCTGCACGTTTTCTTCCACGCAGTCGCGCGCATAGGAATCCTGCGGCGGCCGCGGGGTGTCCACAATGGCGTAGACCGGCAGGCCCGCGTCTTCAAGGGTGGACCACGTCGAAGCCAGCCCCTGTGCCGCGTCAGTGGTAAAGGTGGCTCCTCCCCAACTCGAGGTGATCACCGCGTTGATGTCATCGCGCGCAGCCAGAGCTTCCATGGTCTGGTCGATGGCTTCTTCGCAGTTGATGCTGCCATCCCGATCCGCCTTGCGCTGGGCCTCGGAGAACGGGCAGGAATTCTTCAGATAGGTCACCACTTTCCAGCCCTTGCTTTGGGCGTATCGGCTGACGGCCTCGAACCAGTGGGCTGCATGGGAATCACCCACCAGGGCCACGGTGTAGCTGGCGTCCTCGCTGCCGAATTCGCATTCCTTGATCTGCGTGGATTTCGGTTCCTGGACGCAATCTCCCAGTTCGGGCTGGTCCTCGGCGGCCGTCGCAGGAAGCGGGACGACCTGGCGATGGCCGGAAAGGTACGCAGGTGCGCCCTGGCCCACGGAGGCCGCGCCAAAACCAGCTGGCGGGTTTTGCATCATCGCGCCCAGCTCACGCTGCTCCTGGCCCACAAGATGCTGCTGCATGGCACCTGGCAATAGCGCGATGGACGCGGCCAGCCCGACCATCGCCGCCCCTGCAATCAAGGAGCGGGCAGGAGAACCGGCTATGGGGCGGAAGTGGCGCATGGGAGTTTCGACCCACTTCAAGCTGGCCCAAGCCAAGAGCAGGGACCCGGCCAGCAAGGCCAGCGACTGCAATGGGTCCGGGTTGCCCCCGGCCAGTTCGATGAAGAATACGATCAGCGGCCAGTGCCACAGATATAGCGAATACGAGGCGAGGCCGACCCATTGAACGGGAGCCCAGTTCACCAGCGGGTGCAGGGAACCAGGTCCTCGCGTACTGCCTGCGGCAATCACCACGGCGCAGCCAAGAACCGGGAGGGCCGCCGCAATCCCCGGGAAGACTGTTGTGGCGTTGTAGCTGAATGCCGCGAAGCAGATCGCCGCCAAAGCCACGAGTACGGCAAGATTTTTGAACTGCCAGCTGGTTGCCCACGGTGGAAGCTTCAAGGCGCCGTTGGCGTGCGCCTGGACTGCCAAGGCCAGCAGTCCGCCGACGGCCAGTTCCCAAATGCGGGTGGTGGTGATGAAGTATCCGGCGCTATTGCCTGAGTAACCGGCATAGGCCGAGTATCCCAGCGACAAAAGTGCGGTGGCTGAGAAAATGATCCAGAGCATGCGACGCCGCGGGGCAAATCCATCGCCACTGCTAGCGTCCGCATTCGGTTTGGCCAACAGGCACACGGCCAAAACCAGCAATGGCCAGAAAAGGTAGAACTGCTCCTCCACGCCCAGGGACCAGAAGTGCTGCAACGGCCCGGGTGCTTGATCCGAAGCGAGGTAGTCGACGGAGTCGGCGGCGAGAACCCAGTTCTGCACCGAGAAGGCAGAGGCGATGGCCTGGGTGCCCAAGGCACCCCACTGGGTTTTGGGAAAGATCAGCAGGCTTGCCACGACAACTACCAGGATCACCAGCATGGCAGCCGGGAGGATTCTTCGCGCTCGGCCGGCAAAGAAGGCTGCGAGGCTGACCCGGCCGGTGCGTTCGGCTTCACGCAGCAGGTGCGAGGTAATCAGGAAGCCCGAGATGACGAAGAAGATGTCAACGCCGATATAACCGCCTGGAACTGCGGATGGCTCAAGATGATAGGCGACGACCAGCAGAACCGCCAAGGCGCGGAGCGCTTGGATCTCCGGGCGGAAATTCTTGACCTGCAGGGAATTCGAACTCATAGTCATTGATCAGACCAGCAGGGGGTAAACAGCAGGTTATCAATGGGCAACAGTCGGTCTAACGACCCGTGGGAACCTCATGGGCGGTGCCTGGGTTTGCGCTTCGCAGCATGGACCTAGCCCAGCAGTTTCCGATTTGCCGTGGACAGCGGGTATTTGGCGTCGAGTTTGGCATCCAGGCTCAGACGGAAAGCAGCCTCAAGCAGCAGCTGCCCGACGCCCCAGTACACCGGGATCAGCAACCAGATGTACCACCCAAAGTTGCCGGTGGTAGCCAAGATGACCGTGCCGAAAGTGACCAGGATGCCCAGCCCGCGGAACACGGCCAGGATCCCCTTGGTTGCCGAATCCCGACGATCTTGATCTGCTTGGGCCCGCGCTTCAAGCCCATCCACGGCCTCGGAGAACTTCGGAGTCTGGACGCTTTTGAACAGGTCTCCAACCGGCACCTCCAAGGCCTTGGCGACCAGTGAGATAGTCTCCAAGCTCGCATCATTTCCGGCTTCGAGCCGTTGGACCGTTCTGACAGTGATGCCGCTTTCGGCGGCTAGACGTTCTTGCGTCCAGCCCTTGGCACGGCGAAGCTCTGCAATCCGTGATTCATTCATGCCACTTACGCTAGCCAATGGCGCCCCGAAAGCACCACGACATCGACGTGACAGTTACCCGACTGCAACACGACAGCGGCCAAGAACCAAGGCTGGCCTGCGACGAAGAAGTATTCCTGGCGGCGACTACCTCAGCTCCGTTAAGAATTGCGCTGTTGCTTTTCACGGATCAAATCCAGTGCCAGCACCGAGCCGATCACTGCCTGGCGTTGCTGTGCGTTGAGGTTTTCCGCCAAGCGCAGGGCATAGGTTGACTTGCCGAGCAATGCGTTGCCCATCCCGGACCATTCCCGGGTCACGGTTCCCAGAACCCCGCCGGGACCGGTGATCTGGAAGTCGAAGTCCCAGATGCTGCCCAGTAATTCGAGCTCTTCGCCCAGCATCGAGATGGAGACCCTTGTTTTGAAGAAGGTGATCCTCTTGACCAGGCTGGCCAGCGGGGCAGCGTTGCCATCAAGGATTTCAAAACGATCGCGGCCCATGGTCATCGTGTCCTTGACGATGACAACCGGATTGCCTGGTCCATCGAAGACCGTGAGTTCGCGAGCCCCAACGAACATGCGGCCCAGCGCGCTTCCGCCGGTATCCACGTGGGCAATCTGCATCCCGGAAGAATCAAGAATCGCGAAGTCGTTCTTCGAGATGTTCTTCGTCTGCTGGAAGATCAACGTGTTCTGGTTGAGGATCGTCATGGTGCCGATTATGCCATCGATTAGGCACATCGGGCGAAGATCCCCCGGGGAGGCGAAAAGCCAGCCCGCAGGCCGGCTTTTCAGGTTGGACTTGCTAGGCTCCGAAGAACTCGCGAGAGACCTTGGACAGATACCAAGGGTCGTCAACGCCGCACATCTCGCGGGCCGAGTGCATGGACAGCAGCGCGACTCCCACATCCAGGGTGCGAATGCCCAGTCGGGTCGCGGTCAATGGTCCAATGGTGGATCCGCACGGTACGCGGTTATTGGACACGAACTCCTGGTAGGGAACTCCCGCCGACTCGCACCAGTTGGCGAATGCGGCAGCACCCACCGCATCGGTGGCATAACGCTGGTTCGCATTGATCTTCAGCAGCGGGCCGGCATTCAGCTGCGGACGGTTGGCTGGGTCGTGGCGCTCTGGGTAGTTCGGGTGAACCGCGTGGCCAGCATCGGCAGACAGGCATACAGAATTCGACAGGGCGCGAGCGGTGTCTTCAACTGAAGCATCCATGGATGCCTGGATGCGGTTGATCAGCTCTTCCAGGAATGGGCCGCAAGCGCCCGAGCGCGAGGAGGAACCCAGTTCTTCGTGGTCGAAGGCAGCAAGCATGGCAATGCGGTTGCCTGCTGGCTTGCGGGAATGGCCCGTCAGCGCAATCAGGCCTGCGTGCACCGAGGTGAGGTTATCCAGCCGGGCGCTGGCGAAGAAGTTCTTGCCCTCGCCAAAGACCTCGCCGCGCTGCGCGGGCGCGGTCAGGATGTCGTAGCCGGCTACCTGGGCCGGGTCGACACCTGCAGACTTCGCCAGGATCGCCAGGATGTCGGCATCCGCCAGATCGCCGGCGCCAAAGATTGGATTGGTGTGGGTCTGCTTGTCCAGGGTCAGGCCCTCATTGACCTGGCGGTCCAGATGGATCGCTAGTTGCGGGATGCGCAGGATTGGTTCGGTCTTCGCCAGGTGCTCGGAACCGTCCTTGAGTACCAATCGGCCGGCGAGCACCAGTTCGCGGTCCAGCCAGGAGTTCAGCAGCGGTCCGCCGTAGACTTCGACCCCTGCCTGCCACCAGCCGTTGGAACCGGTGGTTGGCTTCGGCTTGAGCTTGAAGCCCGGCGAGTCGGTGTGGGCGCCGAGGATATGGAATCCGCTGGTCGCAGTGGCAGCTTCTGGCTGCACCCAAGCGATGATCGCACCGTCGCGGACCACGTAGTAGGAACCCGGGACCAGGTTCCAAGCCTGCTTTTCGTCCAGACCGGTGAATCCAACAGCGTCCAAGCGCTGCGCGGCCGAGGCCGCGGCGTGGTAGCTCGATGGCGAGGTTGCGACGTATTCGGCCAGATCTGCAATGTGGGCCATTGCTGCGGCTTGTGCCATGGCTGGTTACTCACTTCTTTCTGTCAAGAGATGTTTGTCAGACGGTTCTTCAGGTTTTGGTTCCCGCCTGAAAAGTCGAGTTGCCTCCCAGCTTAGTAGCCTGAACCACATTTGCTGATGTCCTGCTGGGCCTGCCTCCGCCCTGGCAACCTGGCAGACACCCCTATCCGGGTCTTGACTTGGCACCTCGCTCTCGACGAAGCTGAAAGCAGTCCCGGAGACAAGGAAAGCGAGTTCATCATGGCTACGGCTGATCGAACACCAGAGCAAGAGAACATTCCAGCAGAATCACGCGAGGTCGAAGTGGAGACCACCGTACCGATGGATTCCAAGGTCCAACGGGCCAAACCTGCCGGTGCAGATAAGCTCCCAGCGACCAAGTTGGGTCGTATCTGGACCGCTACGATCTTCGGCTTGCTCGTGCTGATCCTGCTGATCATCTTCATTGCCCAGAACCAGGAGCAGGTGACCCTGAACTACTTCGCGTATCAGGGACAGGTCAACCTCGGGCTGGCATTGTTCTTTGCCGCTATTGGTGGCGCCCTAGTGGTCGCGATCGCCGGGGTGGCCCGCGTGATACAGCTGCGCTCTACGGCGAAGAAGCAGCGCAAGGCCAATAAGCGCTAGAAAGCTCCATGGCCGCCGGGCGGAACC
>NZ_JBLVOC010000026.1:248855-265225 GCF_053543575.1 Glutamicibacter sp. AGC84
CCCGGCGGCCATTTTGCTGCCTCAGCGATGCCTAGTAGTCCAGGCCCTGGGATGGAATGACCAGCCCGGTCTCGTAGGCGTACACCACCGCTTGAACACGGTCGCGCAGATGCAATTTGGTCAGGATGCGCCGCACGTGGGTTTTCACCGTTGCTTCGGAAAGGAAGAAACGGTGTGCAATCTCGGCGTTGGATAGTCCCTCGGAGAGCGCACGCAGCACTTCCTGCTCACGCGGGGTGAGATCATCGAGCAGCGGGTCATGCGGAGTTTCGGCCGGCTGGTTCCGGTTCCCGGCGCCAGCGTTGCGCACATAGGTTTCCAGCAGGCGGGCAGTCACCCGGGGTGCCACCACAGCGTCGCCGGAAGCTACCAGGCGCACCGCTTGGACCAGTTCTTCCGGGGCCACGTCCTTGAGCAGGAACGCACTGGCTCCTGCCTGCAGCCCTGAGAAGGCGTACTCGTCCAGGTCAAAGGTCGTCAGGATGATGATCTTGGTTTCCGGATGGTCCTTGGCGATGCGTTCGGTCGCTTCCAAGCCGTCCATCTTGGGCATGCGCACATCCATCAGGACCACATCGGGTTTCAGTGCTGCCGTCTGGGCAAGGGCATCGAGTCCATCGACAGCTTCGCCGGCGATGACGATGTCGTCTTCACCTTCGAGGATGAGGCGGAATCCCATGCGTAAGAGGGGCTGGTCATCGACCAGCAGTACCTTGATTTTGTCTTCCACGCTTATTCCTTCACTGCCTTCTGGTTTTCGTTCTGCAAGCTGCATTCGGGCAGCTTGAGGACTGCTTTCACAATCCATCCGCCACTGGCTACCGGCCCGGCATCAACCGTTCCGCCAAAAAGCGCGGCTCGTTCGCGCATGCCGCGCAGCCCGCGTCCGCTGCCGATACTCGGAACTCTCGTTGCATCTCCGTTGTCCATGATTTCCATGCGCAGTTCTTCGCGGCGCCGTTCCAGGCGAACCTGCACATCACTTACGTTACGGGCATAACGCAAGGAATTAGTCAGGGACTCTTGAATGATACGGAAGACGGTCAGCTGGAAGGTGGTGTCCTCCGGCAACGGATCGCCCGTATGGGTAAATGAGACCGGCAGACCTGCGGTACGGAATCCTTCGAGCAATTGCTCCACGTTCCCGCCGGTAGGCTGCGGGGCCAGCTCTCCGGATTCTTCTTGGCGAAGCACGCCCAGCATGCGGCGCATATCCGCCAGGGCGGCGCGACCGGTTCCAGAGAGCTCATTGAGCACTTCGTCGGCACGGACCTGATCGCGCTTGGCCACCACTCGTGCCCCCTCTGACAAGGCAATCATCACCGAAAGCGAATGGGCGACAACGTCGTGCATTTCGCGGGCGATGCGGTTGCGCTCTTGCACCTGGGCCAGTCCGGAGACCTGCGAGGCCCAGTGGTTCAGTTCAGCTTCGTGGATGCGCGCGTTGCGCACATTCATGCCCACCGCGGCTGCGGCAATGTAGAAACCGATGACGAAGCTGCCCGAGACGGCGATGATGACGCGCGTGAAGATGGTTTCGTCGATTCCATCTTGCGGGTCGAATTCCATTCCGGCCATGTCGGGGAAGCCCATCAGCACCATCAGGACCGTCTGGAAGCTGCCGGCCAGGATGGCCAGCGGGATGGTGCGTTTGGCCGAATAGCTGGTGGCGACCGTGTACAGGGCGATAATCATGCCTACCCCGCCCAGTCCACCTTGCGGACCAGCAATCACCAGGGCCAGGCATTCGAAAATGAACACCAGGATGATCACCGTCATCGGTGCCCGGCGCCGGTACAACAAGGCAGCGCTGACGGCGAGGGTGACGACCAGCAGGCCGGTGGCGTTGGCTTCTGGCATCGCTGCCATGACCAGGACACCGGGCAGTGTGAGCAGCAGATAGATGACTACCGCACCGATGACCACCAAACGCGGGTGGGTACGCAAATAACGGCGTATCCGGCCCATACGCTTGGCGGCCAGTTCATCGAAGGAAACCACAGTTTCCTGCAGCGTCGGTTGGCTCATGTTTCCAGTCTAGTTTTCTCGATCAATCCCTGCGCTACTTGATGTCCCGCTTGGTCAGCAGGATTGCACCCAACACCAGTGGAAACACGATCCAACCCGCCACGCCCAGCAGTTGCTGCCAGGTCTCCAAGTCGGTGACAACACTTGCGGGCGTCGCCAACCCCATGCCCAGCTGGTCAGGGGTGAACTTCGCGATATCCTGCGCCCAGTCGGTCAAGGTGGTCAGGATGGAAAGGATGATCGGCAGCACGAAGAACAGGGCAGCGAGGCTGGTGATGCCGCCGGCCGAGTTGCGCAGCAGCATCCCCAACGCCAAACCGATCAACGCCGCCATGGTCACCGCCAGCGTCCCGTACCAGAGCACCCGTTGGAAGGCATCGCTGCTGAATTCCAGATTCATCTGGTAGTTCTCGGCAATCGGCTTGCTGATCGCGAAGGCCAAGAGCGAGCTGATGATCTGGACGACGGCAGTGAGCAGGATGATCAAGATGCCCTTGGCGGCCAGGACTCGCAGTCGCCGCGGGCTGGCCAGGAACGTGCTTACCGCTGAGCCGGTGGTGAATTCACCGCTGAAGAGCAGGACACCAAGCACGCCGAGGATCAGCTGGCTGAAGACCAGGCCCGAGCCGATGAGCTCAGCGGCGAATCCAGGGGCCGATAGGCCTTCCATGCCCGGCATCTGATCCGTGTCGCCCATGCTGGCACTGAGCGAACCAATGCCCCACGTGGCCACGGCTGCAATGCCCACATAGAACACGATGGCCAAGAGAACCAGGATGCGGGTGGAGTTCAGGGAGAAGAAACGGATGGACTCACTGCGCAGCACGCCGAAGAGGGTGACCTTGCCATGCGGTGCGGTTGCTAGATGGTTAGACATGTCCTTACTTCCCGCCGCCAGTCTCGGCAACTGTGTTCGAGTGGTATTCGACGGCATCGCGGGTCAATTCCATGTAGGCGTCTTCCAAGGTGCGTTGCAGCGGACGCAATTCGCTGAGCACCACCCCGTATTCCAAGGCACGGCGGCCAATGGTTTCTGAATCGGGGCCGGTAACTTCCAGGCCATGCTCATCAATCCGGCGTAGCTGAATACCTTCGCCGTTCAACGCATTCATCAAGATCTCAATGTCGGCTGAACGCACAATGGTCTGGTCAAGACCGTTGTCGATGAATTCAGTGATCGGCGCATCGGCCATGATGCGGCCACGGCCAATCACGATCAGGTGATCCGCCGTCTGGGCCATTTCACTCATCAGGTGGGAGGAGATGAAAACGGTTTTGCCATCGGCCGCCTGCTGGCGGGCCAGATTGCGGACCCAAGCCACGCCTTCGGGATCCAGGCCGTTGACCGGCTCATCGAGGATCAGCACCTGCGGATCTCCAAGCAGGGCCGTGGCAATGCCCAGCCGCTGCCCCATGCCCAGCGAAAAGCCGCCGACCTTCTTGCGCTGCACGCTAGACAAGCCAGTCAGATCGAGCACTTCGTGCACTCGGGACTTCGGGATCCCCGCGGTAGCCGCCATGGCACGCAAATGCGCCAGCGGAGTCAGGGATTTGTGCACCGACTTAGCTTCCAGCAGGGTGCCGACTTCGGTCAGCGGGTGACGTGATTTCTTGAAATCGTGCCCGTTGACCAGCACTTCACCGCTGGTAGGTTTGGCCAATCCCACGATCATGCGCATGGTGGTGGACTTGCCGGCACCATTCGGGCCGAGGAACCCAGTCACCATGCCTTCTTGGACCGTGAACGACGCATTATCGACCACGGTTTTTCCACCGTATTTCTTCGTCAACTGCTCTGCCTGGATCATATTTCCAGCCTAGGGAATTCGAGCCCAGCTCTCACCGCCCCCAGTGCTGATTTATGGCTCAACCAAAAGGGTGATGGCAGGGAAGCGAAAACTGGGCCCATGCACCAGATGGTGCATGGTCCCAGGGTGCCAAGGAAGTTAGAAGGTCGTCGTGAGCACGAACATCATCCCTGCGACGGCTAATGCGAAGGGCAGGGCCAGCAAAACCATCAGCTTCTTTTGATCCCGCACGATCGCAACGCATTCCCTGAGGAAGGCACTCGGACGGTAGTAGGCCGCCGTTTTCCCGCCGAAGGCACGGGCATCCAAGCCGAGCTTGCGTGACGCCATCGCTGCACGCAGCGCATGATAGTCGCTGGTGACCAACCACAGCTGGCCATCCGGACGCTGGGCACGGACCAAGGCGTCGGAGAACTCCAGGTTCTCAAGGGTGTCCCTGGCCCGGTCTTCAACCAGAATCTGTTCATCGGCAATGCCCTGCTCACGCAGGTAGCGGGCCATGCTTACGCCCTCTGGTTCTTCCTCATCATGGCCCTGTCCCCCGGTCGGAACCATGAAGGGGCGAGCAGATGCCTGCAGTTGATGCAGGTCTATGCCCTTGTCCAAGCGGCCACGCAGCAACGGGGTGACCTTGCCGTTGATTGTGCGGGCGCCAAGGACCACCACGGCGGCGGCTTCGCCCTTGGATGGGTATCTGGCGTGCACCCATGCGTACAGCAGCAGCATGGCGAACAAGCTCGCCGTGAAGACGGAGGCCATGAACAGGACGAAAGCCAGCGAATAGCTCCACCAGGATTCGATGCGAATCAGCAGCACCGCAATGACTGGCAGGACAAAGACGGATAACCCGGCTGCCAACGACAGCAGATTCGTAGGTTTGGCTCCTTCGCGCCGGCACATCAGGATCCCGTTGTAGATCAGCGCGGCACCGAAGACAACGACCATCAGCGGGGTCAGCACCAGCACTATGGAGAAGAGGAACCCAAACCCGGGGATCACACTGGTCAACAGGTCGACGACCGCCGAAATGGTGAAGAACACCAGCGGCAAGAGAAGTGCAGCCAGACCCAAGCGGCGTGGGTCCTTGCGGTATTGCCGGATAAACAGCCACCAGAGTGCTGCCAGGAAGACCCAGCCAACGAGCTGCGCGAGCACTGATTCCATTGCCTCTCAGTTCACCGATTTCCAGTTTGCGATTCCGTATTCCCGCTTGAGCATCGATTGCGCTCCGAGGAATCCGCCCATGCCATGCACCGACGGCCCCGGAGGCGCAGCCGAGGATACCAAGTACAGTCCTTTGGACTGCAGGTACCACGGGTCGGCCGAGATCCGAGGCCGCTTGATGCTGCCCAGCAGGTCCATGGTTCCCCCGGAAAGATCGCCACCGACCAGTGCCGAGTTCTGCACTTCCAAGTCCTGGGCGGTGACAACATGGGATTCAATGATTGTCTCGCTGAAACCAGGGGCTGCCTGTTCAATCATTTCCTTCAGTTCCCGGCTCATGTCTACCGGAGAATCCAGTGGCACGTGGCAGTAGGCCCAGATGACGTGCTGGCCCTGCGGTGCCCGCGAATCATCAAATTGCGAGGGCTGGGCAACAATCATGAACGGCTTCGCCGCTCCCCCGCGCACTGCGGCGCGTTCGGCCTTCCCGACCTGCGCCGCGGTGCCGCCCAGGTGCACGGTGCCGGCCTTGCCCAGAGTCTCGTCGCGCCATGGAACCGGTGCCGAAAGGACGTAGTGCACCAGGCAGCTTCCCGGCGAGCGCCGGATACTGCTCAACGCGTGCGAGAGCCGTTCAGGCAGGTGTCCTGTTGAAAGCTTGGCAGCGTTTTCGGCGGAGGTATCGAAGAGGATGCTCTGCGCAGAAAGCTCATCAACATTGTTGACGCGGGTGCCGGTAAGGATTTTTGCTCCATGAGCCATCGCTTCTTCGGCCAAGGCGTCGCTGATGGCTTGGGAACCTCCACGCGGGATGGCCCATCCCTTGCCGTGCGCTGTTGCTGCAAGGAACAGTCCTGCCCCGGCATTGGCCGGTCCGCGAGAGCCTCCCGCAACGTGGGCGGAACAGCCTGCGTAGAGCGCGGCGGCGCGTTCAAACTTTCCAGAAAAGAGTTCCTTGACGGCCATGCCCGCCACCGTGCTCACGGCAAAGGTCGCCAACGCTGCGGGGTTCGAGGGAACCCTCAGCAGAGGATTGAGCAGTGTCTGGCTGACCCCGTCAATCTGCTTGACCAGCGGGCCCAGGAGCCGGGTGTACATCTCGCCGTCCGCGCCTCCAAGTTCCTGCCCGGTGCGTTCCAGATCCTTGTACGCGTAGGCAGTCCGGCGATCCAGCACATGGGCGAAGGACAGCTCGGGGACGATGAACTCCACCTTGTCGTGGACGCCCAGTTCATGCATGGCTTGGGATTGCATGGCCATCGGATGCACTGCGCTGCCCAAATCGAATTTCGCTGCAGAACCATTCAGCGGCTGCGTTCTGGCGGCCCCGCCGATGGTGTCGTTGGCTTCATATACCGTGACGCTTAATCCAGCACGGGCAGCAACTGCTGCGGCTGCTAGCCCATTGGGTCCCGCACCGACAACGGCAACATCGCTCATGATTTATTTCCCGCCACTTCATTCGTTTTCTTGGATTGAGGCAGCAGTCCGCGCAGGGTCCAGCGGTCCTCCAGTCCGGCGAATGGGCCGGCCAAAGGATCATCCTGGCCCACGGCACGAATCGGGTCGTGGCGTGGATCAAGAATTGAACGTGCCACCAAGAACATCAGGTATCCCAGCATCACCATATGCGCCAGCACCAGCACCGCATAACCGGTCTCAGGGAAGGCCTTCTGCGCTTCTTCCGCAGAGAGGGAATCAAGGTAAAACCAAACAGCGTAGAAGTGCGCGATTTCCACGAGCATCCAGACAACGAATTCGCGCCAGCGCGGCAAGGCGAGGGCGAACAGCGGAATCAGCCAGACGATGAACTGTGGTGAATACACCTTATTGACCATGACAAAGGAAGCAATGATCAAGAAGGCCATGGAGGCCAGGCGCGGGGTGCGTTTAGCAGTCAAGCCCAGCACTGCGACGCCCACGCAGCACAGGAAGAAGAGGACCAGGCCGTAACGGGAAATCTGTTCGGCTTCAAAGAGCGGGACCCCTCCCCTGTTATCGGCGATGACATTCCATGCGTGCCAGAAGCTGGAGAAGCCTGCCCCGCGTTCAGAAGAGAAGTTGAAGAAGTGCATGAACGAGTCGGGGAACGCCAGCGCATAGGGAAGGTTCACCAGTGCCCATGTCGCCGCGGCGGTTCCGCCAGTCACCCAGAAGGTCTTGAGCCTGCCGGTGCGAATGGCCAATATCAGCACCGCGCCGAGGATGAAGAACGGATAGATCTTCATCGCGGCACCTAAGCCGATCAGCACCCCGGCAAGGACGGTGTGCTTTCGTGCGAATGCCAGCATGCCCAGGGCCAGCAAGGCCACAGCCCACATGTCCCAGTTGATGCTGCCGGCCAGGATGATGCCCGGGGCAATAGCCACCATTGCGGCATCCCACGGGCGGCGCCCGGTCATCCGCAGGGTGGCGATCACGGTGACCATCCACAGGATCGCAACGAGCAGCAGGTTGATGTCGAAGTACAGCAGCGAACGGTTTTCGATCCCCGTGGGGATGATCGAGGCAACGGCCGAGGCCACCGTGCTCATCAGTACCGGGTACTCGAACTGGGCGGTCGCGCTGAATGGCGCCCAGGGGTTCTCGGCGAAGCCGCGGGCGGAGAACAGCGGAACCCAGTCGCTGTAGCACGCATAGGCGTACGGGTTGTTGCCAGTCCACCCGTTGACCCGGCAGGGGTTCTTGGCAAGGAGCATCAGCAAGGCGCCCACGGTGGTCATCAGGATAATGACTCGTTCCACGCTGAAGAATCCTGGATCGACTCGGCCTGGATCGCTGTGTCGTCCCAGGCGGCCACCGATCATTGCGGTGAACTGTCGAAGGAACCCGTCAGCGCGTGATGGCACGGTAATCCGCAGGGGGCCACGCGTGGGCTGTGACTGGTTTGGCTCGTGCATACCCTCCAGCCTAAATGTTCTGTGCCTAAGCTCCGCCTTGCACACTCATGTTTCATTAGTCGCTTTGATCTTTTATGCGGTTCCGAGGGCTCGAAATCCCTCTTCCGGATTCGCCTACTGGTACGTAAAACGCTTGCTGACCTCGCATTCAGCAAACAAACAGGTGATTACACCGGCACTTCACCGTGCGTTAACCCAGATGCCCCCTCTTAGTTAACTTGTGCCCATAGCGTCTTACTCGTGAGCAAAACCAACCAGCCAAATGCCATGGCGATCATCCCCGCCAGGGGAGGATCCAAGGGCATCCGGCTTAAGAACCTGCGTGAGATCGGCGGCAAATCGCTGCTGGGCCGCGCAATCGAATCAGCCAGATCCGCGGCGGCAGTCAGCGACGTCGTGGTCAGTACCGACCATGAGCAGATCAAGGCCGAAGCGCTTCGCTACGGGGCGCGAGTCATCGATCGACCGGCAGATATCGCCGGCGACACGGCCAGCAGCGAGTCAGTTCTGCTCCACGCGCTAGCGAATGCGGAATCTCAGCCAGAGATCACCGTGTTCATCCAGTGCACCAGCCCGTTCATCGATCCGGAGGATCTGGACGCAGCCATTGCGGCGGTTTCTTCGAAACGCGCCGACGTCAGCTTCGCAGCTGTAGCGGACCACGGTTTCCATTGGGGCCTGGATCCGCAGGGCGAAGCGGTCGCCGTAGGCCACGACAAGCTGCACCGTCCGCGTCGCCAGGATCGCGAACCGCGCTTCCGCGAAACCGGGGCCTTCTACGTGATGGATACCCGGGGATTCCGCGAGGCAGGGCACCGTTTCTTCGGAAAGGTCCGGGTTCACGAAGTTCCAGCAGAGCACGGCATCGACATCGATACCGAGGCAGACCTGCTGCTCGCTGGGCTGGCCGTTCCGGCCACCCGGGAACCGATCGAAGTCGACGCGGTCATCACGGATTTCGACGGGGTGCATACCCCGGACACCGCGTATGTCGATGAGCACGGAACCGAAACCGTGCGCGTCTCCCGCTCCGATGGAATGGGAGTGGCCCGGTTGCGGGCTGCCGGAGTGAAGTTCCTTATTCTCTCCAAGGAAATCAACCCTGTTGTCGCCGCCCGCGCCGCCAAGCTGAACGTCGAAGTGGCCCACGGAATCGACAACAAGGCCGAATACCTGGCCCGCTGGCTGGCTGACGAATCCATCAATCCGGCTCGTGTTGCCTACGTGGGCAACGACATCAACGATCTGGGCGCGATGGCATTGGTCGGCTGGCCGATCACCGTGGCCGATGCCCAGGAAGATGTGCACCGGGCAGCACGGTACAAACTGACCCGCAAGGGCGGGCACGGAGCGGTACGGGAACTAGCCGAACTGGTTCTCGCCGCACGCACCGCTACCAAGAGTTCTCCAAGTTTCACCCACTGAAAGGCAATACCCATGACTTCCATGACTACTGACATCAAGCCTGTTGCTATCGGCGACGTCCAGGTTGGCGCAGGCCAGCAGGTCTACGTCATCGGCGAGATCGGCATCAACCACAACGGCGACATCGAGATCGCCAAGCAGCTGATCGATATCTCTGCTGAAGCCGGTGCCAACGCAGTGAAGTTCCAGAAGCGCACCCCGGACATTTCCACCCCGATGGACATGCGCGACAAGATCCGCTCCACCCCATGGGGCGACATGACCTACCTGGACTACCGCTACCGCGTCGAGTTCGACCAGGCGCAGTACAAGGAACTCATCTCCTACGCAGCCTCCAAGGGCCTGCACGCCTTCGCCTCGCCATGGGATGTTCCATCGGTCGAATTCATGGAAGAGCAGGGTGCAGTCACCCACAAGGTCGCCTCCGCATCGGTCACCGACATCGAGCTGCTCAAGGCCCTGGCGCAGACCGGCAAGCCGATCATCCTGTCCACCGGCATGTCCACCATCGAGCAGATCGACAAGGCCGTCGAGACCCTGGGTACCTCGAACCTGGTCATGATGCACGCTACCTCCACCTACCCGCTGCCTCCTGAAGAGGCCAACCTGCGCATGATCGAGACCCTGCGCGACCGCTACCAGGTCCCAGTGGGCTACTCGGGCCACGAGCGCGGCCTGCAGATCTCGCTGGCTGCTGTTGCCCTGGGCGCAGTGACCGTCGAGCGCCACATCACCCTGGACCGCACCATGTGGGGTTCGGACCAGGCCTCGTCGCTGGAGCCAAAGGGCTTCGAGTCGCTGATCCGCGACATCCGCATCCTGGAGCAGGCCATGGGTGACGGCGTGAAGAAGGTCTTCCCAGGCGAGCTGGCACCGCTCTCGCGCCTGCGCCGCGTCGACGCCTAAGCACGCCAACGTATCCGGCGGTTGGACTCACCGACGGGTCCAACCGCCGTTTATTTTTGTCTGCATGAGGAAGGCCTTGAAGCACAGATGAGTTTGATCCCCGGGCGCATTTCCGTGGTTATCCCCGCCTATAACCAAGAAGCATATATTTGCGATGCCTTGTCATCGCTGGTCCGGCAGAAGCTGGGACGCTGGGAGCTGGAAGTGCTCGTGGTTGATGACGCTTCCGATGACCAGACTGCTGCCCTGGTTCGCAGCTACCAAGACCAATTGCCTGGCCTGAACCTGATCTCGCTGCCTGAGAATGCCGGAGTTTCTGCCGCCCGCAATGCCGGGTTGGAACAGGTCACCGGCGAATACTTCACCTTCCTCGACCCCGACGACTGGTACTCCCCCGAGCATTTGGAAGCCCTGGCGGAATCCTTGACCGAACTGCACGTGGACTTCGTGCGTTGCGATCATGTGCGTGTCACCGGCACCAATCGCGTCATCCACCGCGCCCCGCAGGCGTTGCGCGGCATGCCGCTGAACCCGGCCGATGACATTGAACCTATCGATTCGCCGTCCATGGTGGACTACGCCTTCGTGTGGGCGGGCATGTACCGCACCGACCTGATGCGCGCCCGCGAACTGATGTACTTCGACGCGCAGTTGCACAGCGCCGAAGACCGCCTCTGGCTATGGAAGCTGCATCTGAACACCGAGCGCTATTCCGTCGTTTCCTCCCCCGGGGTGTTCTACCGCCGCGGCCTGCCCGGCTCGCTGACCCAGGTCTTCGACCACCGTCAGCTCGGCTTCATTCCGGCCTACTCGCAGATCCTCACCGAGGTGCGCTTGCACCCGGACGCGGATCGCCACCTGCCCAAGGCGATGCGGCAGTTCTTCGCCATCGTGTGCCACCACGAGAAGCGCGCGAAGAACTACCCGCCGGAAGTCCGCTTGGAGATGAAGCAGAAACTGCGCCAGGTATTCACCACTATTGATGCGCCGATGGCCCGCCAGGTTGCCCTCGAGATGGACGTTGCCCGTCGCCGCCATATTCTCTCCTTCCTCCAGCCAGGTCAGATCGGGGCCGCCAAGTGATCGCACTGATTGAAGCCAGCAGCTATTTCCAGCTTGCTTCTCTGGCCGCGATGGCCGATGCAGGACTGCTCCCCGAGGCAGATGAACGAATTCTCGTCTTGGCTAACGGCTCGCAGGTTCCGGAACTGACTACTGCGTTGGATGAAGTCCCGGGCTTCGAGAAGCTTGCCGCCCGCTTTGACCGCGTGGTGGATTTCGCTGCGCTGACCTCCCCGCGTCGCCCGGCACAGTTCAACCCGCGTGAGGACGAGCTGCATATTTTCGAACGCCTCCTGCGCAGCGCTTGGGATCTGGGCAATGAACCCTTGACCTTGGTTCTGGAATCCATCCAGGTCAATCCGGCGCGTGCGCTGGCGCGTATTTTCTTTGATGCCCAGCTGTGGATCCACTCCGACGGCTTGATGTCCTATGGCCCAACCCGTAATCGATTGCCAATGCCGCTTCGCCAGCGCGTCATGGGCACCATCCATGTGGACTTGGTTCCAGGACTGCAGCCTCACCTGCTCGCAGAGCTCGAGCCGCGGCGCGAGGTCTTGGCCACCGGCGGCCTGGCTGCAATCTTCGGCGAACTGGCCCAGGGGGCAGAATTCGATCTGCCAACCGGCAGTGCGCTGATCCTCGGCCAGTACCTGGGTTCCTTGGGCCTGATGGATGCCGAGGAAGAATTCGAGCTGCATCTGGAAATGCTCAACGAGGTGGCCCGCCGGGAAATTTCCACCGTCCTGTTCAAGGCGCACCCATCGGCCAGCGCCACCTCAGCGGCACGCTTGTCTGCAGCCGCCAGGGACATGGGGCTGGATTTCCGGTTGGTCGGCACCGATCATCTGGCGGAAACCGTCATCGCGGCGGTACGTCCAGCCGTGGTGATCTCCTGCTTCTCCACAGGCTTGGCCACCGCCAAGTACATCCTGGATACCGAGGTCTACGCAGTGGGCACCGGCAGACTGCTCCAGGCGCTGGCTCCCTACGAGAATTCCAACCGCATCCCGTTGTCCATCATCCATGCCTTGTTCGTCCAGGACGTGCCGGTTCCGGCGCACGGTGGCGGCAGCGACCGCCTCACCGAACTGCTGGCTGCCGTGGCCTACTGCATGCAGGCCGCGCAACTGCCTCACCTGCGCGAGCAGGCCGAGTCCTTCTTGTCCGCGCACTACCCGGAGTTCTCGGCTCATTTCAAGCGCCGGCGCATCACCAGGCTCGAGCTGCCTCCACGCTGGGCGCACATCAGCTCGCGCCGCTCGCTGCCTTCCAAAGTCCGCGGGGCCTCGCGCCGTGTGCTGCGCAATGGTTCCAAGCAGCTGGACACGCTTTCCAAATCCCTGAGCCGACTGGCAAAATGACCCTCACCATGATGAAACTGACTCAACATGACACCCACGAGGTGCCACGCCCGCGTTTCGGCACCGCGCACGTTTGGGTGGAGTCGCCACTGCAGCTGCTTTCGGCGGTAGAAACGCATGCCGCAGGGCTGCTGGGCACGGACATCCGGATCATCCCCCGTCAGGGAATGCCCCTGGAAGCCACGACGCAGGCAATGCTGAATCATGCCCCTGCAGGGGTTCATTTTGAACCGGCCGCTCGTAAGCCTCCGCAGCCCAAGGGCGCTGCCGATCGGTATGTCACCGGCGACGCCTACTCAGGCAAGATCCAGCGCACGCTGCTGGCAGGCGTACGGGCCAAGGAAATCGTGATCATCGATGACGGCATGGCTACGCTGGCCCTGATCAAGCAGCTCATTTCCGATGAGCCCACCCCGTTGGTGCGCGCCCGGACCAGGAATTCCGCAGCACGCGTGGCAATGGGATTGGCGACCTGGCATCGTTTGCGCCAGCTGGCCCGTGAAGATCGCCTGTTGATTGTTTCAGCGTTGTATGTCGACCCGGCATCCCGTCAGAAGATGGCTGATCTGGGGATCAAATTCGCGCAGCACAAGTTTGAATGGCTCGCTACCCAGCCGGTAGCCGAGCAGTTCACCGAACCAACCTTGCTGATCGGTTCGGCGATGGTGGCTGATGAGCTGATTTTTGAGCAGCCGTATCTGCGCTGGATTGAGCAGATCGCTTCCGAAGGCCCGGTTGCGTACTTCCCGCATCGCCGTGAAACTCCCGAATTGCTGGAGAAGATCTCGAGGATTGATCAGGTGGTGCTCAAGGAGCACACCGTTCCCATTGAAATGCGTTTGCGTGTCCTGCGACCAGGCCAGGAGATCCGCGCCTTGCCTTCCACGGTGATTCCATCCCTGCGCCTGCTGCTGGGTCCTGATGCCCGCTGCCTCTATCCGCAAGCCGTGATTGACAGCTGGTGGACCCCTGGTACCCCATCCGAGTTGCGCGAGCACCTATCCAGTTCATTGAAGGTGTGAATCAGCCGATGAAGCCATCAATACTTGCCATCGCCGACTCGGATTCCTATCTGAAGCTGGCAACGAGCTTCCTGAACCGCCTAGGTCCCGCATGGGATCGCAAGGTGTATTTGGCGCGGACCCCGGTGATGCCGACCGCCGACCAGATCGCAGCCGCCTTTGAAGGCACGGATCTGGATCCGGATATCCTGCAGGTGATTTCCGTATCCCAATTAGAAGCCGACACCGTAGATGAAGACATTGTTTTCGCTTCGGCCACCGGGCCGGTAGTTGCCGAGATCTACTCTCGCATGCTTCGCACCGAGCCGACTGATGGCCGGTGCACCGCACTGATTTCCGCCCTGCCTGGCGTGGCATTCCCCGCCACGCAAAAGGGGTGGAACTATCGTCGAGCCGGCGATGCGTTCATTTGCCATTCGCATGCCGAAGCCCGTGATTTCTCATTCATGATCGAAGGCCAGGTAGGGCACCAGC
The DNA here is from genome assembly GCF_053543575.1 of Glutamicibacter sp. AGC84. Classification (NCBI taxonomy): domain Bacteria; kingdom Bacillati; phylum Actinomycetota; class Actinomycetes; order Micrococcales; family Micrococcaceae; genus Glutamicibacter; species Glutamicibacter sp. AGC84. The sequence continues at coordinate 263,006 of NZ_JBLVOC010000026.1, forward strand.
CGACCATCATGGTCAGCAAGCTCCCGTTCTTGCACTCGGCAGGATTCCCGCCAGCGCAAAAGCAGGTGGTCGAACGCTTGGTGTTCGCGCCGCAAGCGAAGGTACCTGCCCAAGAGAGCGAACGCGAGTCGATCCTGCTGGCTCTCGAGCAGGCTAGCAAGATGAATCCCGAACTTGAGGTGATCGTCAAGCTCCGCGCCAAGGCCGGTGAGCCCCAAACGCATCTCGAGGCGTTCCCGTACGATTCCCTGTTCGAGAAGTTGCAGTCCGAACGGCGGATCGGGCCCGAGTCGCGCCTTCGCTTCGATACCGGATCGATGAGTGAAGCATTGGCCGATGGCAGCGCCTTGGTGACAGTGTCTTCGACTGCTGCCTTGGAATCCATTGATCGCGGGTTGCCAACGCTGGTCCTTTCCGACTTCGGCGTCAGCGCGCAGATGATCAACACGGTCTTTGTTGCCTCCGGCATCATCGGCACCTTGGATGACGTCGCCGGCTTGAGCTTCGGTGAACCTACCAAAGCCTGGTTGCGGGAAAACTACTTCCACAGGGTGGACCACAGTTTCGTTCAGTCCCTCGAAATTCTCGCGCAGCGAGCTCGTGCTGGAAAGCTGCACACCGATCCGGAAATGCTGGCGCATATTCGCCGCCAGCCTTTGCGCCACCGCCTCAGAACCACGTTGCCTGCACCGCTAGTCAGGGTTTTGGTGAAGTTGCGGCACCACTTCGGGCCAGCGCGCAGAAATGGCGCCAACTCCTGGTCATGACCAACTGAGAATTAGCTCATGAAATGAATTCATGGACTGAATCCATCGTCACCGTCAGGAGTATCCAGCTCTTTAGTGCTTTACCTGTTATTGGTGTATCTGCGCTGAGGCAGTGGAATAACCACCTCGGTTTCGCTAGCCCAGAGAGGCCGCCCCGATAGTTATTCGGTGATACCGGGCACGATTGGGAATGTTTGCACTCCATTAAGACTTAAGATCATTGTGGGTCAATTTGCGCAATGCGCTTTTGCGCGTCCTATTGCCCAAAGGTTTTATACATTTCAATAAGGAGTTCATGTGTCGGCGAACCCGATTCGCGTTGCCATCGTAGGCGTAGGCAACTGCGCCACTTCCCTTATCCAAGGTGTTGAGTACTACCGAAACGCCGATGCTGATTCCACGGTTCCAGGTCTCATGCATGTGCAGTTCGGCCAGTACCACGTGGGCGACGTTCAGTTCGTTGCCGCCTTCGATGTCGACGCCAAGAAGGTCGGGCTCGACCTCTCGGAAGCCATCTTGGCCAGCGAGAACAACACCATCAAGATTGCCGACGTTCCAACCACCGGAGTGACCGTTCAGCGTGGCCACACCTTGGATGGCCTGGGCAAGTACTACCGCGAGACCATCGAAGAGTCTGCAGCCGAGCCAGTTGACATCGTCCAGTCCCTGAAGGACAACGAAGTCGATGTCCTGGTTTGCTACCTGCCAGTTGGTTCCGAGCAGGCCGCCAAGTTCTACGCACAGTGCGCCATCGACGCAGGCGTTGCATTCGTCAATGCCCTGCCAGTATTCATCGCCGGCACCCCAGAGTGGGCGCAGAAGTTCACTGACGCCGGTGTGCCAATCGTTGGCGACGACATCAAGAGCCAGATCGGCGCAACCATCACCCACCGCGTGATGGCCAAGTTGTTCGAAGACCGCGGCGTTGTCCTGGACCGCACCTACCAGCTGAACGTTGGCGGCAACATGGACTTCAAGAACATGCTCGAGCGCGATCGCCTGGAATCCAAGAAGATCTCCAAGACCCAGGCAGTCACCTCGAACACCTCCGCCGCCCTGGGCGAAGACGACGTGCACATCGGCCCAAGCGACTACGTTGCATGGCTTGATGACCGCAAGTGGGCTTTCGTCCGCCTCGAGGGCCGCAACTTCGGCGATGCTCCGGTCAACCTGGAATACAAGCTGGAAGTTTGGGACTCGCCAAACTCGGCCGGCGTGATCATCGATGCCGTACGCGCAGCGAAGATCGCCCTGGACCGCGGCATCGGCGGTCCGATCCTGTCGGCTTCGAGCTACTTCATGAAGTCGCCACCAGAGCAGTACGACGATGAGACCGCACGCAACAAGGTGGAAGCCTTCATTCGCGGCGACATCGAGCGCTAGCCCTCCGCGTTAGCGGAAAGGCAATGGCCCCGACCGTTCGGTCCTGGCCATTGCTGTATTCGACAGTGCT
>NZ_JBLVOC010000026.1:265245-288467 GCF_053543575.1 Glutamicibacter sp. AGC84
GGCGCGCCTCTTGGCGATGCCTTGCGAGTTCATCATGGGTACCTCGGATTCTTGTTAGCGGGCAACGGTAATGGCGTTGCCGGCCTTAGCGAATTCGAAGGTACATTTCTGGTGGCACGTGGTTCTTCAGCTCACGCTGACGCATGCGGCGGTTGAACTCGGTGCTATCAAGGTTGGTGAACTTGCGCTTGTCTTGACGCTTTTTCATTTGCTGTCCCTCCCTTCGGTCAAAGTAGAAGGGGAGGGAAGATCTTGGCGCGTAGTTGAAATGGCGCGAGCTTTCAGGCTTTCTGGTCCTGCGAAGATTAATTCCGAGGTGCGAACTGCCCGTTGAGCGGATGAGGAGAACAGTGGACTAGGCATGAAAAAAGTTCCTAAGGGTGAGAGTCGATTACTGACCTGCAACCTCAGGAACTTATGCGGGATTTACCGTGAGTTAGGAATCCGCTTGTCCGGAGGTTGGGGAAATGAGCTTGCACAGACGAGACATGGGAGAGCCGCCAATAAATCGCGCTCCACGATGAGTCTCTGTGTACCAATTGGTATTAATCATTTCGCCACCTCCTAAAATCTGCTCTCGGCCGGCCATGGATGCCATGGGGCCTCTTTGAAAAGTTTTCTCGATCCGCAAGTCTCATTGAGACTTCCCAATCACAGTATTCAGCATACATGGATTAACCCCGATGCGCTACAAATTTGCGCAGAAACTTTAAGCACTTTCCCGGGGACGGCAAAAGCACCCGAATCCATGCGGATTTCAGGTGCTTTTCCCTTGGTGCTCAGGTCAGAGGTTACCCCTCGGTAGCCGATTCCTGGGCTTCAGGCTGTTCTTTCCACCAGGCGCGCAAGCGCTCAGTGGCGATTTCCGCGCCCAGCGGGCCTTCGTCCAAACGCAGTTCCAAGAGGAACTTGTATGCGCGGCCAACGACCTTGCTCGGCTTGATTCCCAACAGGTGCATGATCTGCTCGCCGTCGAGATCCGGGCGGATTGACTGGAGTTCTTCTTGCTCGGCGATCTGCGCGATGCGCGCCTCGAGGTCGTCGTAGGCAAAAGCCAGGCGGTCGGCCTTCTTGCGATTGCGGGTGGTGACATCCGAACGGGTCAGGCGGTGCAGATGCTCGAGCAGGTCTCCAGCATCGGTGACGTAACGGCGCACCGCCGAGTCAGTCCAGCCCGCCTCGCCGTAGCCATAGAAGCGCATGTGCAACTCGACCAGTCGGGCTACGGACTTGGTGGTGTCCTTGTCGAAACGCAGGGCGCGCATGCGCGCCTTGACGAGCTTCGAACCCACCATGTCATGGTGGCGGAAGGATACTGCTCCGCTTGGTTCAAATTTGCGGGTCGCCGGCTTTCCGATGTCGTGCATCAGCGCCGCGAAGCGCAACACGAAGTTCGGGCCGGGAACAGGTCCCGCTTCATCGGTTTCCAACGCCATGGCTTGTTCCAGCACGGTCAGCGAATGCTGGTAGACATCCTTGTGCCGGTGGTGCTCGTCAATTTCCAGACGAAGTGCCGAGACTTCGGGCAGTACCTTATCGGCCAGGCCAGTTTCCACCAGAAGGTCGATTCCCGCGCGCGGGTCTGCACCGTTGATCAGCTTGACCAGTTCATCGCGAACCCGCTCGGAGGAAATGATGTCGATCCGATCGGTCATTCCGCTCATGGCTTCGCGCACCTCTGGACTGACTTCGATCTTCAGCTGCGAAGCAAAACGGGCAGCGCGCATCATGCGCAGCGGATCGTCGGAGAAGGAGATATCAGGTGCACCAGGGGTGCGGATGGACCCGTCTTCCAGCGAGCTTACGCCGTCGAAAGGATCCACCAGCTCGAGCTGCGGCAAGCGCAGAGCCATGGAGTTCATGGTGAAGTCCCGACGGAAGAGATCGTCGTGCAGGTTATCACCGAAGGCAACGATCGGCTTGCGCGACTCCTTGTCATAGGCATCGGCGCGGTAGGTCGTGACCTCTAGCGTGTGTTCGCCCTTCTTGAAGGCAATAGTTCCAAACTCGCGTCCCACATCCCAGACGTTATCGGCCCAGCCGGAAATCACCTTGATGGTTTCTTCCGGGCGTGCGCTGGTGGTGAAATCGAGGTCCGGGGATACGCGTCCCAAGTACAGATCCCGAACCGGCCCTCCTACCAGCGACAATTCATGGCCCGCCCGAACAAAACGGTCGGCCAAGTCGAAAATAACCGAGGGCAGGATTTGACGCAGTGCGTCAGGCGAGGGAAGTGCATGCATAGTTACTTAAGCGTGCCAGAAATCCCGGAAGAATGCTTGAAATTCCGACGGATTTGCCTGCGAGATAACTTACTTGTCCACGTCGATCAGGCGGCGAACGGTACTTTCTCGATAGAGTGGTTCCATGAACCGACCGATCCCGTCTGCCCCAAAGCGCACCCCATTGACTGCGTCAATGGCTCGCGCGCAGGCAACTGGCGGTCACACGAGCCTGCCGACCGTGGAAGAAGTCTCTTCCGGCGGCATCGTGATCGACTTCAACGACCCCACCTTCCCAGTGGCCATCATTGCCCGGTACAACCGTGGCGGACGGCTGGAATGGTGCCTGCCCAAGGGCCACCCGGAGGGCGTGGAAACCAATGAGGAAGCGGCTATCCGCGAAATCGAGGAAGAGACCGGCATTGCCGGACGCATCCTCGCCCCGCTGGGTTCGGTCGACTACTGGTTCACCGTGACGAATTACCGTGTGCACAAGACCGTGCACCATTTCCTGCTGGAAGCTACCGGCGGGCATCTGACGATCGAGAATGATCCCGATCATGAAGCCGTCGATGTTGCCTGGGTCCCCATCGGTTCCCTGGGCAAGCGCCTGTCCTTCCCTAATGAGCGCCGGATCGCTGATCTGGCACGCGAGGTCCTTACAAAGCATGTCTCAGGTTCCTAATCCATCTGCGGGCTCCGATCAGCTACACACCGGAGCCATGGACGTAGTCGCCGGACCTCCCCCGCAGCAGGCAGCTCAGCCTGCTGGCTCGCGCTCCAGGATCTATGCCCTGATGGCCTCCGGCACGATGGTCTCCCGCTTGCTGGGCTTCGTGCGCACGGCCTTGCTGGCGATGGCCATTGGTTCGGTCACTTCCGTGGCGGACATCTTTGAAAAAGCCAATATCATCCCGACTATCATCTACATGCTGCTGGCCGGCGGCATTTTCAACGTCGTGCTGATCCCGCAGCTGATCAAGGCCTCCAAGGCGAAGGACCGCGGCGCCGCGTACACGTCGAAATTGGTGACGCTGACCGTCGTGGGCATGGGTATCCTGACGCTGATCCTCACGCTCTGCGCTAGGCCATTGATCACAGTGCTCACCAATAACTGGACCGAGCCGATGATCGCGTTGGGAACGGCCTTTGCCTACTGGTCGCTGCCGCAGATCTTCTTCTATGGGCTCTACGCAGTGCTGGGCCAGGTGCTGAACGCGAATGGCCGCTTTGCCGCATTCATGTGGGCTCCTGCGGTCAACAACATCATCCAGCTGATCGTCATTGGCGCTTTCATCCTGACTTTCGGCGCCTACTCTTCGGGCGACCCGATGCAGGATTGGAGCGGGGTCAAGACCATGTGGCTGGCTGGCGGTGCCACCTTGGGTATCGTATTGCAGTCGGTGGCGCTGTTCTGGCCACTGAAGAAGACCGGGCTGAAACTGACACTGGACTTCCAATGGCGCGGCATGGGACTGCGCCACGTGGGCAAGCTGGCGATCTGGACCCTGGCGGCCATGGTGATCGGCAATCTCTCCTCGCTGGTGTACTCCAAGATCGTGTCCGGAGCTACCGCGGCTCGAGCGCAGCTGCCTCCCGAACAGGCCGCCTCGGTAGCCGGCGAGTACGCGTTGAACACCTCGCAGTTGATCACCGTGCTGCCGCACTCCCTGTTCGCGCTGACCGTCGCCACCGTGCTGTTCAACGACTTCGCCCGGGCTTTCACCGAGAACCGCCGCAAGGATGTTGGCAAGCTGCTCAATCAGGGCATGCGCTCCACCGCAATCCCTATCGTGTTCTGCACGCTGGTCTTCATCGTGCTGGCCGGACCGCTAGGCAGGCTCTTTGCCGGCAACTCCGAGAATGCTGCGCAGGCCGCGGGCGCTCTCGGGCAGCTGCTGGTGCTCACCGCGCTTGGGCTGCCGTTCAAGTCCTTGCAGTTCTTCATGCTGCGTGTCTTCTACGCAGAGGAAGATACCCGCACCCCGATGCTGATCCAGTCGGCCACCGCCGGGCTCGGATTGATCTTGGCGTTCGCCGCTGCCGCCGTGGTCGATCCGCTGCATATCGCCGCCGCCATTGCCTTCATCTACGGCTTGACCAACGTGCTGACCTGCGTCGGCACCCACTATCTGATCAAGCGCCGCTACGGCAACTACGGTGTTTCCTCTGTCATCGACACCTACATTCGAGTCGGTTGGATGGCTACGCTCTCCTCCATCATTGGATGCATCGCGCTCTGGCTGCTGGGTGGATTCAACTTCGGATTCGCCTACGACTCCGTATTCAGCGCCCTGGTTTCGGTGGCTATTGTCGCGCTGGTGATGGGCATCGTCTTCATTGGCTTGCTGTACAAAACCAAGGTCCCGGAGCTCCAGTCGTTCCTGGGTCCGATCCTTCGCAGAATCCCGGGACTCAATCGCTGATGGTCCGCTGAAACTTGCTAGTGATTCTGGGCAAATAGGCACCAAATAGCTTGATCTGACCGGTAACATGGCAGGTGGTGGTCCGTGGACCGCCACCGAACCAAAATCAACCCCTTGGAGATGCACGTGTCGCAGCCAATCGATGTCGGCTCTGTCCTCAGCGGTCGCTACCAAGTAACCGAGAGTGTCCTTTCATCAGCTGAAGGAGACTTGGTACTCGGTGGCGTAGACCAGGTACTGAACCGCTCGGTCAGCATCATGGTGGCTTCCGTGGAGAATTCATCGCAGCTGGCAACGAGCGCACGCGAAATCGCCATGGGCGAGCGCGCTTCGAACGTTCAGGTGCTGGATCTGGGCATCACCGATGCCAACCAGACCTACCTCGTCGCCAACACCGCGCGTTCCTCGGACCTGCTGGACCTGGTATTGGAAACCGACGACGCTCCATATGTTGAGCCGTTCTTCACCGACACCCTGGGCACCGAGATCTTCGGCGAGTCCCGCCAGGCCGTCCCTGAGACCTACGAAGACGACAACGAGTACTACGACCAGCTGCAGTACGAAGACGAACCAGAGCAGCAGGGCAAGATCGGTTCCGCCTTGGCTGGTGGCTTCGCAGGACTGAAGAACCGGTTCGGCAAGAAGAACCAGGAACAGCCTGAAGAAGAACAGTTCGACCAGACTGCGCCTAATGAGCAGGTTCCCGCCACCATGGCTACCCCGGTTGCGCCAGCTGAAAAGCCAGCGGCCGAAGACAAGCCGAAGGTCTCCCGCCTGGAAGACGAAGACGAGCCTAATGTCACCGCAACTGCGGCTCTGGCTGCCGCTGCGCAGTCCAAGGGCAAGACGCCGGCCAAGCCTACCCAGAAGCCTGCCGAGGAAGATGAGAAGCCGGCAAAGAAGAAGGCTGCAGCAGCTGGAGCCGTAGCCGGCGCAGGCGCCGCTGCGGGTGCCGCCGCTGCCGCTGCCCCGAAAGCCTCGACCTTCCCCGCAGCTGCCAAGAATGCTTCTGCCCAGGACCCCCAGGTCGGCGAAGAGGAAGAGGAAGAAGGCGGTTCCAAGGGAACTCGCCTGCTGGTTGGCGCCGTCTTGCTCATCGTGCTGATTGTTGCAGTCGTGTTCGCTTTTAACTTCCTTGGTGGGGACAAGAACACCACCGCCGATGGCGAGCAGCCAACTGCCGTGGAGTCCCCGGAAAAGCCATCCGAGACCGAGAAGGAAAAGGACTCAACCGAGGACGCCTTGCCTGCTCCGAAGATCGACGACGTATCCCGCCTGGTTCCCGGCAATCAGCAGCTGAACTCCGAAACCGATGGCAAGCTGGGCCAGATGATCGACGGCAACGCCTCGAGCACCTACTCAACGTACTCGTACACCACCGCTGATTTTGGCGGCTTCGCTTCCAACATGGTCTTCATCCTGGAACTGGACGAGCAGTCCAAGATCTCCGAGGTCAATCTCGAGGGCCTGAACGGCACCGGCGGCAACTACGAAATCCTCGTCGGCGAATCCGAAGACCTGGGCGATGCCAAGTCGGTAGCCAAGGGTTCATTCTCCGGTCCTTCGGTTTCGGTAACTGCCAAGGACGACGACAAGGACTACATGGAAGGAACCCACGTGTTCCTGGACATCACCGACCTGCCTCGCAAGGCATCCGGCGGCAATGATTCACGTCCATTCGGTCTCCAGATCGGTGAATTCTCCGCCAAGTAATAGAAGCGGAATTTTTTACGAAAGCAATGCGTTGAGGTGGATAGTGAGGTTAGACCTTGCTATCCACCTCGCATTATTAGAACGAAAGGGTTCTACCCCCGTGACTTCAGCACAGAACGACGAAATCCGCGACGTCATCATTGTCGGCTCCGGTCCGGCCGGTTACACCGCCGCGGTTTACACCGCCCGTGCGAATCTGAACCCACTAGTCATCGCCGGCTCAGTCACTGCCGGCGGCGAACTGATGAACACCACCGACGTGGAGAACTTCCCAGGCTTCCCCGAGGGCATCATGGGCCCAGACCTGATGGACAACATGCAGAAGCAAGCCGAACGCTTCGGCGCCGAGATCCTCTTCGACGACGTCACCGAAATGAACCTCGAAGGCGAAATCAAGACGCTGTCCCTGGCTGACGGCACCATCTACCGTGCTCGTGCTGTCATCGTCTCCACCGGCTCCGCCTACCGCGAGCTGGGCCTGCAGGACGAAAAGCGCCTCTCTGGCCATGGCGTCTCCTGGTGCGCCACTTGCGACGGGTTCTTCTTCCGCGACCAGAGAATCGCCGTGATCGGCGGTGGCGACTCCGCCATGGAAGAAGCGCTGTTCCTGACCAAGTTCGCCTCCAAGGTCATCGTCGTGCACCGCCGCAACGAGCTGCGCGCTTCGAAGATCATGGCCGACCGCGCCCTGGCCCACGAGAAGATCGAATTCATCTGGGACTCCGAAGTCATCGGCATCAACGGTGCCGATAAGGTCGAAGGCTTGGTCGTGAAGAACCGCACCAGCGGCGAAGAATCCACCGTGGATGTCACCGGTATCTTCGTGGCCATCGGCAACGACCCACGCGTGGATCTGGTCAAGGACCAGCTGCAGCTGACTTCCGAGGGCACCATCGCCGTTGAAGGCCGCACATCCAAGACCTCGCTGCCAGGTGTCTTCGCCGCCGGCGACGTCATCGATTCCACCTACCGCCAGGCCATTACCGCGGCCGGCTCGGGCTGCGCCGCGGCCCAGGACGTGGAGCACTACCTGGCCAACGTTTCCGAAACCCTCGCTACCGCCTAATAGTTTTCTCAGAAAGGGGTTGTCTCTCATGAGCAACGCAAAAGCAGTAACTGAAGCAACCTTCCAGGCCGATGTCCTGGATGCCGACAAGCCAGTGATCGTCGATTTCTGGGCTGAATGGTGCGGCCCTTGCCGCCAGCTCGGTCCAATCCTGGATCAGATCGCAGAAGAGCACGCTGCGAAGGTCGACGTCGTGAAGGTCAACGTCGATGAGAACCAGGCAATTGCCGCGAAGTACGGCATCACCAGCATCCCAGCCGTATACGTCTTCAAGGGCGGCGAGCATGTCGCTACTTCCATCGGTGCCAAGCCGAAGGCTGTCATCGAAAAGGACTTCGCAGAATACCTGTAAGCCAAGAACATGATTGAAGTGGGGATCAACCGCAAGGTTGGTCCCCACTTCTTATTTAACCGTGGCGCCGCGAGAAGTTCACTTGCTTTCGTTTTCTGGCCGTTTCCGAGCCTTACCCCAGCTCAGGTTGAGCCGGTTCTTCATCTGAAGGCCCTTTTGACATGCTGTTGCGAATATCCAAGGTAAAATATTTGTTTTTATTATTCTGGCTCTGCTCTATGACGCTTTGCACAGTTCTTTGGCACCCGTCAGCCAAGATGCGCATTTCATGCTCAGCAATGGACCCGGCAAGTTCGGGTTCGCATTTGATCGTTTCTCTGGCCACCTAGACAGGTTCCCGAATTCTGAATCTTGATGTCCTATGCAAAATTCAGCGATCCGCAATCGCCGTATTTCTAGCCCTTCAACTTCGGCCCACAATTCCAGACTGCACTGTGAAGGGCCGCGGAAACGCATCCGGATACGCCGCACATGCTAGCTGATTGGATGTGCTTTCTGAGAGGCAGCCAAAACCAATTCCTCATGGGACTATCCGCTTCCGGTCGAAATTGCGTCAAATTCTGTCCATGGATAATCCAGGCCATGCCGACTGCCGCATCCCCGTGTCGCCGCGACACTCAGTTTTCATGGGCGTCTTTAGCTGGAACAGCATCTCTTGGTCTTGATTATTGGGAGGGTTCAACGCGCAGTGAGAACTGCCAGGGCTAACGGAGTTCCAGGGAATTAGCGGAGCACTCCCCTTCCGCGTATCCACTGGTTGCTCACTGAGCCTACTGTTTCGCCGTCAATCGTCAGAATCCATGATGCTATCTCCTCCAAAGTCCGAACGGTTCAGCAACGAGTTCCTGAGGACGTTCTCTGGCTAAACTGGCACGCAGTAAGCAGAACAGAATCTTTCGGCTTGTGAGTTGTTGTCGTAAGTCAGTTGCTGCGGCCCAAACCATGTTTCGTGCCGATACGTCATCACCCACTGCGCAACGGTCACATGGGCCGCTGGGTAATGATGAGGTGCGACCTGTCGAAGATTGAATGAATCTGAGGTCGATTGCCGTGGAGCGAACGAGCCACATCATCGCTGAATAGCTGTTCATACCCATCGGGGCGAAGCTTGCCGGTAGAACCTGCATCAGGGACAAAGGCCTTAGACTCATGCTCGCTGCCCTACTGTCGACTCGCGAAGAGAAGGCCTGAATCTCCAATCTGCTAGTGATCGGAGGGGTTTCTCTCTGATCAGGTCATTGCAATTCTGCACTAGGTCCTAGTGCAATCAACTAACTCTGAACAGCGCGCTACCTATCTTTCGGGAAGTCGGTTTCCCCGAGGGCCAGTACTAACCCCACATATAAGTTCTTTCATTCACACGCTTCCCTCCTTCAGGTTCTCTTGCCTTTCAATTAATGGAGGTCTTCGCCCAGTTCTCCAACCCTGAGAAATTTAGGTTGATCACTACTACGGGCTTCGGCACCTGGGGCTTCGCACTCCACGGCATCATGCCTACCTATTGCGCGGCTGGTGCATGGACAGCTTGGTCCGAATTCCCGCGCTATTTACCTTGGGGCTTTTTTCTAGTGAATAGTTCCTTCGAACCGGGACAAAAGCAGGAGCGGGTTGAGCCGGGTTTGCGGAGACTCTAGTGAACCTATTTCACCGCTAATCCTCCTACTCTCTTGGATTGAAGGTTGTGATCCTTCTGGATTTCCCTTCGCTCACCTTGCTCATGAGCGGGATCTGGAGCGCTACCGGGCCGCTCATGCCCGACAGGGCTCCCGGAGACCCATACATCCGCCTAGGACGCGCTTCTGCAGCCTCATAAGTCACTCCTAAGGCTTTCTGGCCATCTGTTGCTCGACCCCTCCCTAGGGCCTTGGCGTCATTTCCTCCTGTCAGCTGCTGGCGTTGAAGTGGTTGGACGATCGTATCCAGGCTTCACCTTCCGCGCGTATGGGACCAAGGGTCAAGTTATCCCTCGGCATCTCGCGACGCTCTTACTTTCCTGCACGCCGTGCGTGCTCGCCGGGTTTTTGGCGCTGGAACGAACTTCCTCATGTCCGCGCCGCAAGCCGCAGGCTGATCACTGTCCTCTCACGTAGGCACCGGCCAGACAGGTCCTCTCCGGCGCTCGTACAGGCCTACGCATGTATTCAGCAAGCTTCTTATGCCTCATCTCAGCAAAGGCTGTCAGCCTGCGGGTAGTGGGTATAGCATCATTAGCTATTCATCTCGGGGGCGGGGTGCCCAGGTCGTGCGTGGCCGCTCCATTCTGTGCAACGTCAACCCTGCATGTGCTTTCAGGTCGTTCTGGTTGTTTCACGTGAAACACCAAGCGCATCGTTGAATTCAGGACAATCAAAGGGCGGTCAGGTTAATGTTTCACGTGAAACGTTGCTTCAAGGCAGCTGCTCTCAGTGTTCATGTTGCGGTTCCGCCCCCCACCAGTCGCAGTCGCCGATTCAAGAAATTCGAGAGACGGTGACACGATTTCATGACAGCTCGAACTCGGATTTCTAGAGATCTGGATGTCGGTTCGGCAAGGGTGCGCACCAATGTCAATCCCACACCTGCGTCAGGAATCTTAATGGAGTCGTTGCTTCTCATCAGCGTGCCCTGGCTCAGGGTGCGCGTAATGGCTTCGGGAAGGGCTAGTACCACTCCCCCATCGCACGGCATGGCGCATTCGACATAAGAAGTTCCGGTCATGCCCGCAACACCAACTGAAAATCGCCTTCTTATCGTCAAACGGAATCGGATCTGTACCGTCCAATTCTCCCTACGCCAGCTCGGCATTGGTCAGCAAACCGGACGGTTCTTCGCCCGATATGGATGGTTAGGCGAAGACAGCCTCTCCTCAGGGTGAACCAAGCAATCAGTATTCGCCGAGGCATCAACCTCGTCACCATTGGCCTCACCCCAGCGGACAATCGGCGGATTGGACCTGGTTAGCACCGACTTCTGTTAATAACGATCAGCTGCATCAACGGCCGCAGTACCGAATGGAATGTAATCCACCTTGACGATGATCAACAGTTTGTATTGCATAAGACGCAGCAACTCATGAGTCGATTTCCCTCCGTGATGCGCCGCCACCAACCTTTACGCGCAGCCAGAGCTGTTCATCGAAGAGCATTGGATACCACTGCCGGCAGGCTTTGACACCCAGCGCAATACGCGAGTTAGTATTCACCGCCCATGGCGGTCCTCTACAGGTCACGAGCATAGCTGTCGGGATGATCGCCGTCCTGGCCCGGCAGGTTCACGAGTCCATCCCTCATCGTGTGCTGGATCAACATGCTACTTGCACGTCCGACAGATTGATGGCATTTTCATGGCTCTCGCCAACTGCTCAATCGTTTCTCTCGAAGAACGCATTACTGGCCATCATGAAAGTCGTGGATGTCCAGGCAAGGGATTCTACTGCCGGCCGATACCTGGCGTGACGCGACCACGCAGCCGTGGTCGTGGCCAAATAACGGTTGTGCATCGAATCTTGCTCAACGCACAACGCAGTAATCTGCACATGTGCCGGATCGGTAATCATCTGGTGCTTGTGAATATTCGGTGGTTTGAGAGCCACCCAATATTGCGCTTCTGGGCCAGTCGTTATTGTGGTTCAGATCCACCCAATAGTCTCCCTTAGAGCCACCTGCCGGATCATCAGTCCGGCAGGAAGTCCTGAACGAGGATTCCATCGAATCAACGCCCCGTGGCTAATGCTCCGGCCGAGAGTACACCTCACACATGTTGAGCCCACCGGTCTCAACCCAAATCGTATCGTGCACGACATGATCCATGATCGCGTCGGCCAACGCACCAGCGTCCAGCCGGGAACGCCAATCCGATTGCTTGTACTGCGTACAGAAAATGGTGGATGCAGCGTCATACCGCCGCCCTATGAGCTCGAAGATGATTCTCAGCAACCCGCCGGCTGGAGGATCCAAAAGCCACTCATCCATCAGCAAGACGCAACCACCGGCGCGCGCGGACAGAATACTGGGTGGCTCAGAACCGCAATATTGGCGGCTCTCGAAAAGTCCAATATCCAGCTTGTCCAGCACCGCGGAGGATCAGCCATCACCGGCTGGCCGCAGACCCTCTATCCATGGTCACCGTGGAATCAACAATCCGGCCAATGTCTGAAGGATGCACCAATTAATTATTGCGGCCCAGACTCATGCTATAGGTCCTTCTCCATCGTGCCCGATGGCTGAGCCCGGTACTGATGGCATCGAAGGCGAGATGATCATTGTGCCTAGAGCCTACGGCGACCGGTCGATGCTCCGGACCTGGATCGGGCTGAACGGTGTACATTGGCTTTCGGTAGACACCCGTCGAGCTGTTTGCTGAGATTCTGAAGGAAAGAGGATTCAAGCAACTGGTTGCATTCGGTTTGCTCTTTGAACTCAGAATCTCTCGGTGGAGCCAGAATGCTCCTGCTAGCCAGCGGCTCGGCAAGCACTGAATTGGCTTCCGTGTCTTTCCTTTTGCTTCCGAATCGCGGATTCACGGTTCCAGATTCTGCTCTTGAGGACCGCGTCATCATCGTCGTTCTAGCTCCACATCCCAACGCTCAGATCCGGGCATTGCCAACTAGGAATCGTCAGCGCTTTGAACACCCTCAAATGCGACAGCCTCATCATCAGCTCCGGCAGCATCAGAGCCTGGTCGGATCCGACAGGTGTCCGTGGCTTGGGGAACCACAGATCCACTTGCGCCGCTTGCCCTGATTCGTGGACCAACCGGTCCGCAGGGCCCACGTTCGTGTATTCCGGACATATCAGTGCGACCCGGTTCTTCAACGTGGAGATGGAATTCGTTCATTCGATTCGTTCGTCGATGGCCGTCGCCGGCATGCGCGGAGACTCGCAGACCAGCCTGCGGGTTTCTGGTTCGAAAGCGTCAGCGATGGAACCACGCTTCGTCTGCAGGTCATTTGCAGACTCGGTGACTGCCAATGCTGAGCATACGGTGTTACGTGCGATGCCAAGTCGCCGCGAGATCGCCGTTATTGGCACGCCTTCTGCTCAATGCAGTCGACGGATTTCTGCGTACTGTTCCACATTGATCCTTCCCTCAGAATGTCTGTTGAATGGATCAGGTGGGGTGAATATTCAAAAGTCGTTCAATGGTTAGCATTCAGTTAGCGTTGGCACCCCTCCGAACTTGCCCCCGGTTGGTCCTGCCATAAGTCCATAGCGGCCTTCCTTGGCCCTTCACGGCCTTCGTGCGAGCCTTCCTCTCCCCTACCCGACTCCCGGCTCTCGTGGCGTCGCTATACACCCACCTTGCTGCTCAGAGAGTCATCACGGTATGCCTGACTATCTGATCTTGCTGTTCCAGAACATGCTGTATGCAGTCCTTGCTCAACGCCGTTGCATATCTTCCCTAAACAAGAACGATGAAACGTACCCTTGGAATCGCCCGATACGGCTTCTCGGTCCAAGGTTTTCGGAGTTGTGCTCAGTTGCGGACAGCATCCTGGCTCCCTTGCACATCAGTCCTCGAACAATCTAAGAAGCATGGCTGACACATGCCACTGCGCATTAGATGGAGTAGAGCCAGGCAGGGATAGACCGCGAAAACCTTCAGTGTCTCTACTGATCGCACCTTGTGTTCTCCTTCGCGCTGGAAGGTAGCCGGAATACTGTGCACCAAATGCGGCACCTATCGCCCCGGATGTCCTACCAAGCAGAATACTGGCTGCCCAAATCCGTATCCGCTGGGGTAGTTCCCGCAGCCAGGCGGGTCGAATCATGCGTTCTATCCTCTTCCCGTTCTCCGTAGAATTCATTAAGTGGAGGCATTTCGGTGACCTAAACTGAATGGCTCGCTGATCCTCAGGAGCAGGCATCGGAGAATGGTTACGAAGCGAGGTGAAGGGCTCGGCTCAGCGATGCGGTGCCAATCCCGAACCTGGTACGGTGTGTCCTGCTTTCTCTACATTTCTGGACAGCGTAGTGGCTACTTCGTGCTCATGCCATCGGCATGTACGTTCCCTCTTTGATAAGCCAACGGCGGATGCCAACAATCAGTTTTATGCTTGCTGTGGTTCATGATCCATTTGATGCGAAAGCTATGCGGGCACACCTAAGTATCCGTTTATGGACAGCAGCGGTTTCCTACCCACCAACGATTCATCTCCATGTGCCGCCCTCATACTTGGTTGGCAGTAACCTCGCATGGAGTATTTGTTTCACGTGAAACACAGGCTCTAGATACAAGAAAGGCGCATGTTTCACGTGAAACATGCGCCAGTTCATGAAATTACGAGTTCATAGTCGGATCAATAACCTGCATGATGCGGTTCAGATCATCCACCGAAGCGAACTCAATGCTGACTTTGCCCTTGCGGCTGCCAAGCTGAATCTTGACGTTAGTGTCCAAGCGGTCCGCGAGCGAAGTTGCCAGGAAGTCCAGGCGTTCATTGCGCTGGGTCTCTCGCGCCTTCTTTGCTGGCTTTCGTGGCTTGTCGTCACTCAGTGCCACTGCTTCTTCGGTCGCGCGCACGGACAAGCCCTCATTGATGATTCGCTGAGCCAGCTGCTCGATGACTTCGTTGTTCGACAGTCCTAGCAACGCGCGCGCATGACCGGCAGAAAGAACGCCAGCCGCAACACGACGCTGAACGAGTGGAGGTAGTTTCATCAAGCGAATCGTATTGGAAATCTGCGAACGGGATCGTCCGATTCGTTCTGAAAGCACTTCCTGGGTGCAATTGAACTCTTCTAGAAGCTGCTGATAAGCAGCGGCCTCTTCCAGTGGATTCAGTTGTGAGCGATGCAGGTTCTCGAGCAAGGCGTCGCGCAACAGATCGGTGTCATGCGTGTCGCGGATAATGGCCGGGATAGTCGCTAGGCCAGCCGCCTGTGTCGCGCGCCAACGGCGTTCACCCATGACCAGCTCATACGGAGCGTCATCTTTCTCGCGGGAAGGGCGGACCACGATAGGTTGAAGCAATCCAATTTCGCGGATCGAATGGATGAGTTCATCCATGTGCTCCTGATCGAAGTTGGTACGCGGCTGCTTGCGATTTGGGTGAATCAGCTGGACGTCGAGTTCAGCGAACTGTGCGCCAGGAACTTCGACAAGATCGGGAGAGTGTGATTTTACAGGTTGCGGCTCGGTCTTCTTAGGTGCTGGTTTCTCAGCTGATGCGTCTTCCTGAGGTGCAGAGGTATTCTTTCCCCCAAGAGTTGTATTCAAGCCAGGCATAGTTGCGCGAGCGCGCTTTGCCGGCTTTGCGGGAGTGGTTGGCGCCTTAGGTGCCGAGGACTTGCGTCCCGGTTCGAAGAACATATCGACAGGACGTGTAGCGCGCGACTTCGACGCTTCCGCGGCCGGTTCTACAGGAGCTGTTTCACGTGAAACATTCTGGTTTTCCTCAGGAGCCGCCGTCGCCGGTGAGCTGGAAATAAGGGCACCCAGTCCCCTGCCCAATCCCCGCTTCTTATCTGCCATGTTCTTCGCACGCCCTTTCATCCGAAATTTCAGCCCGAGACTAGTCTACTGTTTTTTGGCTTTGAACCGGGGATGCGCACAGTGCGTCAGCCGTGGCTCTCACCGTACGAATCTCGCATCCGCATCAGATAGATCTGGAAAAACAAACGAAAATCTAAGGGGATGATCTTTTCCAGCGTGAAACGTATTTATAAGGTCTTAAGCGCCTCGTTCAGCCATCTCTACGGCTGCTTCGGAGTACGACAATGCACCAGTCGAATTTGGATCATAAGTAATGACGGTCTGCTGGTAGCTCGGCGCTTCAGAGATTCGTACCGAACGAGGGATGACGGCCTTGAGCACCTGCTCTGGGAAGTGCTCACGGACTTCGTTGGCGACCTGCGCGGCCAAATTCGTGCGACCGTCGTACATGGTCAGCAGTATCGTCGAAACCGTCAGCTTGGAGTTCAAATGCTTCTGGATCATTTCAATGTTCTTCAGTAGCTGGCTCAGGCCCTCGAGCGCATAGTACTCGCACTGGATTGGGATGAGAACTTCACGAGCGGCAACGAAGGCGTTAACGGTCAGCAGGCCTAGGCTTGGTGGGCAGTCGATGAAGACGTAGTCCAAGCGAGGCAGCCCCTTGCGCTGGCGGGTACGCGCGTAGTCATCCAGGGCGCGCTGCAGGCGCTGTTCGCGGGCTACTAATGAAACCAACTCGATTTCAGCGCCTGCCAGGTGAATGGTTGCAGGAGCGACCTGCAGGGTTGGCAAGTCTGGGCATGTGGCTACTACGTCAGCCAATGGAAGATCATTGATTAACACGTCATAAATGCTGTCTACTTCAGCGTGGTGTTCAATGCCCAGCGCGGTAGAAGCGTTGCCCTGCGGGTCGATATCAATGACCAGGACGTTTAGCCCGCCCTTGGCTAGGGCGGCGGCAAGGTTGACCGTGGTCGTCGTCTTGCCTACGCCACCCTTCTGGTTGGAAATGGTGAAATAGCGGGTCTTCTCAGGCATTGGCACCTTGCGGGCCTCCAAAGCTTCGCGACGACGATGTTCACTAGCTATCTGAGTAGCCAAAGGCGAGGACGAGTCGTTGAAATCAAACGCGCTATCCGATGAATCCTTAGTCTTAGACAAAGGTAAAACTCCTCCTCGTGAATTGATGCACCTAATGCTCATGGCGTGCACCGATAATGTTTCACGTGAAACATTCAAAACAAGTCATGCAGATTGCGAAATGGCTTCATCCTCGAAAACTATGAGGATGAAAGCCATTTCGCTTCTATAACTATTTAACAGACTATCGCGTCAACCTTAGCCAACCTTGATGCGAACCACCGTGGTTGGCTCTGCAAGGATGCTTTCGCCCACAGTGAGCACTTCGGTTTCCCTGCCGCCAAGCTTGCGGATCGCCTTGGTAGCCTTAGCGATCTCTTCGACAGCGGAGCGGCCCTTGATGGCGATGAGCTCGCCCTGTCCGTGTAGCAATGGAATAGTCAGTCCAGCCAAGTTGGTCAGAGCAGATACGGCACGGGCCGTGACATAGCGTGCGTTGACGACGTCGACCATCTGCTCTGCACGGCCACGCATCACGGTGACGTTGTCCAGACCCAGATCATCGATAACCTCGGAGAGCCAGATGCAGCGGCGCTCCAGAGGCTCAATAAGCGTCAATTTGAGGTCCGCGCGGGCAATTGCCAAGCAGAGCCCTGGAAGGCCAGCACCGGAGCCTACGTCGGCTACCTCGGCGTCCTTCTCCATGACCTCTTCGATCACGGCGCAGTTGAGCACGTGACGGGACCACAGACGGGGTACTTCCCGTGGGCCAAGAAGCCCGCGCTCAATGCCCGAGGTCGCCAGATGCTCCACATAGCGCTTGGCAAGATCCAGGCGGTCACCGAAGATCTTCTCGGCAGCCAGGGTCTCTTCTGCAGTAAGGCTGAGGTCCTCAGTCATGGTCGTTGGTCCTTAGGTCGATCAGCACGCTCTCGCGTGATGGTTCTTAGCTGTCCAGTACCGAAATAACGATATGGCGTCGGGTCGATTCACCCTCGGATTCCGAGTGCAGTCCTGCATCGGCGATCACGTCGTGCACGAGCTTGCGCTCGTAGGCGCTCATTGGATCCAAGTGGGTCTTCTCGCCGGTTTCGCGTACCGACGCAATAGCATCTTCAGCGATCTTGCGGAGCAGTTCTGCGCGCTCTGCGCGGTAGCCGGCAATATCCAGGATCAAGCGCGAACGTTCACCGGTAGCAGTGAGCACTGCCAGCCGGGTGAGTTCCTGGAGGGCATCGAGGACTTCTCCATCCTTGCCTACGAGGCTCTCCAACGAGGCGTCTGCGTCCTCGGCAAGGATCGAGATGTAGGTGCGGCCACCGCGGATCTCGATGTCGATATCGCCGTCCAGATCTGCAATGTCCAGAAGCTCTTCGAGGTAGTCGGCGGCGACGTCGCCCTCGTCCAGAACTTCCTGGTCGTCTTCGATCTGGTTTTCCAGTTCTGGTGCGTCGATGTTCTCAGTTGCAGTCATGGCTACTTCTTCTTTCGACGGTTCTTGCGCTGCGGCTGTTCACGCTGGCCCTTGGCCTGCTGCTCTGCCGCGGCGGCGGCAGCGGCATCAGCGTCTTCCTTCTTCACGCCTACTGGAGGCAGGCCCTTGGCGGCGCGGCGAGCGTTAAGTTCGCGCTCTGCTTCCGAACCAGGGGTCGGGTTGTTGCGGATAACCCAGAACTGCTGGCCCAGGGTCCACAGGTTCGAAGCGGTCCAGTAAATCAGCACACCGATTGGGAAGTTGATACCACCGATACCGAAGACCAGGGGCAGGATGTACAGCATCATCTTCTGCTGCTGCATGAACGGGCCCTCGAGGGCCTCCTTGCTCATGTTCTTGGTCATCAGCTGTCGCTGGGTGAAGAACTGCGATGCGGTCATTGCAAGGATCATGACCACCGCAACGATGATCACTGCCCAGTTGATGGCACCGGAATTGATGGTGCCCAAGAAGGTCTCGGACAGCGGAGCGCCCAGGATCGAGGAATTGTCGAAGCTGCGGATGTGCTCAGCGGACAGAGCGCCGATCGAACGTCCATCATCGCTGGCGCGGGAGGCTTCGTTCAGAACGCGGAACAGCGCGAAGAAGAACGGCATCTGCACGAGCAGGGGCAAGCAGGAAGACAGCGGGTTGGTCTTATGCTTCTTGAACAGCGCCTGCTGCTCCTGAACCATAGCCTGGCGCGACATCTGGTCGGTCTTGCCCTTGTACTTGGCCTGCAGCTTGCGCAGATCAGGCTGCAGTGCCTGCATCGCGCGCTGGGACTTGATCTGCTTGACGAACACTGGGATCAGCAAAGTACGGATCAGCAGCACGAGGAAGATGATCGACAAGGTCCAGGTAACACCCGAATCCCCGTTCATTCCAATCGCGGTGAACAGTTCGTGGAATGCCCACAGAACCCACGAGACTACGTACGTAAACGGAGTCAGTATCGTGTCTAGGAAGTTGTTCATCAGTGGTCGAGCTCCTTGCGGCCGCTTTCCGCGGCGTCTTCATCGTCGGGAATCACAGGATGATTCAGAACTATGATCCTCGGCAGTTTGCCTTCTGGCCAAATCCTCGGTCCCTCAGGAACGTGGTCGACGCCTCCGTGGGACCACGGATTGCATCGGAGAATCCGCCAAGTGGTCAATCCGGCGCCTTTGACAACGCCGTGCTGAGTCACTGCTTCGAGCCCATAGGCAGAACAGCTAGGAAAGTATCGGCATACATCGCCATATAGTGGCGAGATGAGTTTTCGGTAAGTCTTGAGCAGCCCGATAACGATGTTGCGTGGGATATCGATGATGAACCACAGCAAACCGGTACGCGGAGCTAAGTCCTTACGCATCAGCGCGCCTCAATCTTGCGCAAAACAGCGGAGAAGGCTGAATTGACCTGGGAGTTGAGTTCTTCCCAAGAGAGTTCGGCGGCGCCAGGAAGTGCACGGAAGACGAAATCGACGTCGCCGTCCACGCGCCGCAGCTCGTGGGCGATTTCCCGCATTCGTCGTTTGGTGAGATTCCTTTTAACGGCAATACCTACAGCCTTGGAAACAATGAATCCAAACCTGTCACCAAGGAACTCTTCGGTTTCTCGGTGCCGTGCATATAGCACGACGTTCCGGCGTCCGCTTCGGACGCCGGAACGTACAGTGGCTGTAAGGTCTTGCGCTAGGCGCAGTCGCTGATTCTTAGGCAACATCGGCTTCGGGTTGCTCTTTAGCTGAGCTCGTTGAAGTCATGCTGCCAAGAGCTGTTTCGCAAATTTATGCGGACAGCTCGGTGCGACCCTTGCCGCGACGTGCCGAAAGGATGGCACGACCTGCACGGGTACGCATACGAAGGCGGAAGCCATGCTTCTTCGAACGACGACGGTTGTTAGGCTGAAAAGTCCGCTTGCTCACGGTGACACTCCAAAACGTTTTAGATGATGCGTACTACCCGTTACTAGCTAGCTGGATAACAACAGGATGACGCTCGTGCTTTTTATAAAATGCGCTTTTTTCGCGGGCTCTTCCAAAAATGAGCAAGTCGCAAAAAGATGCGCATAGGACTGAATAACAATAGAAAACTATGCGCGCAAGGTCAAATTGGCGCACGAGTTCTGCCCATGCTCCCTACTTCGAGAGTCGGCCTGTGAATAATCTACCCCAGACTTGTGGATTAAGGCTGTGCATAACGAAAGAAAATTCACAGTTTTCCGCAAAGCAGCTAGTCATCTCGCAGCGAAAAACGCTTGATTTCAAGGGAAAACCCGTTTTCCACAGTAATAACACCCGGTTTTTCCACGGAGCTGTGCATAACTGTGTGGATGATGGATAGAATCAATGCAGACGTGGTCCAGAAAACGACGTTTCAGAAGCCTGGAAACAGGATTCTTGTGACCAAGATTGCATTTAAACGGAAGCGGGGCGCCCTTAGTGAGCAGCGACGAAACCAATAGCATTGGTAGCTCTTGGCGCCAAGTCATCCGGAAGATCGAGGATGATGATCGCGTCAAGGCGCGTTACCGTGCCTTCGTATCGCTGGCTAAACCTCAGGGACTAATCGGTACGACGCTCTTAGTTGCGGTACCCAATGACCTCACCCGCGATATTCTGCAGACTCAGCTGCGCGAGCCGCTGGATGAAGCACTGCGAGAAGTCTTCCAGGACGAGATCCGTTGCGCCGTCAGCGTTGATCTCTCGCTCTCGGATGAGCTCGAAGAAGATGAGCCTGAAGCCAAAGCCGCCGCGCCGTCAGCTCCAGCAGTCGTTGAGACTCCTGGTCCGCGCCCCCAGCCAGCACCGCAGCCAACTCCCCCATCGAATTCGCAGGAGTTCGGCCGGCTGAACCCGAAGTACATTTTCGACACCTTCGTGATCGGCTCATCGAACCGCTTTGCCCACGCCGCAGCCGTTGCTGTTGCCGAAGCGCCGGCCAAGGCCTACAACCCGCTGTTCATCTATGGTGATTCAGGTCTGGGCAAGACTCACTTGCTGCATGCCATTGGCCACTACGCACGCCATCTCTACAAGGGCATCCGCGTGCGCTACGTGAACTCCGAAGAGTTCACCAATGATTTCATCAACTCGATCCGCGACGACGAGGGCGCAAGTTTCAAGCAGACTTACCGCAATGTCGACATTCTGCTCATTGACGACATTCAGTTCTTGGCCAACAAGGACGCTACCCAGGAAGAGTTCTTCCATACCTTCAATGCGCTGCACAACCACAACAAGCAGGTTGTCATCACCTCTGATCTGCCTCCCAAGCAGCTGCAGGGATTCGAAGACCGCATGCGTTCGCGCTTCGAGTGGGGCCTGCTGACCGATATTCAGCCACCAGAGCTGGAGACGCGTATTGCGATTTTGCGTAAGAAGGCCGACGCTGAAAATCTTTCAGCTCCAAGTGATGTCATGGAGTACATTGCTTCGCGTATTTCCACGAATATCCGGGAACTCGAAGGTGCTTTGATCCGTGTCACCGCTTTCGCGTCGCTGAATAACCAGCCCGTGGACCTTGCATTGGCCGAAACCGTGCTCAAGGACTTGATCAGCGAAGACGGGGCCCAGGAAATCACGCCGTCGACCATCATCAAGCAGACCGCAGAGTACTTCGGACTGAGTATTGATGAGCTGAACAGCAAGTCGCGAACTCGTACTTTGGTCACCGCGCGCCAGATCGCCATGTACTTGCTGCGTGAGCTTACCGACATGTCGCTGCCGAAGATTGGTGCAGAACTTGGCGGCCGCGACCACACCACCGTGATTCACGCGGATCGTAAGATCCGTGAGCTCATGGCCGAGCGCCGAGCGATCTTTAATCAGGTCACCGAGCTAACCAACCGGATTAAGCAGAGCCAGCGGGAGCACTAGCGGCGAGAAATCACAGGTGTGGATAAGACTGTGGATGATTTGGTGACGACCTGCGGATAAGTGCGCAAACCATGTGGACGTTAAAAATCATGGAACTGAGTATCAACAGGATGGTGGAACTGAGTCTCATGTTCAACCACAGATTGTTCACATGCACAATCGTGGGCGGGTCTGGGGTTACAGGCCTTATCCACAGTATCCACAAGGGTTATTAACACTTCTCCTTTAAACCCTTAATCATCCAAATAACGAGTCCACTCCACACCCTCGAGCCAAATCCTGTGCAGAACAATTTTTTGTTGCATCGTCCACACTTCGTTCATTGAGCAGACGTTGCGCTATCAGGGCGTGGCAAGATTAGATGGATAAAACGTGCAATTACCTGCTCTATGCTTAAGAACTTGGCGAGGGAACAACCTTCTTGGCCTGACTTAAGACTTATGGGTTCCGAAAGGCGGATTTTTCGTGAAGTTCAGCGTTGAAAAGGATGTATTGGCAGACGCCGTATCCTGGACTGCCCGGTCCCTGGCACAGCGACCACCATCACCTGTTTTGGCTGGCATTCTCATCACCACCCATGAAGGCCTGGTTCGGCTCGAGGGATTCGACTATGAGATTTCCTCGCATATTGAGATTCCCGCGGACATTTCTGAGCAGGGTTCGATCTTGGTTTCCGGCAAGCTCTTGGCTGAGATCACCCGATCGCTGCCTAACTCGACGGTCACCTTGGAGACCGAAGGCTCGAAGATCTCGCTGACCTGTGGCCGTTCACGATTCCACCTGGCCACCATGCCAGTTGATGAATACCCAACCCTGCCTGAACTTCCAGCTATCGCCGGCACTATCGATGGCCAAGCATTCTCCGAAGCTGTATCGCAGGTTATCGTTGCGGCGTCCAAGGACGACACCTTGCCAGTTCTCACCGGCATCAAGGTTGAAATTGAAAATGACCTGATCACATTCTTGGCCACGGACCGCTACCGTCTGGCTCTGCGTGAGCTCAATTGGACTCCGAACCAGGCAGAAATCTCGACCTCCTTCCTGATCAAAGCCAAGACCCTCAACGAAGTTGCCAAGACTCTCTCGAGCTCTGGCGAGCTGAAGCTTGCAATGAGCGAGAACGGCGAAATGGTTGGCTTCGAAAGCTCCAACCGCCGGACCACTTCGCTGCTGATCAATGGCGAATACCCGAAGATCCGCTCGCTGTTCCCAAGCGACACCCCAATCCATGCCACCGTTCGCACCAGCGAGCTGATGGAAGCTGTTCGTCGTGTATCGGTGGTTGCCGAACGCAATACCCCAGTTCGCATGGCTTTTACCGATGGCCAGCTGACCTTGGATGCTGGCACCGGCGAAGACGCGCAGGCTGAAGAAGCTATTGTTGCGTCTCTTCGCGGCGAAGACATCGTCGTTGCCTTCAACCCGACCTTCTTGTCCGAAGGCCTGAACTCCTTCAATACCGATTTCGTGCGCTTCTCCTTCACCAGTGCGCCCAAGCCGGCCATGCTGACCGGCCAGAAGAAGCTGGATGAGGATGACCAGGACCAGTATCGCTACCTCGTGATGCCGGTTCGGTTGCCCAACTCGAACTAAGCCAATTTCGTGGTGGATGGC